>NZ_JBVIQN010000001.1:0-467229 GCF_055577005.1 Streptomyces sp. NPDC033221 | reverse complement strand
GGGGGGGTGGGGGGGGGGGGGGGTGGGGGGGTTTGGGACGGGGGTTGGTGGGGCAGGGGGGGGGGGGGGGGGGGGGTGGGGTTCTCCCCCCCCCCCCCCCCCCCCCCCCCCACGCCGGTTCAGCCGGTACGGAGCGCCTCCGCCGTCGCCCGTACCGAGTCCATCGCCCGCCGGTGCAGCCCGCCGCCGAAGGTGACCCGGGACGCGCCCGCCACGCCCAGCTCGCGCGGGGACGGGCCGCCCGGTACGGCGATGGCGTTGACCGGCAGCCCGGTCCGGTCCGCCAGTTCCCGCAGCACCTCCGACGGCGCCAGGATCGGGTAGACGCAGTCGGCGCCCGCGGCGGCGTACCGCAGCCCGCGGCGCACCGCCTCCTCGACCTGCGCCGCCAGGTCCGTCCCGCCGTCCGCGCCGCGCAGGAACACGTCGGTACGGGCGTTGATCACCAGGTCCCCGCCCGCCGCGGCCCGGATCTCCGCCAGCCGGTCCGCCTGCCGGTCCACGTCGGTGAGCGTCCCGGTGCCAGGGTCGGTGTCTTCGATGTTGCAGCCCACCGCGCCCGTCGCGGCGATACGTTCCACCAGCTCCCGGGCGGGCAGCCCGTACCCGGCCTCCAGGTCCGCCGTCACCGGCACGTCCACGGCCCGTACGATCCGGGCGACCGCCGCGAACATCTCGTCCGGCGGGGTGCTGCCGTCCTCGTACCCGAGGGATGCCGCGATCCCGGCACTGGGGGTCGCCAGGGCGGGGAAGCCGGCTGCCGCGAAGATCCGCGCGCTCTCCGCGTCCCAGGGGCCGGGCAGGACGAGCGGATCGTCCGCCGCCCGGCCGTGGTGCAGCGCGCGCAGGGCCGCAGCGGTCACGCGCCACCCCCGATGGGCTGGCGGACCGCGACGTTGATGCGGTTCCACATGTTGATGGTGGTGATGAGCGCGATGAGGTGGGCGAGTTCGCGCTCTTCGAAGTGGGCGGCGGCCCGCTCGTAGACGGCGTCCGGTACGAAGCCGTCGGTGAGGACGGTGACGGCTTCGGTGAGGGCGAGGGCGGCCTGTTCCTTGGCGGTGTAGTGGGCGCCGGCCTCCTCCCAGGCGTTGAGGAGATAGATGCGCTCCTCGGACACCCCGGCCTTCTGCGCGTCCTTGATGTGCATGTCGATGCAGAAGGCGCAGTGGTTGATCTGCGACGCGCGGATCAGGACCAGCTCGGCCAGGACGTCGTCGCCCAGGCCCTTCTTCGCGGCGATGTGCGCGTTCAGCAGGGGCTGGTAGACCCCCGGGGCCAGCTTGTAGAAGTTGAGGCGGGCCGAGTCGTTGGTGGTCGTCATCACGCCTGTCCGGGGGTCATACGGGTGGTCACGCCGAAACGGTTCCACGCGTTGATAGTGGTGATCAGGGCAATCAGCTGGGCCAGTTCGCCCTCTTCGAAGTGGGCGGCGGCCCGCTCGTACACCGCGTCCGGTACGAAGCCGTCGGTGAGGACGGTGACGGCTTCGGTGAGGGCGAGGGCGGCCTGTTCCTTGGGGGTGTAGTGGGCGCCGGCCTCCTCCCAGGCGTTGAGGAGGTACACGCGCTCCTCGGTCTCGCCCTCCTTGCGGGCTTCCTTGATGTGCATGTCGATGCAGAAGGCGCAGTGGTTGATCTGCGAGGCGCGGATCTTCACCAGGTGGACCAGTGCCGGGTCCAGGCCCTTCTTGGCCGCCGCGTCGAGCGCGACCATCGCCCGGTACACCTCGGGCGCGTTACGCGCGATGGCGGTACGCGGCCGATGCCCCGCCGGCTGTGTGTTCGTCGTCATGCCAGTGACGCTACGCCGCCAATGGCGCACGAGTATGGTCCATTCACATGGACGATTCCTGGGCCACTTTCGGCCGCGACCTGCACCTGGACCTCGCCGGGTCCGGCGGGCTGCGCGCCTCCCTGACGCGGGCCCTGCGGGACGCGGTCCGCACCGGCCGCCTGGCGCCCGGCACCCGGCTGCCCTCCTCCCGTACGCTCGCCGCCGACCTCGGCATCGCCCGCAACACCGTCGCCGACGCGTACGCCGAACTGGTCGCCGAGGGCTGGCTCAGCGCCCGGCAGGGCTCCGGCACCCGCGTCGCCCGCCGCGCCGAACCGTCCCGCTCCGCGCCGCCCGGCCGCCCCTCCGCCCGGGCCTCGGTGCCCGACCGCCCGCGCTACGACCTGCGGCCCGGCACCCCGGACGTCTCCGCCTTCCCCCGCGCCGCCTGGCTCGCCGCCGCCCGCCGCGCCCTCACCGCCGCCCCCAGCGACGCGTTCGGCTACGGCCCGTCCCCCGGCCGCCCCGAACTGCGCACCGTCCTCGCCGATTACCTGGCCCGCGCCCGCGGCGTACGGACCGACCCCGAGCACGTCGTGGTCTGCACCGGGTTCATGCAGGGCCTCGGCCTGCTCGCCCGCGTGCTGCGGGACGCGGGCGTCCGCGGGGTCGGCACCGAGGCGTACGGTCTCTCCTTCCACCGTGACGTGCTGACCCGCGCCGGGCTGCGCGCCGCCCCGCTCCCGGTCGACGGGCACGGCGCGGACACCGAACGGCTGGCGGACCTGCCCGGCGTACGGGCGGCACTGCTCACCCCGGCGCACCAGTTCCCCACCGGCGTACCGCTGCACCCCGACCGCCGCGCCGCCGCCGTCGACTGGGCGCGCGCCACCGGCGGCCTGGTCCTGGAGGACGATTACGACGGCGAGTTCAGGTACGACAGGCAGCCCGTGGGGGCCTTGCAGGGACTGGATCCCGACCGGGTCGGCTATCTCGGCACCGCGAGCAAGAGCCTGGCCCCCGCCCTGCGGCTGGCCTGGATGGTGCTCCCCGACCACCTCGTCGACCCCGTGCTCGCCGTCAAGAGCACGGGGGAGTGGCAGACCTCCGCGCTGGAACAGCTGACCCTCGCCGAATTCATCGCGTCCGGCGCGTACGACCGGCACGTACGCGGAATGCGCCTGCGCTACCGTCGCCGCCGCGACCAGCTCGTCGCCGCGCTGGCCGAACAGGCGCCGCACATCCGGGTCAGCGGCATCGCGGCGGGCCTGCACGTCGTCCTCGAACTGCCGCCCGGCACCGAGCAGTCCGTCGTCCAGGCCGCCCGCTGGCAGGGCCTCGCCCTGGAGGGGCTGAGCACCTTCGCGCACCCGGCGGCCCCGGAAGCGGGTGCCGCCGTGCCGCGGGACGGCCTGGTCGTGACGTACGGCAGGCCGCCGGACCATGCCTTCGCGGGGGCGCTGGAAGCGCTGCTAAGGGTCCTGCCGCCCGCGCCGTAGGCCGCTCGCGGCCGGGTTCGGTTCCCCGGCCGGCGGGTCGGCAGGCTCCGCAAACTCCTCCCCTCCCGGCACCTCCGGCGCCTCGCCGAAGCGCGCCAGCGCGAGGGCGCCCAGCACCGCCAGCGCGAACCCGGCGATGCCCAGGGGCGCCAGCCCGGAACGCGTACGGTCGCCGAGCCAGACGACGCCGACCAGCGCGGGCCCGAGCGTCTCGCCAATGACCATGCCCGCCGTGGCCGCCGTCACCGAACCGCGCTGGAGGGCCGAGGTCAGCAGCAGGAAGGCCGCGCCGCCGCCGACCAGCAGGGCGTACGCGGCGGGGTTGGCCACCAGCGACGCCGGCGACAGGTCGGGGATCAGGCGGACGGCGACCTCCACGACGCCGAAGCCGAACCCGGCACCGAGCCCCAGCGCCGCCGCCCGCGCCCGGTCGGGCAGCCGTCCGGCCAGCGCACCCGAGGCCAGGATCGCCAGCGCGACGGCCAGCACCCCGAAGCGCAGCGCGGTGGACCCCGTGCCCTTCCCCTCCGCACCCGAGGCGAGCCCCAGCAGCGCCAGCCCGCCGCAGACCACCGCCACGGCCGCCCACTCGGCCCGGCTGAGCCGTACGCGCAGCAGCGGTACGGCGACGACCGCGGTCACGGCGAGGCTGGCGGCGAGCGCCGCGCCCACCGCGTAGATCGGCAGCGAGCGCAGCGCCACCAGCTCCAGGAGGAAGCCGCAGCCGTCCAGGGCGAGGCCGAGCAGATAGCGCCACTGGCCGAGGACGCGCAGCAGCAGTCTGGGGTCCACACCCGACCGGGAGCCGGTTCCGGAGACGGTGGCGCGGGCCGCCACCGCCTGCAGGACCGACGCCGTACCGAAGCAGACCGCCGAACCGAGCGCACAGATCATCCCAAGCAGCACACATCGACTGTAGGCGCGGTGACGGGCGCGGGCCCGTTGCGGCCTGCCGGCCTCCGGCCCTTAGTCTGGGCTGGCCGAAAACAGTTGCCACAGATGTACGGGGGAAGGCAGGGATGGCAGAGCACTCGAAGGCCCGGCGGAGGCTGCGGTCGAGCACGGTGGTCCTGGGCAGCATGGGCGCGCTGGCGGCAGCGCTCACGTCCTGCGGCTCGGAACCGGACAAGCGCTGCGTCGACCGCAACAGCTACGACGCGGTCAAGGGCTACCGCGTCATCGACTCCAAGTCCTGCAAGAGCGGGAGCGGGTCGAGCGGTACCGGCAGTACGGGCGGCGCGGGCTCGTCCGCCGGCAAGAACAAGGGCACCGCCGGGCGCGGCCAGAAGGCCGACGGCCAGTGGTACTACGGCTCCGACGTCAGCGGCCGCTACGCCGACTCCGGGACCTTCAGCCACAGCACCGCCGTCAACCGCGGCGGCTTCGGCTGCTCCGGCTCCAGCGGCGGGTGACGGCGGTGCGTACGGAAACGTGCCCGGCCCGGGGGACGGGCACGTGAAGCGGCACACCGCGCAGCCGCGCCCCGGCTGGCAGCAGACCGTCGAGGCGCAGGGCCTGATCTACCCGCTGACCCGCTACCCGGACGACTCGCTGCGCCCCTACTGGGACGAGAGCGCGTACTACTCCTTCTCGCTGCCCGAGGTCGAGGCGCTGGAGGAGGTCGTCGAGGAACTGCACGGCATGTGCCTGGCGGCCGCCGCGCACATCGTCGAGCACCGGCGCTTCGCCGACCTCGGCATCGAGGACCCGCGGCTGGCGGACCTGGTCGCCGAGTCCTGGCGCCGGCGCGCCGAACTGCCCACCCTCTACGGGCGGTTCGACCTGCGCTACGACGGCACCGGGCCCGCCAAGATGCTGGAGTACAACGCGGACACGCCGACCTCGCTGGTCGAGGCGGCGGGCCCGCAGTGGTTCTGGATGGAGGAACGGTTCCCCGGCGCCGACCAGTGGAACTCGCTGCACGAACGGCTGGTCGACGCCTGGCGGAAACAGGCCAAGCTGCTGCCGCCGGGCGCACCGGTGCACTTCGCGCACTCGGCCGGCGACGAACTGGGCGAAGACCTGATGACCGTCGCCTACCTGGAGGAGACGGCACACCAGGCCGGGCTGGAGACGGTGTCCATACCGGTCGAGGAGATCGGCTGGGACGGCCTCTCGGGCCGCTTCGTCGACCAGCGGCTGCGCTTCATACGGGCCTGCTTCAAGCTCTACCCGTGGGAGTGGCTGGCCACCGACGCGTTCGGCCCGCACGTCCTGGACACCCTCGACAACGGCGGCGGCACCGGCACCACCCTGTGGATCGAGCCCGCCTGGAAGATGCTGCTGTCCAACAAGGCGCTGCTGGCGATCCTCTGGGAGCTCTACCCCGGCCACCCGAACCTGCTGCCCGCCTACCTCGACGGGCCGCGCGAGCTGGCGGAGGGACCGGACGCACCCGGGTACGTGGCCAAGCCGCTCCTCGGCCGCGAGGGCGACGGCGTCACCGTCCACGAGCCGGGCGCGGCACCCGTCGTACGCGACGAGCCGTGCTGCTACCAGGAGTTGGCCCCGCTGCCCGACTTCGACGGCAACCGGGTGGTGCTCGGCGCGTGGGTCGTCGAGGACGAGTCGGCGGGGCTCGGCATCCGCGAGTCGGCGGGGCTGATCACGGACGAGTACGCCCGCTTCATCCCGCACGTGATCCTCTGAGGCGTTCCTCGCGGGGCCACGCCGCGCGGCCCCGCGAGGAACGCGGTCACCCGCCCAGCACCGCCCGCAGCTGGTCCAGCCCCCAGTCCAGGTCCTCCTTGCCGATGACCAGCGGGGGCGCCAGCCGGATCGTGCTGCCGTGAGTGTCCTTGGCCAGCACACCGCGTTCCATCAGCCGCTCCGAGATCTGCCGGCCCGTCCCCAGCGCCGGATTGATGTCGACCCCGGCCCACAGCCCGCGCCCGCGCACCGCGTCCACCGCGCCGCCGCCCACCAGCAGCCCCAGCTCGTGGTGCAGGTGCTCGCCCAGTTCCGTGGCGCGCTGCTGGTACTCGCCGGTCCGCAGCATCGCCAGGACCTCCAGCGCCACCGCGCAGGCGAGCGGGTTCCCGCCGAACGTCGAACCGTGCTCGCCCGGCCGGAACACGCCCAGCACCTCACGCGAGGAGACCACCGCCGACACCGGCACGATGCCGCCGCCCAGCGCCTTGCCGAGTACGTACATGTCCGGCACCACGTCCTCGTGCTGACACGCGAAGTCGGCGCCGGTGCGGCCCAGGCCGGACTGGATCTCGTCCGCGATGAACAGCACGTCGCGCTCACGGGTCAGCTCCCGGACGCCCGGCAGGTAGCCGGGCGGCGGCATCAGTACGCCCGCCTCGCCCTGGATCGGTTCGATCAGCACCGCGACCGTGTTCTCGTCGACCGCGTCCTCCATCGCCGCGAGATCGCCGTACGGGACGATCTCGAAGCCCGGCGTGTACGGGCCGTAGTCCGCGCGGGCCTCCGGATCCGTGGAGAAGGAGACGATGGTGGTCGTGCGGCCGTGGAAGTTGTTGTCCGCCACGACGATCTTCGCCCGGCCGTCCGGGACGCCCTTGACCCGGTAGCCCCACTTGCGGGCGGTCTTGACCGCCGTCTCGACGGCCTCCGCGCCGGTGTTCATGGGCAGCACCGTCTCCTTGCCGCAGAACTCCGCGAGCTGCGTGCAGAAGTCGGCGAACCGGTCGTGGTGGAAGGCGCGCGAGGTCAGGGTCACCCGTTCCAGCTGTGCCTTGGCCGCCTCGATCAACCGGCGGTTGCCGTGGCCGAAGTTGAGCGCCGAGTACCCGGCGAGCATGTCCAGGTAGCGCTTGCCCTCCACATCCGTCATCCAGGCCCCCTCGGCGGAGGCCACGACGACGGGCAGCGGGTGGTAGTTGTGCGCGCTGTGGGCTTCGGCGACGGCGATGCTGCGTTCCGTGGACGTCGTGGGGGTCACCATTGACTCCGTTCGGTATGCGGGCGATCCCGGGCGAGAAAATCCCGTTGGGCGGACGGTATGCGAAGAAAGGTTGCTTCGGACACCCCCCACAAGAGGGTGTCCGGACAGCCCGTGGCCGGGCCCGCCACACCCCCTAGACTGGCCCCACGCACCGCGACTGGCGCACGGGGAAGCGACCCCGAGGAAGCGGCGCGCGCGGCCGTCGGAATACGGCCACCACCACGAGGTGCCGCCCGCCTGGGCACCCGGGGAGCACGAACGGAACGAAGCCCCGCACCGATCGCCCCGGAGGACCTCATGAGTCATCCCCTGCCCCACCCCGCCCTCGCCGCCGCCGACCCCGAACTGGCCGCCCTGGTCGGCGCGGAGGAACGGCTGCAGGCCGAGACGCTGCGCCTGATCCCCTCCGAGAACTACGTCTCCACCGCGGTCCTCGAAGCCACCGGCACCGTCCTCCAGAACAAGTACAGCGAGGGATACGCCGGCCGTCGCTACTACGAAGGCCAGCAGAACATCGATCTCGTCGAGCGGCTGGCGGTCGACCGCGCCAAGGCCGTCTTCGGCGTCGAACACGCCAACGTCCAGCCGTACTCCGGCTCACCCGCCAACCTCGCCGTCTACCTCGCCTTCGCCGAGCCCGGCGACACCGTGATGGGCATGTCGCTGCCGATGGGCGGCCACCTCACGCACGGCTGGGGCGTCTCGGCCACCGGCAAGTGGTTCCGCGGCGTCCAGTACGGCGTACGGGCCGACACCGCCCTCATCGACTTCGACGAGGTGCGCGACCTGGCCCGCAAGGAGCGCCCGAAGCTGATCTTCTGCGGCGGTACGGCCGTACCGCGCACCATCGACTTCGCCGCCTTCGCCGAGATCGCCCGCGAGGTGGACGCCGTCCTGGTCGCCGACATCGCGCACATCGCCGGGCTGGTCGCGGGCGGCGCCCACCCCTCGCCCGTACCGCACGCCGACGTCATCTCCACCACCACCCACAAGACACTGCGCGGCCCGCGCGGCGCCATGCTGATGTCCCGCGAGCAGTACGCGAAGCCCCTCGACAAGGCCGTCTTCCCCGGCCTCCAGGGCGGCCCGCACAACCACACCGCCGCCGCCGTCGCGGTCGCCCTCCACGAGGCCGCGCAGCCGTCCTTCCGCGCCTACGCGCACGCTGTCGTCGCCAACGCCAAGGCCCTCGCCGAACAGCTGCTGGCCCGCGGCTTCGACCTGGTCTCCGGCGGTACGGACAACCACCTGATCCTGATGGACCTCACCCCCAAGGAGGTCCCCGGCAAGATCGCCGCCAAGGCGCTGGACCGGGCCGGGATCGTCGTCAACTACAACACCGTCCCGTTCGACACCCGCAAGCCGTTCGACCCGTCCGGCATCCGCATCGGCACCCCGTCGCTGACCTCGCGCGGCCTGGGCACCGAGCACATGCCGCAGATCGCCGACTGGATCACCCGGGGCGTGACGGCCGCGGGCGCGGGCGACGAGGGCGCGCTCACCACGATCCGCGCCGAGGTGGCCGAGCTGATGGGCGCCTACCCGGCGCCGGGACTGGTCGCCGACCCCTCCTGACCGCCCTCGGGCGGTGCAGGCGTCCCCTGGCCCCGGCCCAGCCGTACCGGAAGCTCCATGACGCTGTTGCCCACGAACGTGGACAGCGGCCGCAGGTCCGCCTCCGGCGCGGCCAGGGCCAGATCCGGGAAGCGGTCGAACAGCGCCCGCAGCGCCACACCGGCCTCCAGCCGGGCCAGCGGCGCGCCCGGGCAGACGTGCGGCCCGTAGCCGAAGGACAGATGCCGGGCGGCGGGCCGCCGCGTCTCGTCGAAGCGATCCGCGTCCGGCCCGTACGCCTGCGGATCGCGTCCGGCCGCCCCGTACGAGGCCAGCACCGGCGTGCCCAGGGGGACGACCGTGCCGCCGACGTCCAGATCCCGGACCGGATAGCGGAACGGGAAGTTGGCCACCGGACTGTCGTGGCGCAGCGTCTCCTCGACCACGTCCGCCCAGTCCGCCCGCCCGGAGCGGACCAGGTCCAGCTGGCCGCGGTCGGCGCAGAGGGCCCGTACCGCGTTGGTGATCAGGTCGAGCGTGGTCTGGTGCCCCGCGGCGATCGCCAGCAACAGAGTGCCGATCAGCTCCCGTTCGCTCAGCCGGGCCTCCGCCGCTTCGCAGGCCGCGATGAGCGCGCTGGTCAGATCGTCGCCCGGCGCCGCGCGGCGGGCCGCCACGACCTGTCCGAGAACCGCGACCAGCTCCCGGTTGGCCGCCAGTGCCGCCTCCGGGTCGATGGCGGTGTTCACGACCGCGCCGGACAGCTCGTGCAGCCGGTCCCGGAACTCCTCGCCCACGCCGATGAGTTCACTGATCACCCGCATGGGCAGCGGATAGGCGAAGGCGCGCCGGAGATCGACCGTCCCGCCGCCCTGGGCGGCCAGCGCGGGCAGGCCGTCGAGCAGCTCGGCGGTCAGCCGCTCCACCCGCGGCCGCAGCGCCGCCACCCGCCGGCGCGAGAGCGCCTTGACGACCGGCTCCCGCAGCCGCCGGTGATCCGCGCCGTCGGCCGTGGTCATCCCGTCCACGGTCGCGAAGGTGGTGAGCGGCCAGCCGGGCGGGATGCGGCCCTCGCGCAGCGCGGCGAAGTGGCAGGTGTCCTTGGCCACTTCCGGGTGGGTGAGGAAGTCGCGCAGGGTGTGGTGGTGGGTGACGGCGTGGCCGAGGACGCCGCCGGGGAGCAGTACGGGCACGACGGGGCCGCGGGCCCGTAACTCCCGGGCGGCCTCCTGCTGGCCGGCTCCGGTGGGGTCCAGGGGATATGGCGCGTCCGGGCCCGGTGCAGGCGGCGTGGACGGCGGGGAAGTCGGGGACGCGTTCCGGGCTGATCCGGGTGCCGTACCGGACGAAGGGGCATCGGCTTCGGTCATGGGCCCACGGTTCCAGCTCCGGTGTGCGGGGACCAGGGGCGGACGGGCCCGGCAGCCGACCGCCCGGTCGGGCACCCCGTGCGCCCGCACCGGTACCTCCGTGCGCCCGGCCCGTCACCCCCGGTGCGCCCCGTCCGTCGCCCCCGGTGCCCCCACCGCTGCCCGGCCGCGCGCCGGTCCCCTCCCCGGACCTGAGACAATGCCTGTCATGGCTTCTGACCGCCCACCCGTCGCCCACCACCGCCCCGAGGGGAATGGCTCCGCCATGCAGCGTTCGCCGCGTGTACTCTCCGGCATCCAGCCCACCGCCGGCTCTTTCCACCTGGGCAACTACCTCGGCGCCGTCCGCCAGTGGGTGGCCTTGCAGGAGTCCCACGATGCCTTCTACATGGTGGTCGACCTGCACGCGATCACCGTCCCGCAGGACCCGACGGCGCTCCGCGCAAACACCCGGCTTGCCGCCGCCCAGCTGCTGGCCGCCGGTCTCGACCCGGAGCGGTGCACACTCTTCATCCAGAGCCATGTCCCCGAGCACGCCCAGCTCGCCTGGATCATGAACTGCCTGACCGGCTTCGGCGAGGCCGGCCGGATGACGCAGTTCAAGGACAAGTCCGCCAAGCAGGGCGCCGACCGCACCAGCGTCGGCCTGTTCACGTACCCGATCCTGCAGATCGCCGACATCCTGCTCTACCAGGCCCACCAGGTCCCGGTGGGCGAGGACCAGCGTCAGCACATCGAGCTGACCCGCGACCTCGCCGAGCGCTTCAACGGCCGCTACGGCGACACCTTCACCGTCCCGGCGCCGTACATCCTCAAGGAGACCGGCAAGGTCTACGACCTCCAGGACCCGACGGTCAAGATGAGCAAGTCGGCCTCGTCGGTCAAGGGCATCATCAACCTCTTGGACGAGCCCAAGGCCTCCGCCAAGAAGATCAAGAGCGCGGTCACGGACACCGACACGGTGATCCGCTACGACGCCGAGGCGAAGCCGGGCGTCTCCAACCTGCTGACCATCTACTCCACGCTCACCGGCGAGTCCATCGCCGACCTGGAGAAGACGTACGAGGGCAAGATGTACGGCGCCCTCAAGGCCGACCTCGCCGAGATCATGGTCGACTTCGTCACACCCTTCCGGGACCGTACGCAGGAATATCTCGGCGACCCCGAGACGCTGGACTCGATCCTGGCCAAGGGTGCCGAGAAGGCCCGCGCGGTGGCCGCCGAGACGCTGGCCTCGGCGTACGAGCGGATCGGGTTCCTGCCCGCCAAGCACTGACCGGCCGGGCCGGGGCCCGGCACGCCCCGGCCCGCCGCCGTACAGGGCCGTCGGGCCCGGGCACGGCGGGACCAAGGACGGTCGCCGCGAAGGCGGCCCACCCGGCACACTGGCATCCGGGGCCGACGACAGCTTCAGGAGGGAGAACGCAGTGGGGACCGTAACGCTCGGCGTTTCGATCGCGGTCCCGGAGCCGTACGGCAGCTTCCTCCAGGAGCAGCGCGCAAGCTTCGGCGACCCTCACGCACACGGCATCCCCACGCACATCACCCTCCTGCCGCCCACGGAGGCCCGCGCGGAGGACCTGCCCGCCATCGAGGAGCACCTCGCCGAGGTCGCCGCGGGCTTCGGCCCCTTCCGGCTCCGCCTGGAGGGGACGGACACCTTCCGGCCGTTGTCCCCGGTGGTTTTCGTCAAGCTGGCCGAGGGCGAGGCGGAGTGCACCGCACTCCAGGAGCGGGTACGCGCCGCGTCCGGGCCCTGCGCCCGCGAACTGCAGTTCCCCTACCACCCGCATGTGACCGTGGCCCACGGCATCTCCGAAGAGGCCATGGACCGGGCGTTCGTGGCGCTGAAGGACTTCGAGGCCGCCTGGACGATCGGCGGCTTCGCGCTCTACGAGCAGGGCGCGGACGGCGTGTGGCGGCTGGAGCGGGAGTACCCGTTCGGGGCCCCGGCCTCCGGCGTGCCGCGGCAGGCGGACCTTTCCCGGCCGCCGACGCCGACGCGGTAGTAGCGGGGCCGGCCGGGCTCCGTCACAGCGGGAGCCGCCGGAAAAACGCCCGTGGCATATGCCGCAGTACGGCCATGACCGGCCGCAGAGCCCCCGGCACCCACACCACCTCGCTCCGTCGCCGCAGCCCCGCCTCGATCGCCCCGGCGACCGCCTCCGGCGTCGTGGCCAGCGGCGCGGGCTCCAGGCCCGCCGTCATCCGGGTCCGTACGAAGCCGGGCCGTACCACCATCACGTGCACGCCCGTCCCGTACAGCGCGTCCCCCAGCCCCTGCGCGAACGCGTCCAGACCGGCCTTGCTGGACCCGTACACGAAGTTCGAGCGCCGCGCCCGCTCGCCCGCCACCGAGGACAGCACGACCAGCGAACCGTGCCCCTGCACCCGCAGCGACCGGGCACAGACCAGGCCCGCGCTGACCGCGCCGGTGTAATTGGTCTGCGCGACACGGACCGCCTCGACGGGCTCGGCCTCCGCGCGCGCCTGGTCGCCCAGCACCCCGAAGGCCAGCAGCACGAGATCGATGTCGCCCTCGGCGAAGACCTTGCCGAGGGCCTCCTCATGGCCGCCGGTGTCCAGCGCGTCGAACGGCGCCGTACGGACCTCGGCGCCCAGCGGGCGCAGCTGCCCGGCCGCCTCCTCCAGCGCGGGGGACGGGCGGCCCGCCAGCCAGACCGTACGGGTGCGGCGGGCGATCAGACGGCGGGCGGTGGCGAGGGCGATCTCGGACGTGCCGCCGAGGATCAGGAGGGACTGGGGGGAGCCGAAGGCGTCCTTCATGGGGAGTCCTTGGGGGAGTGGGGGTGCGGCTGGGGAGGCCCGGGGGCCGGATCAGAGGGCGAGGCGCCGTGAAAGGTCGGACGTGAAGACCCCGCGGGGGTCGATGCGCGCCCGCAGGTCGCGGAACGCGTCCGCACGCGGGTACATGACGTCGACCAGTTCCGGCCGCAGCCGCGCGTCCTTGGCCAGGTAGACCCGGCCGCCCGCCGCCGCCACCGCCTCGTCCAGCTCGTCGAGGAAGGCGCCGAGGCCGGGCAGCCCGGCCGGGATGTCCAGGGCCAGCGTCCAGCCCTCGGCGGGGAAGGACAGCCACCCCGGCCCGCCCGCGCCGAACCGTTTGAGCACGGCCAGGAACGACGGGCAGCCCCGCGCCGCGATCCGCTCCACGACGCGCCGCAGCGTCCCCTCGGCACCGCACCCGACCACGAACTGGTACTGCACGAAGCCACCGCGCCCGTAGACGCGGTTCCAGTGCGGCACCCCGTCCAGCGGATGGAAGAACGCGGAGATCTTCTGCAGCTCACCGGTCCGGCGCCGGGGCGCCTTGCGGTACCAGAACGCGTTGAACAGGCCGACGGACCGGCGCCCGAGCAGCCCGTCCGGCAGTCCGCGGGGAGCGGGCGGCAGCTGCCCGGGGCGGAAGGCGAGCGGGGCGCGGCGGGCGCGGGCCGGCAGGGCATCCGGCGGGGCGTGGTCACCGCGGGTCAGCACCGCGCGGCCGGTCGCCGCGCCGCGCGCGAGCAGATCGATCCAGGCGACGGAGTAGCGGTAGCGGTGGTCGGTGGCGGACAGCCGCGCCAGCAGGTCGTCCAGATCGGTCGCGCGCTCGGTGTCCACCGCCATCAGCGACGTCTGCACGGGTACGAGGCGGACCGCCGCCGCGAGCACCACCCCGGTCAGCCCCATGCCCCCGGCGGTCGCGTCGAAGAGCTCCGTACCGGGCCGCACCGTACGCACCGTGCCGTCCGCCGTAAGCAGTTCGAAGGACCGCACGTGCCGGGTGAAGGAACCCGCGACGTGGTGATTCTTGCCGTGGATGTCCGCGCCGATCGCGCCGCCGACCGTCACGTACCGGGTGCCCGGCGACACCGGCACGAACCAGCCCAGCGGCAGCAGCACCTCCATCAGCCGGTGCAGGCTGACCCCCGCGTCGCACTCCACGACGCCCGCCTCGGCGTCGATACGGCGGATGCGGTCCAGGCCGGTCAGTTCCCAGATGACACCGCCCGCGTTCTGCGCCGCGTCCCCGTACGCGCGCCCGAGCCCCCGGGCGATGCCGCCGCGCGCCCCGCACTCCCGTACCGCCGTCACGGCCTCCTCGTGCGAACCCGGGCGGATCAGCCGTGCGGTGGTGGGGGCGGTGCGGCCCCAGCCCGTGACGGATGCGGTACGGGAGCCGGCCGGGCCGGCGGGCGACGACATGCCAGTGACCGTAATGCGGTATATGCACCGATCCGGTATTTCCCCCCGCCATGTCCGCCCGGCCCCGCACGAAAAGAGTGATTAATGGGGTGGATGGGCTAATCGCGACGACACGGCACGCGGCCCGCCGGAGAGTCGGACGCGGAGCCCCCAAGGGCTTGAGGGATAGGGGCTTGACGACAGTCCCTAGGCGCCGGGCGGACCGCACGAAGCGGGCGGTCCGCCCGGCGGGCCGGCACGAACCGGATCGAGGTGACCCCGCTGTCCCCGGAAGAGATGGATCACCGCCTGCTCACGGCGCTGCGCACCCGCGGGTCCGACCCGCGGGTGGCGGCCGTGGCCCGCGCCCTCTCGCGCGGCGGCGAGCACGGAGCGCTCTGGCTCGCCGCCGGGCTGGCGGGCGCCGCGGCCGACCGGCCCCGGCGCCCCGCCTGGCTCCGCGGCACGGCTCTGACCTGCGGCGCCCACCTGCTGAGCATCGGCCTCAAACGCGTCGTGCGCCGCCCGCGTCCCCGGCTGCCCGGCCACGCCCCTCTCGTACGGACCGCGAGCCCGCACTCCTTCCCCAGCGCCCACGCCGCCTCCGCCACCGCCGCGGCGGTGGCACTGGGCGCGCTGCGGCCGGCGGGAACGCCGCTGTCCGTCCTGGCCGCGGCGGTCTGCCTGGCGCGGCTGGTGGCGGGCGTGCACTACCCGTCGGATGTGGCGGCGGGCGCGGCACTGGGCGCGATCACCGCACGCCTCGGAAGCAGGCACGCGCACGCCCCACGCCTCGGAAGCCGGCACACGCCCGCCGCACGCGGGGAGCGACCGTGACCGAACGCACCGCGGTCCTGGAGGAAACGCCGCCCGGTCCCGGAGTGGTACCCGCCGTACCGCCCGGCCTGCGGGCCCGCGCACTCGCGCTGCCCCTCGGCCTGCTGCGCACCGCCCGCCCGCGCCAGTGGGTGAAGAACGTCCTGGTCGCCGCCGCCCCGGCCGCCGCCGGTGACCTCTTCCTCCACCGCACCCTCCTCCAGCTCCCCCTCCTCTTCGTCCTCTTCACCGCCGCCGCGTCCGCCGTCTACCTCGTCAACGACGCACGGGACGCCGCCGCCGACCGCGCCCACCCCGACAAACGCCGCCGCCCGGTCGCCGCCGGCGAGGTCCCCGTACCCATGGCCTACGCGGCGGGCGGCCTGCTCGCCGTCCTCGTACCGGTCACCGCCGCCGTACTGTGCAGCCCCGCCACCGGCGGCCTGCTCGCCGCCTACCTCCTCATGCAGCTCGCCTACTGCGTCAGCCTCAAGAACGTCCTGGTCGTCGACCTCGTCGTGGTCACCGCCGGCTTCCTGCTGCGGGCCATGATCGGCGGCCCCGCGCTCGGCATCCCGCTGTCCCGCTGGTTCCTGATCACCGCGGGCTTCGGGGCGCTGTTCATGGTTGCCGCCAAGCGCTACTCCGAAGCACTCCGGGTGGCGGAGGAGGCCCGGGACGACAAGGGTGAGACCCGGGCCCTGCTGCGCGAGTACAGCGACGGCTACCTGCGCTTCGTATGGCAGCTCGCGGCGGGCGGCGCCGTCCTCGCGTACTGCCTGTGGGCACTGGAGAGCGGCGGCACGTCCGCGAGCGTGCTGCCGTGGCGCCAGCTCTCCATGATCCCGTTCATCCTCGCCGTCCTGCGCTACGCGGTCTTCGCCGACCGCGGCACGGCGGGCGCCCCGGAGGACGTCGTCCTGCGGGACCGGCCGCTGGCCGTCATCGGGATGGCCTGGACCGGGCTGTACGCGATGGCCGTCGCGGACGTGTGAAGCGGCGGGCGGTGGCGTCCCATGTCTCCCGTGCCTCCCGGCCCCGCGCGTGGTGGCAGCCCGGACCGACCGCCACCGGACGGGCAGCCACCGGACCGACCCCCAGCGACCCACCGCCTCCGCGCCCTCGCCCCCGAACTCCTCGGCTTCGCCGTCGCCGGCAGCTTCGCGTACGCCGCCGACCTGGTCCTGTTCGTCTGGCTGCTGCGCGGCCCGGCCGGCCTGGACCCGTTCACCGCCAAGTCCCTGTCCTTCCTGGCGGGCTGCACCGTCGCCTACGCCGGAAACGCCATCGGCACGTACCGAACCCGAACCCGCACCCGCCCCCGCGCCCCCACCCCCACCCCCACACGCCTCCGCCGCTACGCCGTCTTCCTCGCCGTGAACCTCGCCGGAGCCCTGGTGCAGCTCGCCTGCCTAGGCGTCTCGCACCACGTCCTCGGCCTGGCCTCCGCCACGGCGGACACCGTCTCCGGCGCGGGCGTCGGCATGGCGCTCGCGACATGCCTGCGTTTCTGGGGTACGCGGACGCTAGTCTTCCGCCACGCGGGCGACATACCTGTTCAGATGGTGTCGAAGGCTGACGAAGGGTAGGCGGGGCCCATGGAATGGTTGAGCAAGCTGCCGGTCATCGGCCCGGCCGTGTCCTGGCTGATGACCACACACCTGTGGCGCGCGTACGAGCGGATGCAGCGCGTCCACTGGACCCGGCTGGCCGCCGCGATCACCTTCACCAGCTTCGTGGCGATCTTCCCGCTGCTGACGGTGGCCGCCGCGATCGGCGCCGCCCTGCTCAGCGAGCAGCAGCTGCACGACCTGCAATCGAAGATCGCCGAACAGATCCCCGGCATCTCCGGCCAGCTCGACCTCGGCGCGCTCGTCGACAACGCCGCCACCGTCGGCATCATCGCCGGTGTCGCCCTGCTCTTCACCGGCGCCGGCTGGGTCGAGTCGCTGCGCGACTGCCTGCGCGCCGTCTGGGAGAAGGACGACGAGGACACCAACTTCTTCGTCGCCAAGCTCAAGGACATCGCCCTGCTCCTCGGCCTCGGCGGCACCGCCCTGGCCTCCATGGCCTGCTCCGGCTTCGCCAGCGCCGCGGTCGGAAAGGCCGCGAAAGCCCTCGGCCTCGCGGAGGGCGGCGTCGGCAGCGTCCTGCTCTCCGCCGTCGGCTTCTGCATCGCCGTACTCGCCGACTTCCTGCTGCTCGCCTACGTCCTGACCAAGCTGCCCGGCGTCCACCCGCCCCGCCGCGCCGTCGTCATCGCCGGCTTCATCGGCGCCGTCGGCTTCGAACTCCTCAAACTCCTCCTCAGCGGCTACCTCCAGGGCGTCGCGGCGAAGAGCATGTACGGCGCCTTCGGCACACCGATCGCCCTGCTCCTGTGGATCAACTTCACGGCCAAACTGGTGGTCTTCTGCGCGTCGTGGACAGCGACCCAGCGCTGCGACCCGGCGTCGGCACGGAAGTCGCTGGACTGCGACGAGGGGGCAGGGGAGGACGAAGCCCCGGGTGACGCGGACGGGAAGCCCGCGCCCACACGAGACTCAGGAGCGACAGCCTCGTAAACCCGCCCGGCCCCGCCCCTCCCCCCATTGCCCCTGACTCTCTAGTGCCGGCCCCCACGCCGCCGCATCAGCTCCGGAAGCGGCCAGCGCCGGTGCACCAGCAGCGCCAGCACGCCCAGCAGCACCAGTGCGCCGCCGGTGATCGCCAGTGCGGTCCACGCGCCGCCGGAGCCGTCGGACGAGTCGTCCAGTCCGGCGCGCGCCTTGTCGCCGTTCAGCTTGGCGCCGCCCGCCCGGGCGTCGCCCTCCTCGCTCTTGGGACCGACCAGCCGGCCGACCGGCTCGACCTTGTCCGCCGCCGCGAAGCCCCAGTCGAAGAGCTTGGCGGTCTCCTTGTACGCCTCGTTGTGTTCCTTCTTCTCCGGGTTCATGACCGTGACGAGCAGCTTGCGCTCGCCACGCTGGGCGACCCCGGTGAAGGTGGAGCCGGCGTTGGTGGTGGAGCCGTTCTTCACGCCCGCGATGCCCGGGTACGGCTTGATGTCGTAATCCCCGCTGAGCAGCCGGTTGGTGTTCTGAATACCGAACGACCCGCGCTTGCCGTCCTTCTCCTCACCCGGGAACTGCGCGCTCACCGTGGAGCAGTACTCCCGGAAGTCCGCGTTCTGCAGCCCCGCACGGGCGAACAGGCTCAGGTCGTACGCGCTGGAAACCTGCCCGGGAGCGTCATAGCCGTCCGGTGTCACCACATGGGTGTCCGTCGCGTTCAGCGCTTCGGCGTGCTTCTGCATCTCCAGGACGGTCTTGGCCGTACCGCCGTTCATCGCGGACAGCGTGTGAACGGCGTCGTTCCCCGACCGCAGGAAGACCCCCAGCCAAAGGTCATGGACCGTATAGCTCAGATTCTCCTTTATCCCCACCAGGCTGCTGCCGTCCCCCATGCCCGCCAGGTCGGACGGCTTGACCGTGTGCTTCTGGTCCTTGGGGAACTTCGGCAGCACCGTGTCGGCGAACAGCATCTTCAGCGTGCTGGCCGGCGGCAGCTGCCAGTGCGCGTTGTGCGAGGCCAGCACCTTGCCGCTCTCGGCATCCGAGACGATCCAGGAACGCGCCGTGACGTCGGCCGGCAGCTGGGGCGCTCCCGGCTTGAGCTGCACCTGCGTACCGGTCTGCCCCAGCCGCCCGCCCCCGACCTTCGACATCTCGGCGGGCGGCGCCGGAGCCTTCGGCGCGTGCTGCCCGCCCTTGCCGTCCTTCGGCTTCTCGTCGGCGTGCGCGGGAGCGGCGAGCAGCAGCGGCGGCAGCAGTACGGCGGTGCCGGCCAGGGCGGCGCCCGTACGGGTGAGCGCGCGTCGGGCGCTGACGGCACCGCGCCGTACGCCGGGCACGGCCCCGGACGCCGTGGCGGTCTGATGAACGGCAGAAATGGTCGGCACGTCGGTGAACGTACCCGTCGGCGCAGGTGACCCGGACACCACCCCACGGAAGAGTGCCCCCGTCGACCGCCGGATGGAGCCGCTGCCCATACTGGATTCCATGAAGCTCTCGCGCCCCGTCTCCTGGTTCCTGCTCGCCTTCGGGGTATGGAGCTGGTTCATCTGGATCACTTTCGCCAAAAATCTTTGGAAGGACGGGAGCGGCCTCGCCTTCGACGACGCGGGTGACCCGACCGCCTACTTCTGGGTCCACCTCGCGCTCGCGGTGACGTCCTTTCTCTTGGGGACGGCAATCGGAGTGATCGGGTTCCGCAGCGTCCGCGCCCTCGGCAAGTCCTCCACCACCCCGTCCGCCCCAACCGCCTGACCCCGGCGCCGCGCTCCTGGGCACCGAGCCGGCGGTGCGCCATCTCACACATGCTCAGGTCGCGGCGGCGGTATGCGTTGTGTCGCAGAACGGGTACGGCGGGGCTTACGATCTTGCGTTTGCGTCCCGCAACTCCCTAGCATTGACTGTCTTTACGTTGCTCTTATCGTGAGGGTTCGACGGCGGAGCGCGATGGGGACGAGCGGGACATACGGGGCGAACGGGGAGATGTAGTCGTGGGTGAGCAGTACAGGGTCGATCTGCACGAGCTGGACAGCGTTGTGCGCAAGCTCAAGGGCCTGCAGGGCGACATGGACGCACCGAGCCAGAAGGTCAAATACAGCACGAACATTCCGAAGTCCGCCTTCGGGGCCAACTTCGACGAGGCTACGAAGATTGCCGCGGCGCACGACAAGATGCAGCAGTACATGTCGCAGGTCGTCGACGCTCTCCAGGACCTCATCAAGGACTTCGGTGAGAAGGCCGAGCGCAGCCGTGGGGCGTACGAGGACCGGGAGCAGGACGCCCGTTCGTCGATGAACGGCTGAGGCCCCGGACGCACGACAACGAACAGAACGACGACCAAGGGGGAAGGTCATGGCCGGTGGCTCGATGGAAGCCGAGGGCAACAAGGCGTACGCCAAGCAGATCGACGAGAAGCACCGCAAAGAGAACCTCAAGCAGTTCGCCAACTACAAGCCCGTTCCGGTCTCGTCTTCGGACTTCCATCACCACGGCATCGACGCGCTCCGCGCAATGATCGAGAACGCCAACCCGGAAGCGATGGAGACGGCTGGCGACCACTGGCGTGCGTCCGCCGACCAGCTGGCCGGCCAGGACGGTGCCGGCGGCATCCGCAAGGCGTTCATGGACGCCGTCGAGCACGCCTCGAACCACTGGCAGGGCAAGGCCGCCGACGCGTTCCGGCGTGAGGCGGCAGAGGTCCTCAAGAAGATCGACAAGACGTACGGGCATGCCCGCAATGTCGAGTCGATGCTGATCGGCACCCGGTCCACGGGTCCGGAGTCTGGTATCGCGCACAACCTGCGCCAGGCCAAGAAGACCATGGCCGGGATCAAGGATCCGGGCAAGGTCGAGAGCGCGTTCAACTCCTCGGGCGACGATGCCCAGTTCCACAAGGACATGGCGAACCAGAAGATGGACGCCAAGATGGCGCTGGAGGCCAACCGCGACAAGCTCTCCCTGAGCAAGGAGCGCCAGGTCGAGGCGGTCATCGTCATGGAGGAACTGGCCTTCAACTACCGGCAGCATCTCGGCAAGGTCATGAACATCGGGGACCCGCCCCGACCCGGACATGAATGGCCGAGCCAGCCGAGCAGCTACCCGCCGGTGCCGCCCGTAACCATGCCGGTCGTCGGCGGCACCCGACCCAAACCCACCTCCGTCACCCCGCACGGGTCGAACGGAGGCAGCGGCTACAACGGCCTCGGCGGCGGTGTGAACATCCAGCCGTCGCATCACGAGCCGGTGCGCACCGGGCTGGACGGTCTGCAGGGCGGCACCGTCGCCCCGGTGGGCCCCGGCATCACCGGAGGCGGAGGCGGCGTCAACCCGCCAGTCGGCGGTTCGGGCGGTGGCCCGGGCGGCAGCGGTCCGTCGGGCGGCTTCATTGCGCCCCTGCCGTTCGGTAAGACGGGCGGCACCGGTGGCGGGGGCGGGCGTTCGGTCCCCGGCGGCCGTGGCGGCGTCCTGGGCGGCAGCAAGGCCGGTGGCGCGGGTACTGGACGACCTGGTAGGCCCGGCGGCATGGGCGGCGGCGCCGGTGCCGTGGGCAGTGGCGCGGGCCGTGGTGGCGCGGCGGGCCGTGGCGGCGCCCAGGCCCGTAAGCCTGGCGGAGTCGTCGGGGCCCCGGGTGCTCCGGGCGCCGGAGCCAAGCAGGGCGGTGCCGGTCTGCACCGCAGCCGTGGCGGAACGCAGGCGATGGGCGGCGCGGCAGCCAACGGCCGCCCCAAGGAGAAGGAGCGGACCAAGAAGGAGCGGCCCGACTACCTTGTCGAGGACGAGGAGACGTGGACGCCGCAGCGCAACGTGTCCCCTCGCGTGATCGAGTAGGGATGTACGTGCCGTCGGCGTCGGCTGTATGACGTGGTACGAAGAGGTGCCCCGCACGCGCAGTGCGGGGCACTTCCGCAAGCCGGGACACTTGCTCGACCAGGCGCCCCGCCCAGTGGCCACCGCCCGGCCCTGTCCGCCCGAACGGAAGCAGTGAGGAACAGAGCATGAAGGTCACCCGAACCCTGCGCGCGGCCGCCGGCGCCGCGCTGACTGGAGCGCTGCTCCTCACCGCCACGGGTACGGCTTCGGCGGACGAGGCGCGGAGCGCGTTGTGGCCGTTCCAGGCGTTCGACGTACAGAACATCTGGAAGCAGGCGACCGGCAAGGGCGTCACCGTCGCCGTCATCGACACCGGTTTCCGTGAAACTCACCAGGACCTGGCCGGAGCCTTCCTGCCCGGCAAGGACTTCCCCAACCCCTCCATCGACAAGGGGAGGACCGAGGAGCCCGGTTCGGATGTTCGTGACCATGGCACCGGCATGTCGGCTCTCATCGCGGGGCGCGGCCACGGCCCGGGCGGCAACCAGGGCGTCAAGGGGCTGGCGCCGGGTGCGAAGATTCTGCCGCTGACGGCAGACAAGAACTTCCCGGCGGCGATCCGCTACGCCGTGGAGCACGACGCCAAGGTGATCAACTTGTCATTCGTCGGGGACGACAACACCCCCGATATGTGCGCGTCCATCCACTATGCGGTCGAGAAGGGCGTCGTCGTCCTCGCCGGAGTCGGCAACGACGGCCTGTCCGAGCCCCGGTACCCGGCTGCCTGTCCCGGTGCCATCGGTGTCGGTGCGGTGGACGAATTCGGCAAGGCCTGGGACGGCGGGAACTACAACAAGACGGTCGACGTCCTGGCGCCCGGCGTGAAAATTCCGTATCCGAATGGCCAGAGCGACACGGGCTATTTCACTGGTGACGGCACCTCGGCAGCCACCGCCTACGCCTCCGCCACCGCCGCCCTGCTGCGCGAGAAGTACCCCGACCTCACCCCCGGCCAGATCGCCAACCGTCTGGTCAAGACGGCGGGCCTGGCCAAGTCGGTGAAGGCGAAGAACCTCCAGCTGCCCGACGCGCACTACGGATACGGCTACATCCAGCCCTGGGCGGCGCTGACCCGTGACATCCCCGCCGGTCCCGCCGCCGGCCCGCTGCTCATGCCGCAGGGCAAGGCGTCGAAGGACCCCGTGGTCGCGGGCGCCGAGAAGGGCAAGGACCCGAACCCGCCGATCGGCGGGAAGAAGATGCTGCAGTACGGAGGCATGGCGCTGGGCGGCCTCGTGCTGATCGGGCTCATCGTGATGGTCATCGTCCTCGTACGCCGCCGCGGCAATTCCGGTCCGCAGTCCTGGCAGTGACGGCTGCGTGCAGTCGCCGGTAATTCGGGCGACGCCCCACCGCTCCGGCTGTTAGTTTCACCGATCATGGATCCGTTGGGTGAAAAAGAGATACGCGCCTCCTTCGTCAATTGCTCGAAGGGGGAGGCGAGCCGGATCAACCTGCCGGTGGGGCTTTCCGAAATGCCGTGGGGGGATCTGGACTATCTGGGGTGGCGGGACCCGGGTGCGCCGGACCGGAGTTATCTGGTGGCGCCTCGTGAGGACGGCATCGTCGGGGTGACCTTGCGGGTGCCGCAGGGTGTGCGGCGGAGTTTCACCAAGACGACGGTGTGTTCGCTGTGCATGACCGGCCATCCGGGGTCCGGGGTGAGCCTGCTCGCCGCCCGTAAGGCCGGGGCGCTGGGGCGGCAGGGGAATACCGTCGGGGCGTATGTCTGTGCGGACCTGGCGTGCTCGCTCTACGTGCGCGGGAAGAAGAAGTCCGAGCTGGCCGGGCGGCATGAGGAGACGTTGCCGGTGGTGGACCGTATCGCTCGGATGGTGAGGAACCTCGATGCGTTTCTGGAGAAGGTTTTCGAGGTGGAGTAGGGGTGTTCGGGGGAGTGAGGGGGCGAGGGGCCGGGCCGCGAAAGGGAGAGCGGCCCGACGCCTGTGGGGCGATCAGGGGCGCTGGAAGGTGACTTCGGGGTGGGCGGGGGTCGGTGCGTCCAGCAGAGGCTGATGGAGGCCGCGGAGATGCTGGTCGAAGAAGGCGCTCACGTAGCTGCGGGTGAGGTCGCTGCCGCGTAGACCGGGAACCGTTCCCGGGAGGGTGGGCAGGCCCGCTTCCTCGGCGAGGGCCGGGACGTCGGTGAAGGTGAGGTGGGTGGCGCCGGTTACGGTCAGCCAGCGCTTCCAGCCGTTCAGGTGGGTCCAGGTGCTGTCCCAGGTCGGGTCGGCGCCGGGGTGGCCCGTCGCCTGGTTGCCGAACAGGAGGAACGGGCGGCCGTTCAGGCCCTGGGCCGGGATGGGGGCCGATACGGAGCCGTCCAGGTTTGCCCCGGCGCGTATCCGGGGGTCGCCCGCCATGGCGGAGGCGGCCGTGGCGCCGCCGATGGAGTGGCCGGCCATGCCGACGCGCTCCGGGTCGACGAGGGCGCTGTGTTCCCAGGCCGGGTGGTGGCCGGGCAGGATGCGGTCGAGGAGGAAGCTGATGTCCTTGGCGCGGTTGCGGGCCACGGTGGACATGAACGGCAGCACCGCGTCCGGGTCCGGCTCCGGGCCCAGCTTTTCGCAGGCGGTGCAGGGCAGGGTGCGTCCGCCGGGGAAGGTGGCGTCGGCCTCGTAGGCGTGGTCGACGAGCGCCACGATGTAGCCGCGGCTGGTCAGCTCCTCGGCGAGCACGCTGAGTGTGGCACGGTTCAGGCCGAAGCCGGGAGAGAGCACGACCAGGGGGTGCTTGCCGGGCAGGGGGAGCGCGCCGGTGCGGGCGTTCGTGCGGGTGTCGCTGAGCACCGCGGACGGAATTCTGTCGGCTTCGGGGGGAAGCTGCCCGGCTTTGCGCTGCCGGTCGAGGAATTGCGCTGCTTCCGCCTCGGACATGTACGGGGCCGGTCGGCCGGTGCCGGCGCGGGCCGGGTAGTACAAGGACGCCAGCAGCTCACGCCCGTGGGCGGACGGCTCCCAGGGGTCCTGGCGGCTGTGGTCGACGAGGTCGAGGCGGTCCCGCCCGATCGCGTACGGGCCGGTGGGGCGGGGGAGGGACAGGTGGAGGGGCTGGGGAGGGGACTGGGGGCGGGATTGGTGCAGGGGGTGGTGGAGGGGCTGGTGTGTGGTGGTTGGGGAGGGGTGGGCCGCGGGGGGCTTGGTGATGGGAGGGGTGCCGGGCGTGGCGGCGGTGGCGCTGCCGGCCGCGGCGAGTGGGAGAGGCAGGGCGAGGGCGAGCAGTGCGGCTGCGACGCCGCGGGGTATGCGGATCATGGCCACACCGTACGGGTGGGGGAGAGATGGCCCGGAAGCAGAGGTGAGGGGCCGGGCGCAGGGCGGAGCGGGGTCAGTCGCCTTCGGACGGCGGGCGTTTCGAGGGCTTACGAGAGGTTGGGCGGGCTGCGGCTCCGGCTGCCGCCGGGAGAATGAACTCGCTCAGTACGTCCGTGACTTCGCGTACCAGTGGCCGCAGCACCCGGAAGCGGGAAGCGGCGACCGCGCGTGCGACCAGGGGTGAGGTTCGTTCGACCAGGCGGCGGCTGCGTTCGCAGTTTTCCGAGCGGTCGTACACCCAGTACAGGACCAGGCCCATCTGCTGGAGCCACAGCAACTGGGGCAACTGGGCCGCGAGTTCGGGGTCGACTTTGGTGTCCGTGCCGGCCAGTACCCGCCGGTGCAGGGCGATGGCGGTTTCCCGCGGTCCCTCGGAGGCGTCCGAGAAGGGGCTGAGCGGGCTGTCCGGGTCGGCGGCGTTCTTGAAGAACTGGGCGGCGAACCGGTGGTACGGTGCGGCGATGTCGAGCCAGGTGAGCAGTACGCCGCGCAGCCGTCCCGCCAGGTCCCGCTCGGTTGCCAGGACGTCGGCGACGGCCGCCGTGTGTTCCTCGGCGATGCGGTCGTAGAAGCCCTGGACCAGGTGCTCTTTGGAGGCGAAGTAGTAGTACGCGTTGCCGACCGATACGCCGGCCTCCTGGGCGATGGCCCGCATGGTGGTCTTGTCGTAGCCGCGTTCCTGGAAGAGGCGGAGGGCGGTTTCGAGGATGAGGGTGCGGGTGCGGGAGCCGTGGGCGGTCCGTTCGCGGGCGGCGGGGTCGGTGGAGTGGGCGGGGTCGGCGGGCCCGGCGGAATCCGCGCCTTGGGGGGCCGGGTCGCCGTCGTCCTTCACGTTCCGTGCCCCGTCCGTATCCGCCCTCGTCGCTTCGTCCACGGCATCGACCTTAATGTGCCCCCGGGCGGGTTCCGGATTCCACCCCCGGGACGGTTTCGGTTTCCGCCCGTCCTCTGCCGTCGGTTCCGAAGGTCGCCCCCCCCGCCGGACCCCAGCCCCTACAGCCCCCGCTCACCCAGGAACTTCACGATCAGCCCCTCCCACTCCTCCGGCCGCTCCGCCATCGGCACGTGCCCGGTGGCGATCTCCGCGTACTCGGCGCCGGGTATGTGCTCGGCCAGGTAGCGCGAGTGGGAGGGGTGGATCAGCTGGTCCTGGGTGGTGGCGATGACCAGGGTCGGTACGGTGATCCCGGCCAGGTCGCCGGTGGTGTCCACCTCCTTGACCAGCGCGGTCTGCTCGGCCGAACCGGCGGGCGGGCCGTCGGGGCTGTCGTCGAGGACGGTGGCGAGTTCGGCGGGCGGCAGGGCGTTGAGGGCTTCGGGGGAGAGGCCGCTGAGCGCGCGGGCCTGGGCGAA
Organism: Streptomyces sp. NPDC033221; assembly: GCF_055577005.1. Lineage (NCBI taxonomy): Bacteria > Bacillati > Actinomycetota > Actinomycetes > Kitasatosporales > Streptomycetaceae > Streptomyces > Streptomyces sp. NPDC033221. The sequence goes on along the minus strand of NZ_JBVIQN010000001.1, from coordinate 441,024 downwards.
GCCCGCGTAGTCGCCGCGGTCCAGCAGGCGCAGCCACAGGTCGATCCAGATGTTCGCCCGGTGGTCGGGCTTGGCGAGCCCGGCGGTCAGGATCAGGCCGCGTACGCGTTCCGGGTGACGGGCGGCGGCTCGTACGGAGACCGCCGTACCGAGGGAGAAGCCGATCAGGGTGAACGTTTCGACGCCCGCCGCGACGGCCTCGGCCACGAGGGCGTCGGCGAGGGCGTCGAGTTCCAGAGGGCCGTCGGCACGCGGGGTGCTGCCGGAGCCGGGGTAGTCGGGCGCGACGACGGTGTGGCCGGTGGCGGCCAGCGCGGGGACGAGCCCGGCGTAGTTGCTCTCGATGCTGCCGGTGGCGCCGTGCGCGAGCAGGATGCCGTGGGCGGCGGGGGCGGTGCCCTCGTCGGCGGGGGTGACGGTGGCGGACAGGGCGGGAAGGCGCGATGCGGTGGGCGTGGGAATCTTCGTCATGCGCACCAGGTTGACCCCTGACACCGGTGTCAAGGTCAAGTCGCGGGTTCGGACGGCCGAGCCGCCGGTTTGAAGATCAAGCCGCCGGTTCCAGGGGCCGGTCGCACAGGGGAGGCTGTTGATGGCAGGGTCGGGGGAGCGCGCGGTCCGCGCGGCGGGGGACGGTCTGCGGATCGGTGAGCTGGCCGAGCGCACGGGGGTCAGCGCCCGTTCACTGCGCTATTACGAGCAGCAGGGCCTGCTGTGCGCGGATCGGGACGCCAATGGCTACCGCCGCTACGGCCCCGACGCCCCGGAGGCCGTGGGGCGGATCCGCGAGCTGCTCGCCACCGGCCTGGGTACGGATGCCATACGGGAGCTGCTCCCGTGCGCGCAGGGCGGCCCCGGGCTGGTCTTCTGCGACCGCTCCTGCGGGGTGGTGGAGCGGCAGATGGCGCAGCTGGACGCGGAGATCGCCGAACTGGCGCGTAAGAGGGAGGCGTTGGCGACTTACGCGCATGTGATGCGTCAACGCCGGGATCAGGACCGGGCGTTGGCGGCCATGGCGCTGCGTTCGGCTTGACGTCGCGGCGCCGGGCCGTGGCGGGACGTCCCGGGGGTATGCCAGACGCACCGCCGTGACCTGCGCAGATGTTTTCTCATTCATTTTTCATTGAACAAATTCAGGGCCAATGGCGTGTACGGGTTGCGGAATGCGGCCCACGGGTCGGATCCTCGGGTGCACCGTTGTTCGGGGGAACAGCGGTGTGCTCACGGCATCGGGGGATCGTTGTGTTACGTGTCCATTTCACGCCGGAGGATCTGCACCGGACGCGGGTCGCCGAGGGGGCCGACCCCCTGTGGGAGACCGTCCTGAGCCTGCACCGCCTGCGGGAGAGCCGTACCGAACCGGCCCTGGCCGCCTGGCGGCAGCACGCCGCGCGGCACGGTCCCGGGCCGCTGCGCATGCTGCTGCCGCTGGTCCCGCCGCGCGGCTACTTTCCCGACTTCCTGACGCCCGCGGCCGGGGCGGCGGGCGTGGAGCCGGGTCTCGAAGCGGTGATGACGACGCCCCGGCGCCGGCTGCGTACCGAGATCGGCCTGCTGGCCGGGCAGTCGCAGCGCACCGGGCACGGCCAGCACGCCGCCCCGCACGCATGGATGCGCTCCCTCGCCGACGGTGAACCGGCCGCCCTGCGCGCTCTCGCCCGGAGCCTGCGTACGTACCACCACACCGCCCTCGGCCCCGGCTGGCCGATCATCGGGCAGCGCGTCGAGGCCGACCGTACGCTGCGGCTGCACGCGCTGCGCCAGGACGGTGCCGAGGCGATGCTGCGGACGTTCGGGCCGGAGATGCGCTGGCGGCGGCCGGTGCTGGAGGTCACCTATCCGCGCGACGGTGACCTGCGCTTGGAGGGGCGGGGCCTGCTGCTCGTGCCGTCGTACTTCTGCGCCCGCCCGGTCGCGCTCGCGGACACCGAACTGCCGCCGGTCCTCGTCTACCCCGCCGCGCCGCCGGTACGGGCGGCGGAGTCCGGGCGCAGTGCGCAGGCCGGGGCCGGACATGCCGAAGGGCTCCGCTCCCGTACGTACGGGAGCGGAGCCCTTCGCGGCTTCCAGACCAGGTTCGGGTCGCTGACCGGAACCAGGTTCCAGGGACTGTGCCCCGGGGTCAGAAGCGACGCGTGATCAGCGCGCGCTTGACCTCCTGGATCGCCTTGGTGACCTCGATACCGCGCGGGCAGGCGTCCGTGCAGTTGAAGGTCGTACGGCAGCGCCAGACGCCGTCCTTGTCGTTGAGGATTTCGAGCCGCTGCTCGCCGCCCTCGTCACGGCTGTCGAAGATGAAGCGGTGCGCGTTGACGATCGCCGCCGGGCCGAAGTACTGGCCGTCGTTCCAGAACACCGGGCACGAGGAGGTGCACGCGGCGCACAGGATGCACTTGGTGGTGTCGTCGAAGCGCTCGCGGTCCTCGGCGGTCTGCAGGCGCTCACGCGTCGGCTGGTTGCCGGTGGTGATCAGGAACGGCATCACGTCCCGGTACGCCTGGAAGAACGGCTCCATGTCCACCACGAGGTCCTTGAGGACCGTGAGGCCCTTGATGGCCTCGACCGTGATGGGCTTCTCCGGGTTGATGTCCTTCAGCAGCGTCTTGCACGCCAGGCGGTTCTTGCCGTTGATCCGCATGGCGTCCGAGCCGCAGATGCCGTGCGCGCAGGAACGGCGGAAGGTCAGCGTGCCGTCCTGCTCCCACTTGACCTTGTGGAGGGCGTCCAGGACGCGCTCCTTCGGGTCCATCTCCAGCTGGAAGTCCTGCCAGCTCGCGTCCTCGGAGACCTCCGGGTTGAACCGGCGGACCCGCAGGGTGATCGTGATGCTGTGCGAGGCACCGTCCTCGGCCGCGTCCAGGGCCTTGGAGTGCTTTTCGAGGGTGGAGGTGCTCATCAGTACTTACGCTCCATCGGCTGGTAGCGGGTCTGGACGACCGGCTTGTAGTCGAGGCGGATCGACTCGGCGCCGTCTGCCGCCACCTCGCGGTACGCCATGGTGTGCCGCATGAAGTTGACGTCGTCGCGGTTGGGGTAGTCCTCGCGGTAGTGACCGCCGCGGGACTCCTTGCGGGCCAGCGCGGACACCGCCATCACCTCGGCCAGGTCGAGCAGGTTGCCCAGCTCGACGGCCTCCAGCAGGTCGGTGTTGAACCGCTTGCCCTTGTCCTGGATGGACACGTTCAGGTAGCGCTCGCGCAGCTCGCCGATCTTCTCGACCGCGGTCTTGATCGTCTGCTCGGTGCGGAACACCATGACGTTGGCGTCCATGGTCTCCTGGAGCTCCTTGCGGATCTCGGTGACCCGCTCGTTGCCCGAGGCGGAGCGCAGCCGCTCGACCTGGTCCTGGACCAGCTTGGCCGGGTCCTCCGGCAGCTCGACGAAGTCGGCGGTGGCCGCGTACTCCGCCGCGGCGATGCCGGCCCGGCGGCCGAAGACGTTGATGTCCAGCAGCGAGTTGGTGCCCAGGCGGTTGGCGCCGTGCACGGACACGCAGGCGACCTCGCCGGCGGCGTACAGGCCCGGCACGACGGTGGTGTTGTCGGCCAGCACCTCGCCCTCGACGTTGGTCGGGATGCCGCCCATGGCGTAGTGCGCGGTCGGCTGGATCGGGATCGGGTCCGTGTAGGGCTCGATACCGAGGTAGGTGCGCGCGAACTCGGTGATGTCGGGCAGCTTGGCGTCCAGCTGCTCCGGCGGCAGGTGGGTCAGGTCCAGGTAGACGTGGTCGCCCTCGGGACCGCAGCCGCGGCCCTCGCGGATCTCCGTGTAGATGGAGCGCGAGACGACGTCACGTGAGGCGAGGTCCTTCATGACGGGCGCGTACTTCTCCATGAAGCGCTCGCCGTCCTTGTTGCGGAGGATGCCGCCCTCACCACGGGCGCCCTCCGTCAGCAGGATGCCCATCCGCCAGATGCCGGTCGGGTGGAACTGGAAGAACTCCATGTCCTCCAGCGGCAGCCCGCGGCGGTACGCGGCGGCCTGGCCGTCACCGGTCAGGGTGTGCGCGTTGGAGGTCACCTTGAAGAACTTGCCGGTGCCGCCGGACGCGAAGATCACGGCCTTCGCCTGGAAGACGTGGATCTCGCCGGTGGCCAGCTCGTACGCGACGACGCCGGCCGACTTCTTCACCCCGTCCACATCCTGGAGCAGCAGGTCCAGGACGTAGAACTCGTTGAAGAACTCGACGCCCTCCTTGACGCAGTTCTGGTACAGCGTCTGGAGGATCATGTGGCCGGTGCGGTCCGAGGCGTAGCAGGACCGGCGGACCGGGGCCTCACCGTGGTTACGGGAGTGACCGCCGAAGCGGCGCTGGTCGATGGTGCCGTTCGGGGTGCGGTTGAACGGCAGGCCCATCCGCTCCAGGTCCAGGACCGAGTCGATGGCCTCCTTCGCCAGGATCTCGGCGGCGTCCTGGTCGACCAGGTAGTCGCCGCCCTTGATCGTGTCGAAGGTGTGCCACTCCCAGTTGTCCTCCTCGACATTGGCCAGGGCGGCGGCCATGCCGCCCTGCGCCGCGCCGGTGTGGGAGCGGGTGGGGTACAGCTTCGTCAGGACCGCGGTGCGGCTGCGCTTGGTCGACTCGATGGCCGCGCGCATGCCCGCGCCACCGGCGCCGACGATGACCGTGTCGTACTTGTGGATCTTCATGAGTCGGTTACCTCAGCCCCGGGGCCTAGCGGATGTTCGGGTCGAAGGTGAAGATCACCAGCGTGCCCAGAAGGACGGTGAACACCGTGGCGGTGTACAGGAGCATCTTCAGCCAGAAGCGGGTGGTGTCCCGCTGCGCGTAGTCGTTGATGACCGTGCGCAGGCCGTTGGCGCCGTGCAGCATCGCCAGCCACAGCATCACCAGGTCCCAGACCTGCCAGAACGGCGAGGCCCAGCGGCCCGCCACGAAGGCGAAGCCGATCTTGGAGACGCCGCCGTCCAGCACGAGCTGGAGCAGCAGGTGGCCGAGGACCAGGACGACCAGCACGATGCCGGACAGGCGCATGAAGAGCCAGCCGTACATCTCAAAATTCGTACGGGTCGACTTGGGCGTCTTCTTCGTACGCTTGCGGGGCGGCTCGATCACGGGAGCCGGGTTGTCCGCGTCGTACAGGGAGACGGAGTCGGTCACAGCGGGACCTGCGGGGGATTGGGTTTCAGCAGACATCGCGCGTCATCAGCTCCCGAACAGCGTGCGCAGGGTGTGCTGCAGCACGGGGTAGAAAGCGCCGGCCATCAGGACGGCCCACACGCCGACAACGGTCCACAGCAGCTGCTTCTGGTACTTCGGTCCCTTGGACCAGAAGTCCACGGCGATCACACGGAGACCGTTGAGCGCGTGGAAGAGGATGGCGGCGACGAGGCCGTACTCCATCACGTTGACGAGTGGCGTCTTGTACGTGGCAACGACGTCGTCATAGGCCTCGGGGGAGACGCGGACGAGTGCGGTGTCGAGGACGTGCACGAACAGGAAGAAGAAAATGAGGACGCCGGTGACTCGATGAGCCACCCAGGACCACATGCCTTCCCGGCCGCGGTACAGCGTTCCAGCCGGCACGGAAAAACCCTCCGGGAGCGGGGATTGGGGCCTGCCGGCTTCTCTGTCGGTCTGGCCCGGCCGGGTACGGTCCACCGGCCCCGGCCATCGTAGCGACGGACTGTCGGTTCCTCCCGCCGGGGTCCTCAGGTGTGATCAAACAGGCACGTACGGGCTACCCCGCGAGGGCGGGTCGGCCCTGTACGCCGGGCGGGGGAACGGGGTAAGGACGGGCCGGACGGCCGGGGCCTCTCAGGCCCGGGAGGAGGCCGCGAGCCGGGCGAGCCGCCCGCGGGCGATCCGGCGCAGCTCGTCGGCGGCGATGGCCCGCTCCTCCTCGGGCTCGTTGCCGAGCCGGTCGTGGATGGCGGTGAGCACCACGTTCAGCTGTTCGGTGTCGCGGAAGCCGTCCAGGCAGATGACGAAGGCGTGCCGGAACTGGCGCTCGTACTCGGCGTGCGCCGCGCGCAGCGCGGTGTGCGCCGCCAGCGTGCCCGGGCCGCGCGCGCCGACGAGCGGCTGCGGTGAGAGGGTCTCCCCGGCCAGTGCCTCGTCCAGGTCGCCGGTGGTCAGGTCGTAGCTCGCCTCGTCGGCGGCGGCCAGCAGTGCCTCCAGGTCGGGGTACGGGCGGTGCGCGGCCAGGCGGCGGGCCCAGCGGCGGCTGCCGCAGCAGCGCATCAGGCCGGCCTCGGCGGTGTCCGGCGGGGCGCCGTTCAGGCGGGCGAGGCCGGGCGTGCCGGCCGGGGCGGCGCTGCCGGGAGGCGGTGGCGGCAGCGGCGGGAGCTTCTGGGAGGGTGTGGCGGGCCGGGGAGTGCGCAGCGGTGTCGGCGGGGCGGCCGGGATGTCGCTGGGCTGCATGGGCTCCTCGGGGCGGAGAACGCTGATCGGGGCGGCCGGAGTGCGCGGCCGCGGCGGATGCGCGGGGGCCGTGGGCCACGGGAGGGGTGAACGGGTTGAGACGACACCGTAACGACGTCTGTCGATCACTGTCCGACGGATGCACGAATTTCACCCGTATGAGAGAGCTTTCGCGCGCGTAGTAGACGTAAACGTCTGTCACCTGGCAATACCTTCGCCCCGGAAAGGGAGGTTTTGCGTATATGAGGACCGGAAAACTGGCCGCGAGCATCACCGCAGGAGTGACGGCCGCCCTCACGGCACTGGCTGTCACGGGCTGCTCGAACAGCGGCACCCCGCCCAAGGGCGGCGACGGCGGCAGCGCCTCCGCCTCCGCCGCCCCCACCCCCACCTGGGACCCGGTGCAGGGCCCGCCCCGCACCGTGCCCGCCGTACAGAAGTTCAGCGCGGCCGACGGGCGCGGCTGGCGGCCCGCCAAGACGGCCCGCGTCGTGGTGCCCGCGGGGGAGAAGAGCCCGGTCGCCGACGAGGCCCGGCGGTTCGCCAAGGAACTGGGTGGTTTGGGTACCGTATGGGGCAAACAGCCCGTACGGCCCGGCGATGTCGAGCTGCGGCTGTCCGGCGGCCAGGACGCCGCCCGGCGCGAGGACAACGCGCCCGTGTACGACACCGCCGCCGAGGCCTACACCCTCACCGCGCGCGGCACCCGCCTCACCCTCACCGCCCCCACCGACGCCGGAATCTTCAACGGCACCCGCACCGTCCTGCAGTCCGTACGGGCCTCCGGCGGCGTCCCCGAAGGCACCGTCGAGGACCGCCCCGACCGTGCGCAGCGCGGCTTCATGCTGGACATCGCGCGCAAGCACTTCGATGCGCGGTGGATCGAGGACCGCATCCGCGATCTGGCGGGCCTCAAGCTCAACCAGCTCCAGCTGCACTTCTCCGACGACCAGGCCTTCCGCATCGAAAGCGAGAAACACCCCGAGATCGTCTCCGCGGACCACCTCACCAAGGACCAGGTGCGCCACCTCGTCGAGGCCGCCCGCGGCCTGCACGTCACCGTCATCCCCGAGATCGACTCGCCCGGCCACCTCGGCGCCGTACTCCGCGCCCACCCCGGCCTCGAACTGCGCTCCGCCGACGGCCGGACCCAGCGTGGCGCGATGGACATCTCGCAGCCCGGGGCCGCCGAGATCGTGGACGACCTGCTGCGCGAGTACGCCCCGCTCTTCCCCGGCGGACACTGGCACCTGGGCGGCGACGAGTACCGCGCGCTGGCCGACCGGGCCCCCGCCGAGAACTACCCGCAGCTGGCCCGCGCCGCCCAGGACAAGTACGGCGACGACGGCACGATCGAGGATCTGGCCACCGGCTGGCTCAACGACCGGGACAAGACCGTGCGCGCTGCCGGGGCCAAACAGGTCGAGGCGTGGAACGACGGCTATTTCCGCGACACGGACGTCGCCCCGGACCCCGGCCGCACCGTCGCCTACTGGACGGGCAAGGAGATCGGCGCCCGCGAACCGGACGAATACCTGCGCGAGAACCGCAAGGTCGTCAACCTCAACGACGAATACCTCTACTACGTGCTCGGCGAGCCCAACAACATGCCGTACCCGACCGGCGAACGCATCTACACCCAGTGGACCCCCGGGGTGCTGCGCGGCACCAAGGCCGTGCCGCAGGAGCTGTCCGGCCCGGACCGGGTGCTCGGGGCGCGCCTGGCGGTGTGGTGCGACCTGGCGGACGAGCAGACGCAGCAGCAGGTGGCCGACGGCATCCGGATGCCGCTGCGCGCGCTGGCGCAGAAGGTCTGGGACCGCCGCGATCCGGCCCTTTCCTGGGCGGACTTCAAAAAACTGGCCAACCAGGTCTGAGCGGCCAGGGCCGGACGCGGCGAGAAGGGGACGACCGGGGCCGCCACCCCCCACAGGAGAGGCCCCGGCCGTCGTTCCAGGGGAGCCCGGTGAAGGGCCCCTGCTCCTTACAGCGCCACCGGCCGCGAAAGCGTCACAGGGGGCGCGGGGCGCGGTGTGTCCCATGTCGCGCGCCAGGGCGCACGGACCGGTGCCGGGCGCTCTGGACGCGGGGTGTGCCCGAGCCGTAGCGTGCGGGTCCGCGCCGCCCGGCGCGGTGGCCGTGCGTACCTCCCGTGGGTGTGGAGGGGCTGGTCAGCGGAGAGCCCGGGTGCCTGGTGCGCGGGCGGGCGGGTTACCGTCAGCGGGGACACACGGGTTACCAGGGGTACCCGTGGGGCACGAGAAACAGCGAATCAGCGAGGACCGGGCGGCGGACTTTCCGCGTGCGACAGGATGGACCCGTGCGAGGGGACGACATTCAGCCGGACGACGGCCGGCTGACGGTCGCCGTACAGGCGGCGCAGGGTGGTGACGAGGCGGCTTTCCGTACCGTCTACCGAGCCGTACATCCCCGGCTGATCGGATATGTACGGACCTTGGTGGGCGAAGCGGACGCCGAGGATGTGGCCTCCGAGGCATGGCTCCAGATCACCCGCGACCTGTCCCGCTTCAGCGGCGACGCCGACCGCTTCCGCGGCTGGGCCGCGCGGATAGCCCGCAACCGCGCCCTGGACCACATACGGATGCGCGGCCGCCGCCCCGCGGTCGGCGGCGACGAAACCGCACTCGCCGACAAACCGGGCGCCTCGGACACCGCCGACGAAGCCATGGAAGCCCTCGGCACCGGCCACACCTTCCGCCTCATCTCCCGGCTCCCGCAGGACCAGGCCGAAGCCGTCGTGCTGCGCGTCGTGGTGGGCCTGGACGCCAAGAGCGCGGCCGGAGTGCTGGGCAAGCGGCCCGGCGCCGTACGGACCGCCGCACACCGCGGACTGCGACGCCTCGCCGACCTGCTCGGCGCCGGCGGCGAGGACGGCGGACCCGGTGACGGACCCGTGGGCGGAGCCGGTGACAGAGCCGTGGGAGGCCCCCTGGGCGGACCCATGGAAGGAGTGCCCGCACAAGGCACCGGACGGGGCGCCGGACGGAGTGCGAGCGCGGCGGAACCGTACGTACCGGGTGTGACGGAAACGGCCGCACGAACGCAGAAGGACATGTGATGGCCGACGACCGGTACAACTGGCTCGACGAGGAGGCCGCGGAGCGACTGCTGCGCGGCGAACCCGCCGGTTCCCCGGCCGGCACCGGCGCCGCGGAACTCACCGCCCTGCTGAACGCCGCCGCGGCGGCGGGCCACGGCCCGGCCGCCGACGAACCGCTCCCCGGCGAGGAAGCCGCCGTCGCCGCCTTCCGACAGGCACGCGGCCACGCTCCGGCACCGGCCACGGCCCCGGCGGCCGACATCACGGCCACGCCCGCCACGGAAGCCGTACGCACCCCCCGCGGCACCGGCCCCGCCACCCGCCGCCGCTTCGGACGCCCCCTGCGCCGCGGCTTCATGGTGGCCCTGGCGGGCTGCGCGCTCGGCGGCGTCGCCGTGGCCGCCGGCGCGGGCGTCCTGCCCACCCCCTTCCGCGGTGGCCCCGGCCCGGCCCCGGCCACCAGCGTCTCCGCCGCCGAGTCCCCCGGCCCGCTCGCCACCGACGACACCGGCACCACCACCGGCGGCACCACCCCGATGCCGGACCCCACCACCGGCACCGGCCGGCCCGGCCCTCTCATCACCGACACCGGAAGCGACGGCGGCACCGGCGCCACCCCGCCCCCGGACACCGGACGAAGCACCCCCGGCCGGGACGCGGCCGGCGGCGGCACCACCGGCGACGGCGGCAACCGGCCCGACGACCCCCAGGGCAAACCCGACGCCGGGGAGAAACACCGGCTCGGCGTCACGTTCTGCCGCACCTACGAATCCGGCAAGCGCTCCCGCCTCGCCCAGGACACCCTGCGCCGCCTGGAACGCGCCGCCGGAGGCCCGGACAAGGTGCACGCCTTCTGCCGCCAGTACCTCACCCGCACCCAGGACGGCGGCACGTACGACGGCGGCCGCCACGACGATGACGACCACGGCCAGGGCGGCCGCGGCAAGGACCACGGCGGCAAGGGCGACGACGAGGACGAAGGCGGCCACCGCGGCCACCGCTACGCCCCCTCCGCGCGCATCGCACGCGACCCCGGAGGCATCGTCACCACCACCCCCGCCGCACCCGGCGCCCTACGCATCCCCGGAGCACCCCGCACCGCACGGGTGTGACGTTTTCCGGCCCCCCGGCGCAGTACGTCATGAAGCCGACTGGTCATCGGCTTGCGCGCGAGCCGGGGTTCCCCCCGTACCAACGGCTCGTCGCACAGGCGCGGGCGGGGCACGTTCCCCCGGCCCTGCCCGCGCTGTTTTTTGCGCCTAAGCCGGCGCCGCTCTCGCGGACCGGGTTGCTGTGGGTGGGGGTTGCTCAATTGATGGTTGGGGTCACTGCGGCTGGGGTTACTTGTAGATCACTACCTTGTCGCCCGGGCTTACCTCCTGGAACAGGGAGGCGACCTCGTTCTTGTCGCGGACGTTGACGCAGCCGTGGGAGGCGCCGCTGTAGCCGCGGGCGGCGAAGTCGGCGGAGTAGTGGATGGCCTGGCCGCCGCTGAAGAACATCGCGTACGGCATGGGCGTGTGGTAGATCGACGAGACGTGGCGGCGGCTCTTGAACGCGATACGGAACGTGCCCTCGCGCGTGGGGGTGTACTGGGCGCCGAAGCGGACGTCCATCGCCGAGCGGACCTTGCCGTTCACCATCCAGGCGAGCGAATTGCTGCGCTTGCTGATGCACAGGACACGGCCCGTCATACAGCGGCGGTCGCGCTTGACGGGCGGTTTCCTGGCGGGCTTCTTGGCCGCCTTCTTGGGGGGCGGGTACATCTGGGCGCGGGTCGGCGGACGGGTGCGCGAGCGCAGGGCGGTCCAGGACGTGCGGTCCAGGGTGCCCGTGCGCCGCAGGCCGCGCTGACGCTGGAACGCCGTGACGGAGGCGGCGGTCTGCCGTCCGTAGAAACCGGTGGGCTTACGGCGGAAGAGTGACAACTGGGCCAGACGGGCCTGTAGTTCGCGGACCTTCGGGCCCCGGGCGCCGCGCGCCAGGACCGGCTTCGCGGCCCGGCGTGGCGCCTTGCTCGCGCGGGTGCGTCTGGGGGGTGCCTTGTCCGCCGTGCGCATGGGAAACGCTTCCGCGCGTCCCGGCGCGGAGGCGGAGGGGGCCGTCGGTGACAGTCCGCCGTTCGGGGTGATCGTGATGGTTTTGCAGCCGGTCGTCACGGCCAGCACCAGCAGCCCCGCGGCCACCGCACGTCCCTTGCGCACGCCGTGATCCCTTCCGCCTCCGTGTCATGGCGTCACCCCCGCGGCGACACCGGACCCTTCCTGGATTCCCGGCCCCACGGTGAACCGAACCTGAGCCCACGTAGGGGTGAAGGGGAGCGGGGGTGAAGGGGTGCAAGGGGGCCGGGGCGCGCTACCGCTGCGCCCCGTGGGCCGCCGTCCGCCACCGCAAGGGACAATGAGGAGATGTCACCGCGTCGCCCGTGCCCCGTATGCAACCGAGAGATCGCCGTCGTCGGCGGCCGCTACGCCCGGCACGACCCGCCGGGCCGCCGCACCGTGCTGGAGCTGGTGTCGTGTCCCGGCTCCCGCCGTATCGCGCCGATGATGGCCCCGGCGGAGCGCTTGTTCGATCCGGAGGAGCCGCCGTTCCCGGGGCAGCAGCCCTTGTTCTGAGCGTCGTGGCGCGTACGGGTGCTACGGCTCCTGTGACGCGCGGCGTTCCGCGACGGAGGCGGTGAACGCCTCCCACTCCCGTCCGGCCAGCGGCGCCAGCATCCGGCGCCAGCCCTCGGCGGCCTCCGGACCGGCCTTCTCCAGCGCGGCGGCGAACAGCGCGCGCTGACGTTCGTGGAGCTTGCGTTCCAGGTCCGCGCCGCGCTCGGTGAGGTGCAGTTCCTTGCGGCGCCGGTCCAGCGCCCCCGGCGTCACCCGCACCATCTGCTCGTCGCCGAGCTTGCGCAGGGGCGCGTTGATGGCCTGCTTGGTCAGCTGGAGTGCCTGGCACAGTTCGCCGACGCTCATGCCGGGGGAGTACGCGAGGAACGTCAGGATGCGGTGGTGGGCGCGGCCCATGCCGTGCTCGGTCAGGGCTTCGTCGGCCGCTCCGGTGAAGGCGCGGTAGGCGAAGTAGAAGAGGGTGAAATCGCGGTCGAAGGCGTCCGGACGATTAGGGTCAAGCATGTTGACATTTTATCCCGGGCTTCCGTACGCTCGCGACATGGGTCAAGTTCGTTGACCTAAATCGTTTACGCTTGAAGAAAGCCGGTACCGCCATGTCGGACACCCCCTCGGACATCGGCCCGCAGGCCGCCGCCCGCCAGGCCGCGACCCCTCGGATCACCGTCGCCGACCACCTGCTCCGCCGTCTGCGCGAGCTGGGCGTCGAGCACCTCTTCGGGGTGCCCGGTGACTACAACCTCGGCTTCCTCGACCAGGTGGCCGCCTTCCCCGGCCTCACCTGGGTCGGCACCTGCAACGAACTCGACGCCGCGTACGCCGCCGACGGGTACGCCCGGCTGCGTGGCGCCGCCGCCCTCGTCACCACCTTCGGCGTCGGCGAGCTGTCGGCCGTCAACGGCGTCGCCGGTGCGTACGCCGAGTCCGTACCGCTCGTCGCCGTCACCGGTATGCCCGCCACCGCGGTCGCCGCGGCCGGCCGGCCCGTGCACCACACCCTGATGGACGGCGAGTACGGGCACTTCGGCCGGATGTTCGCCGAGGTGACGGTGGCCCGCGCCGACCTGACCGCGGAGAACGCCCCGGCGGAGATCGACCGCGTACTGCGCGCCATGTGGCGGGAGCGCAAGCCGGTGCACCTGAACCTGCCCACGGATGTCGTACTGGCCCAGGTGCCGGCGCCGGACGGCCCGCTGATCGTGCCGGACGGGCCCGCCGATCCCGGGGGGCTGCGGGACTTCCTCGCGAGCTGCGCGCGGATGCTGGACGGCGCCCGCAGTGTCACCGTGCTGGCCGGGCACGAGGCCGAGCGGTTCGGGCTGCGCGGACCGCTGCGTGAGCTGCTGGCCGCCGCGCCGGTCCGGGCCGCCGTGTTCTCCAGCGGGAAGGGCGTCCTGGACGAGGCTGCCCCCGGGTTCGTCGGCGCCTACACCGGGGAGATCAGCGACAAGCGGGCCCGGGCGGCCGTCGAGGATGCGGACTGCCTGATCCTGGCCGGCGCCCCCGTCTCGGACAGCGTCACCGGCGGCTTCAGTCACCACTTCACCCCGGAGCGGACCATCGAGCTGCGCCCGGGGCGGGCCGCCGCGGGGCGCGGGGTGTACGAGGGCATCGCCATGGCGGACGCCGTGGGCGGGCTGACCGGGCTGTTGCGGGGTTCGGGACTGCCCGAGCCGGAGGGGTACGGGGAGCGGGTGACCCATCCGGCCGAGGCTCCGGACGCCGGGTTGACGCAGCGTCAGTTGTGGTCCGCCGTCGGCTCGTTCCTGCCCGACGGCAGTGTGCTCGTCGCGGAGCAGGGCACCGCGTTCTACGGCGCCCAGGAGGTGCCGCTGCCCACGGACGGGCGCTTCGTCGGCCAGCCGCTGTGGGGGTCCATCGGATACACCCTGCCGGCCACCCTCGGTACCGAGCTGGCCGCGCCGGACCGGCGTTCGGTGCTGGTGATCGGCGACGGCTCCCTCCAGCTCACCGCGCAGGAGCTGGGCACCATGACCCGGTACGGCGCGGCCCCGGTGGTCGTGGTCGTCAACAACGACGGTTACACGGTCGAGCGCGCCATCCACGGCGCCACCGCCGCGTACAACGACATCGCGGCCTGGGACTACACCGCCCTGCCCGCCGCCTTCGGCGCGGGCCCCGGCACGGTCGCGGTACGGGTCGAGACCCCGGCCGAGCTGGCGGACGCGCTCGCGCTGGCCGCCCGTACACCGGACGAGCTGGTGCTGATCGAGGCGGTCCTGCCGCGCGAGGACGCGCCGGAACTGCTCACGGCCCTGGCGCGGCGCTTCGCGGAGCAGAACGCCTACGGGGCGTGACGGCCGGGCAGCACCGACGTTCCGGTACCGGACGGTCCCGCCCCGGCGCGTAGTGGATCACCACGAGATCAGCCGCCGCCGACCACGAGAAGGCGGCCGGTGCAAAGCGGGCGCCGGGGCGGTCCGGCGTCCGCCGCACCGTCCAAGTCGGCCGCCCCGTACGGCGATCAGCGGATGGGCGGCAGGCCGTCGTGGTCCGTCCGGATGCTGAGACCCCCGGCGCGGCGCAACCCCTGGTCCCGGGCCGACGTCTGGCAGACCGATAGACGGAAGTAGGGGCCAGATGATCGACGGTCGCAGGGGTGACGGAGCCGGCCGGGACGCACCGCGGGAAACGGGCGCGCCACGGACCGGCCGGCCGGGGCGCGACGGCCCGCCGCCGCTGGCCGGGCGCGCCGGTGAGCTGGCCGCCCTCGACGCGGTGGCGGACGAGGTGCTGGCGGGGCGTACCCGCGTCGTACAGCTGGCGGGCAACGCCGGTACGGGAAAGACGGCCCTGCTGGACCACTGGCTGGAGGGCGTCCCGCGGTTCCGGGCCGCCCGCGCGCACTGCCACCGGCTCCAGCGCGACTTCGCCTTCGGCACGGTACGGCGGCTGCTCCACCCGCTGATCGCCGCGGCCGGTGAGCAGGGCCGCCGGGCGCTGCTCGAAGGGACGGGGGAGACGGTGCTGCGCATCCTGGACCCGGAGGGGCCGTGGGGCGGCGACTCCGGGTCGTACGCCGACGCCGACGGGACACTGGAGGGCCTGGACCGTATCGTCTTCCGGCTGTCCCGCAGACAGCCGCTGCTGCTGGCCGTCGACGACCTCCAGTGGATCGACCCGCCGTCGCTGCGATGGCTGGCGCACCTGGTCAACCGGGCGGACACGCATCCGGTCCTGGTGGCCGTCACCACCCGTACCGGAGAGCGTCCGGCGCCCGGCGACCTGTACGACGCCCTCGTGCACCCCGACACCTGCCGCACCCTGGCGCTGGAGCCGCTCGGACCGGCGGACGTGGCGCAGCTGGTGGCGCTGGAGTTCGGCGAGCCCCGGCCGGACCCGTCCTTCAGCGCCGCCTGCCACGCCGCCACCGAGGGACACCCGCTCTTCCTGCGCGCCCTGCTGTGCGACGCGCGGCGCGGCGGCGTACGGCCCACGAAGGAGGACCGGGAGCGGATCAGGAGCTTCGGCCTGCCCACGCTGCTGCGCGAGGTACGGCACCGGCTGGGCCAGGGGTCCCCGGCCATGGCCGAGCTGGCGCGCGGACTGGCGGTGCTCGGGGACGGGATGCCGTGGCCGCTGCTCGCGGCGTACTGCGGCACCGGTGAGGCCGTGGTGCGGTCGGCGGGGGCGGAGCTGCACTCCCTCGGGCTGCTGGGGGCCGGGGACGAGCCGCGCTTTGTCCACCGGGTGGTCCGGGAGGCCGTCCTGGGGGAGTGGACGCCCCAGGAGGTCGGTACGGCCCACGCGCGGGCGGCACAGGTGCTGCATCTGAGCGGCCGCCCCGACGAGGAGGTGGCCGCGCACGTGATGGCGGCCGGTCCGGTGTCCGGCAGCTGGCCGCTGGCGGTGCTGCGCCGGGCCGCCGGGGAAGCACTGCGCCGGGGGGCCGCCGAGACAGCCGTGACGTATCTGCGGCACGCGGTCTTCCAGCCGGCCACACCGGGGGAGCACGCCCGGGTGCTGCTGGAGCTGGCCATCGCCGCCAGCCACTACGACACGGGGCTCGCGGTGTCGTACGGCACGGCCGCACTGGAGAACCTCACCGATGACGCCGCCCGCTCCGAGGCCGTCGGGGTACTGGCCTACTCCCACCTGATGTCACGCGGCGGGCACACCGGCAGCCCCGACCTGGCGCGGCTGGCCGCCGAGCTGAGCGCGCGCACGGGAGCAGCGGCAGGCGACCGCGAGCCTCTGCTGCGCATGCAGGCACTGATCGAGTGGCTGGAGTTTGAGCGGCCCTCGCTCCGTGTCGCGGCGCGGACCGGCGGGAGCGCCGCCGCCGACCTGGACGGGCACACCCCCGGCGAACGGCAGCTGCTCGCCATCCGCGCCTTCGCGACCCTGCGGTCGGGCGGCCCGGCCGACCGGGTCACCGAGCTGGTGGACCGGGCCCAGGTGAACCTGCCGGCGTTCTCCCACGACCTCTTCCCGCTGCACTACTTCGTCGCCCAGTCGCTGCTGTACCTGGACGACCTCGAAGCGGCCGACGGACTGTGCAGCCGCCTGCTGCACGGGACCCGGGACACCGGCAGGGAACTGCTGGCCTCCTGGCTGCTGGTCTACCGGGCCGCCGTCGCGCTGCGCCGGGGCGATGTCACCCAGGCCGCCGCGGTGGCCTGCACCCTGTCCGAGCGGGCCTGCGGGACCGATGACGTCCCCTACCGCCTGACCCTGGACACCATCCGGATCGACGCCCTCCTGGAACAGGGCGACCTGGAGGAAGCCGAGCGCATCGCCGCCGCCCACTCCGCCACGGGCCCCTCCGACACCTCCTGGGAACGGGCCCGCTTCCTGATGAGCCTGGCGTCGCTGCGCACTGCCCACGGCGACCGGCGCGGCGGTCTGGCGCTGCTGCGGGAGTGCGGACACCACTTCGAGGCGGCCGGCACCGTCAGCCCGGCGATCGGCCCCTGGCGGTCCCGCGCCGCCGGCGTCAGCCTTCAGCTGGGGTACGGGCACGACGCGCACGCGCTCGCCGAAGAGGAGCTGGACCTGGCGCGGCGCTGCCGGATACCGCGCGCCGTCGGCGTGGCACTGCACGCCGCCGGGCAGGTCGGCGGAGGGGCGAGCGGCCTGGCACTCGTGGCCGAGGCGGTGGACGTACTGGAGCGCACACCCGCCGACCTGGAACTCGCGCGGGCCCTGCACACCCTCGGGTGCGCGTTGCTGCGGCGCGACGACAAGCCCGGGGCCCGTACGGCGCTGCGCCGCGGGCTGGACATCGCGGTCAGATGCGGAGCCGCCGCCCTCGCACGCAGCCTCCAGCAGCGGCTCCACGAGGCGGGCGGCCGGGCCGGCAGCCGGGGAGCGGACGGCTGCCCGCTGACGGCCGGCGAGGAACGCGTCGCCGTGCTGGCCGCCGAAGGATGGAGCAACAAGCAGATCGCCGAACGTCTCTTCGTCTCCCTGCGGACCGTCGAGACGCATCTGACCGGGGCCTACCGCAAACTGCGCATCGACGGGCGGCGTGAACTGGGGCCCGCGCTGCGGGTGTTGCGCCAACGGCGCTGACCCGGCGCTGCGGAACAAGCAGCGCCGGGTCAGTGGTGCCGGGTCAGGAGTGGGGTCAGGGGTGCCGGGTCAGCAGTTCACGCGCAGGACTTCGGCGTAGTTCGGCCAGGTTCCCTTGAGCTGGTAGCAGCTGTTCTTGCTGACGTCGTCGACGGTGACCGTCTTCGGCGGGCCGCCCGTGTACCCGGCGAAGGTCACCTTGACGGTGGCGCCGGTCGCCTCCTCCGGGAAGTTCGCCTTCCAGGTGGCCCCCACGGCCTTGGCGTTGTGGCAGTAGTTCTTCTTCTCGATGCCGTCCGGCCCCTGCCATTCGTAACAGGTGTCGACGAAGTACATCGCGTCGCTCTTGAACTGGATGAAGTTCTCCGCGCTCGCGGCGGCCGACGGTGCCGTCAGGATTCCGCCGCCGAGCACGATGGCGAGAACGGCCGCGCCGTATCCGCCGGCCCGCTTCATCCGATGAGTTCCGGAAGTCACTTTTCCGTTCCCTTCGTCCGGGCCTAGCACTGCTTCTCGGTGATCTTCGGATTGAAGGTGGTACCGGAGAGTTCGTAGCAGTAGTCGCGCTTCAGATCGGTGATCTGCGGTGTGATGTTGCCGCCGGCGACCTGTGCCAGCGCCTTCACGTCGAGTTCCACGCCGGTCGCGTCCTCGGGTATCTCCACCCGCCAGGTGTCGTTGATCTTCTTCCCGGCATCACAGCTGTCGGACGTCTGCGAACCCGTCCACTTGTAGCAGGAACTGGCCACGAACCAGCCCTTGTTCTCGAAGGAGATGAAGTGGCCCGATGCGGCGGAGGCGGTTGGTGCCGTCACCACCGCGCCGGCCAGTGCGATGCCGATCGCGGCGGTCGCACAGGCTGCCGTACGCCTGATGTTTCCCATGGCCTGCGTCCTTTCGTCGGTCCCGCGGTGCGCCTTCAGCCGCACGGCTTGACATCGGGCTTGGCGCGCTTGGCGCTGTCCTTGAGGAGCGCCTCGGTACGCACCCCGGATATCTTCGCGCCGCCGAACTTCCCGCCCTGGACGGTGACGTCGGACGTGGTGCGCTCCATGTCGTGACCCAGCTTGAGCGTGCCCCGGTACCCCGGCTTCACGGTCATTTCGACGCTTTCGGTCTTCGTCTCGGTATTGGTCTCGTTGTACTGGCCGTTGATTCCGATACCGACGCCCTTGGCCAGCGGGATGTCGACGGAGCCCCCGATGTTCCAGCCCCAGGCGAACGCGTGCATACCGCCGATGGTCTGCTTCATGTCCGCCTTGTCGCCGCCCGTCGAGCAGTTCTCCAGCACCGCGGCACCGGTGCCGTCACTCGACGCGTCGAACCACTTCGTCACCTTTTCCGCGGTGCCGACCGTGGCCGCCTTGCAGGAGACCGACTGGCTCTTGCACTGCTCAAGGGCTTCCTTGACCCGGGCCGGGTCGGTGTCCTTGATCCCGTTCTTGTACTCGACGGTCGGCGTCGCCTCGTTCACCCAGTTGTCCGTCGCGCCGTCCACGGAGGTGTATTCGGGCGGGACGGCCAGGGCCGCCGGGGTGGCGAATCCGAGGGCGGCGGTGAGGGCGCCGGCCACGACGCCCATGCGTGTGTACTTCATGGCTCTGCTCGCTTCCTCGTTCTTCAGCAACCGGTTTCGATCAGCTTTTCCGAGCCGAGCAGGCCCCGGATTTCGAAGCAGTGGTTCTTGCTGGTGTCCTGCACCGCGGCACTGTCCCTGTTCTTGTCCCACGGCGACAGTTTCAGGTTGACCACCGCGGAGGTCGCGCCCTTCGGGAAGTACGCGGTCCAGGACTGGCCCACGGCCTTGCCCTGGTTGCAGTAGTCCTTGCCGCTGGGGACGCCCTGCCACTCGTAGCACGTGGTGGCCACGATTCCCGCCTTGTTGGTGATTTTGACGTAGTTCTCGCTTCCCGCGTGTGCGGCCGGGGCGAGTGTCAGGGCGGAGGTGCAGAGGGCCGCACCGGCCGCCAGGCTGAATACCGTCCTTCGGGCAGTTCTCAAGGTTCCGGCCTTTCTTCGAACTGTGCTGCGGCGCCGGAGAAGTGCATCGGTGGGTGATGCCGCGCCGTGTGGTCACAGTTATGCCCGGCCGGGCTGCCGTTGGGAAGAAATAAAGCCGAGGTCTGCGGTAGGGAAAGAGAGTTCAGCGGTCGACCACGAATTCTCGTGGCGGCGACCACGGTGTGCGGCCGCGGCCGGGTGCCGTTACGGCGCGAGGACGTCCAGTTCGGCCATGGCACCCACGGTGATCTCGCGGGTCAGTGCCTCGGCGCGCTCCGCGTCGCCGACCCGTACCGCCTCGGCGACCTGGACGTGCAGGGTCACCGCGGCCGGGTCGGGGTCGGTGAACATGACGTGGTGGTGGGTGCGGCCGGTGAGGACGGCGGCCACCACGTCGCCGAGCCGGGCGAACATCTCGTTGCCGGAGGAGGTCAGCACGATGCGGTGGAAGGCCACGTCGTGCACCAGGTACGCGTCGAGCTGCTGGCCGCGCGAGGTGGCGACCATGCCCATGGCGTGCTCGGTCAGCTCGGCGCACTGCTCCGGGGTGGCGTGCCGGGCGGCCAGGCCCGCGGCGGCCGGTTCGACGGCGGAGCGCAGCACGGTCAGGGAGCGCAGCTGCCGGGGGCGGTCCGGGCCGTCCAGCCGCCAGCCGATGACGCGCGGGTCGTAGACGTTCCACTCCTCGGTGGGGCGCACGGTCACGCCGACCCGGCGCCGCGAGGCCACCAGGTGCATGGATTCCAGGACCCGTATCGCCTCGCGGATGACCGTACGGGAGACGTCGAAGCGCTGTTCCAGCTCGTCGGTGCGCAAGATCGTGCCCGGTGGGTACTCACCCGCGGTGATGGCGGGTCCGAGGGACTCCAGTACCCGCGCGTGCAGCCCCTGACCCGCCCCCTGGTTCTCCATGGGTTCAGCCTACGTTCCCGGGAGGTCCCCGCTTTTAAGTATGACTTTTACGTCACAGGGGCTTGAATACGTCGTATCCCATGGGTTTCAGTGGGACGGCAGACCGATGTCAAAGAGGACAGCGAGGTACACGGGATGAGCACCCCCCACGTCATCGTCGTGATGGGCGTGGCCGGCACCGGCAAGACGACGATCGGGCCGCTGGTGGCCACCGACCTCGATGTCCCCTACGCGGAGGGCGACGACTTCCACCCCCCGGCCAACATCGCCAAGATGTCCGCCGGCACCCCCCTCCAGGACGCCGACCGGTGGCCCTGGCTGGACGCCATCGGCGCCTGGGCCCACGGCCGCGCCGGCCGGGGCGGCGTCGTCAGCAGCTCGGCGCTCAAGCGCGCCTACCGTGACCGCCTGCGGGCCGCCGCGCCCGGCATCGTCTTCCTGCACCTGACGGGCGACCGGTCGCTGATCGAGACCCGGATGGGTGAGCGCAAGGGCCATTTCATGCCCACCGCGCTGCTCGACTCCCAGTTCGCCACCCTCGAACCGCTGGGCGCGGACGAGGCGGGCGTCGCCGTCGACGTGTCCGGCACCCCGCAGGAGATCGCCGACCGTGCCGTCGAGGCGCTGCGTCACTACGACACCGGCCGGCCCGCCCCCGCCTGACCGTCCGCCGCGGGCCCGGGCCCGTACGCCCCCGCGTCACCGCACCGGGGCCACCACCACACCCAGCAACAGCACCTCTTAGGGAACAGCCGTGACACATCTCAGCGTCGAGATGCTGGCAGCGGATGCGACCGAGCCGATCACCTCGGCCGGTCACGCGCAGCTCGGCATCGCCGTCCTCGCGGGCATCGCCGTCATCGTCCTGCTCATCACCAAGTTCAAGCTGCACGCCTTCCTGTCCCTGATCATCGGCTCGCTGGTGTTGGGCGCGGTGGCGGGCGCACCGCTGGACAAGGCCATCGCCAGCTTCTCGTCGGGCCTCGGCAGTACGGTCGCGGGCACCGGCATCCTGATCGCGCTCGGTGCGATCCTCGGCAAACTGCTCGCCGATTCCGGGGGCGCCGACCAGATCGTCGACACGATCCTGGCGAAGGCGAGCGGACGCGTCATGCCCTGGGCGATGGTGCTGATCGCGGGCATCGTCGGCCTGCCGATCTTCTTCGAGGTCGGCATCGTGCTGCTGATCCCCGTGGTGCTGCTGGTCGTCAAGCGCGGCAACTTCTCCCTGATGCGCATCGGCATCCCGGCGCTGGCCGGCCTGTCCGTCATGCACGGCCTGATCCCGCCGCACCCCGGCCCGCTGGCCGCCATCGCCGCGCTCGACGCCAACCTGGGCGTCACCCTGGCGCTCGGCGTGGTCGTCGCCATCCCCACCGCGATCGTCGCCGGTCCGCTGTTCTCCCGCTACGCCGCCCGCTGGGTGGACATCCGCCCGCCGGAGAAGATGATCCCCGAGCGCCCCTCGGGCGAGCTGGACAAGCGCCCCGGCTTCGGGATCACCGTCGCCACGGTGCTGCTGCCCGTCGTGATGATGCTGGCCAAGGCCCTGGTGGACGTCGTCGTGGACGACAAGGGCACCACGGTCCAGCGGGTCTTCGACGTGGTCGGCTCCCCGCTGATCGCGCTGCTCACCGCCGTCCTCGTCGGCATGTTCACGCTGGGCCGGTCGGCCGGCTTCACCAAGGGCCGGATCGCCACCACCGTCGAGAAGTCCCTCGCGCCGATCGCCGGTGTGCTGCTGATCGTGGGCGCGGGTGGCGGCTTCAAGCAGACCCTGGTGGACGCGGGCGTCGGCCAGATGATCCTGGAGCTGTCCAAGGACTGGAACATCTCCACGCTGCTGCTGGCCTGGCTGATCGCGGTCGCGATCCGGCTCGCGACCGGTTCGGCGACGGTGGCCACCATCTCCGCCGCCGGTCTGGTGGCGCCGCTCACCGCGGACATGTCCACCACCCACACCGCCCTGCTGGTCCTCGCCGTCGGCGCCGGTTCGCTGTTCTTCAGCCACGTCAACGACGCGGGCTTCTGGATGGTGAAGGAGTACTTCGGCATGGACGTCGGCCAGACGCTCAAGACCTGGTCGCTGATGGAGACGCTGATCTCCGTCGTCGGGATCGTGTGCGTCCTGCTGCTGTCCCTGGTGTTGTAGCCGGGCCGACGAGAGCCCGGTGGGCGCCCGGCGTGTGTCCGAACGACCGGCGGAAGGCATCGATGAAGGCGCTGGCCGAGGCCCAGCCGCAGCGGTGCGCGATCGCGGTCACGGACAGCGCCGGGCCGTCCTGCGCCAGCAGCACCAGCGCGTGGTGCAGGCGCAGCTGCGTACGCCACTGGGGGAAGGTCATGCCCAGTTCAGCGCGGAAGAGGCGGGCCAGGGTCCGTTCGCTCGCCCCGGCCCGCGCGCCCAGTGCGGCGAGCGGGCGCGGATCGGACGGGTCGGCGCGCAGGGCCGCGCAGACCGCCGCCAGCCGCGGGTCGCGGGCCCGGGGCAGGTGCAGGGCCTGGAGCGGGGTGTGGCGCAGCTGGTCGAGGAGTACGGCCAGCAGGCGCCGCGCCTCGGCCGTACGGCGGCTGCCCGTACCGCTGTACGCGATGATCAGCTCGCGCAGCAGCGGGCCGACCGCGAGGACGGCGGGCCGGTCCAGCCCCAGCGGGTCGGCGGCCGGCGGCACGCCGACGGTGTGCAGGTCGGTGTCCCCGTGCGCCCGGTGCTCGTGCACCGTCCCGGCCGGAATCCAGATCGCGCGGGTGGCCGGGGCGACCCAGCTCCCGGCGTCCGTGGTCACGGTGAGCACGCCGCGCCCCGCGTAGACGATCTGGTGGACGTCGTGTGCGTGGGCCGTCACCTCGGTGCCCTGCGGCAGGAACCGGGTGACGGTCGTGACGTGCGGCGGGTGTTGGCGGAAAACCGGCATGACGTGGCAGCTTATGAGAAGTCCGCCACCGGGCGCGCGGCCAGGATCGTTGCATGACGACGAAACACCTGGCCGCGCCCCGGCGGCCGGTCGCGATGATGTCCGTCGGGCACGCGGCGGTGGACTTCTACCAGGGCGCGGTCCCGGCCCTGGTGCCGTTCCTGGTGGCCGAGCGCCACTACGGTTACGCCGCCGCCTCCGGCATCGTGCTGGCCGCCACCCTGCTCTCCTCCATCGTGCAGCCCCTGTTCGGCTCGCTCACCGACCGCTGGACGATGGCCTGGCTGATCCCGGTGAGCACGCTGTGCGCGGGCCTGGGCATCGCCCTGTCGGGGCTCGGCGACTCGTACGCCCTGACCTGCCTCGCCGTCGCCCTCTCGGGCATCGGCGTGGCCGCGTACCACCCGGAGTCCGCGCGGCTGGCCCGCGTCGCGAGCGGCGGCAGCCACGTCGCCATGGGCTGGTACTCCCTCGGCGGCAACATCGGCTTCGCCCTCGCCCCGGCCGCCGTCGGCCCGCTGCTGACCGCGGGCTCGCTGAACGCATCGCCGTGGCTGGCGGTGCCCGCGGTGGCCGGCGTCCTGCTCACCGCTCCGGTGATCCGCGCCCTGGCGCCGCGGGCGGCCGTCGCCAAGGCCGCGGCGCGCTCGGCGGGCCGGGACAACTGGCCGGAGTTCCTGCGGCTGACGGCCGTCATCGTCTGCCGCTCCATCGTCTTCGTCGGCCTGAGCGCCTTCATCGCCGTGTACGCCCAGCAGCGGGTGGGCGGCGGCGCGGCCGCGGGCTCGGTGGCCCTGTTCGTGCTGTTCGCGGGTGGTGCGGTGGGCACCGTGCTGGGTGGCCGGCTGGCCTCCCGGTGGGGCCGGGTCCGTACCGTACGGATCGCCTACGCGGCCACCGTCCCGGCCGTCGCCGGGCTGGTCCTCGTCCCCGGCCCCGCGCTGTACGTCTTCGCCGCCCTGACGGCCACCGCCCTGTACGTGCCGTTCTCCCTGCACATCACGCTCGGCCAGGACCTGCTGCCGAACCGGATGGGCACCGCGAGCGGTGTCACCCTGGGCCTCGCCGTCAGCGTCGGCGGCGTCGCCACCCCGGCCATCGGCGCCCTCGCCGACACCACGAGTCTGCGGACCGCGCTGCTGCCGCTGATCGCGCTGTGCGTCGTGGCGTGGCTCGTCGCGCGGACGCTGACCGAGCCGGGGACCGGCGACCAGCGGCCGGTGCCCTCGGAGGAGGGCACCGGGCAGGCCGCCGCTAACGTGCTGCCGCGCCCGTGAGGACGCCGTACCGGGCCAGCTCGTCCGGCAGGCCGGAGGCGTCGTCGGCGGCGCAGGCCACATAGCCGTCGGGCCGGACGAGGAACACGCCCTCGCCGTACGCGCTACGGGCGTGGCCCTCGGAGTCGAGCAGGTCAGGGGCGGGCCCGCCGACCCGGCACGTACGGACCAGCTCGCCGTCGAGCGCCGGGAGTTCGACATCCCCGATGCCCAGCAGGGTGAAGTGCGGGCCCTGGAAGACCTCGAAGAGGCGGCGCGGGGTGCCGTCCAAGGTGGTGCAGGGCGCGTCGGGGGCGCGGTTGCCGGCGCGCAGCGCGCCGTCGGCGAGGCCGGTGCGCCGCTCGGAGGTCAGCGGTCCGTCCGGATAGCCGACACCCATCTGGTGCAGGTCGCTGCCGCGCCGCATGTCGCCGGACCGGTGCAGCCGGGTGCTGATGTCCAGGATGCTCGCGGCGACCGGCAGCCGCTCGGCCTCGTAGCTGTCGAGCAGGGAGTCCGGCGCGCCGCGCCGGATGACCTGGCCCAGCTTCCAGCCGAGGTTGTAGGCGTCCTGGACGCTGGTGTTCAGCCCCTGGCCGCCCGCGGGGGAGTGCACATGCGCCGCGTCACCCGCCAGGAAGACCCGGCCCACCCGGAACCGGTCGGCCAGGGCGGCGTTCGGGCGGAAGGAGGAGGACCACAGCACCTCGCCCAGCTGGTCGAGGCTCAGGTGGGTGCGTTCCGCGATGAGCTTGCGCACGCCGTCGGGCGAGGTGTCCGGCACGGTGTCGGGGTTCATGAAGCCCGCCATGAGCAGGAAGTAGTCGTACTTCGCCGGCGCGAGCAGCGAGACGAAGTCGGTGGCCCGGAACTCCCCCCACATGTGCCAGTGCTGCCGGTCCAGCCCGTCGAGCCGGATGTCGGCGAGGAGCAGCGGGTACGGCGCGACGGACTGGCCGGTCATGGTGACGCCGAGCGCCTTGCGTATCGGGCTGCGCCCGCCGTCGGCAGCGACGAGGTAGGAGGCGCGCACCGTACGGGCGGTGCCGTCGGCGCGTACGACGCGGGCCTCGACGCCGTCGGCGTCCTGGGTGAACGACTCCAGACCGGCGTCGAACGCCACCGTGCCGCCCAGTTCGGTCAGCCGCGCGTACTGGACCTCCAGGTTCCGCCACTGCGGGACCATCAGCATGGTGCCGTACGGAGTGGCGGGCGTCGGGTCGGCGGCCTCGACCATCACGCGCTCGTCGACCATGCGGCCGTTCTCCCAGATTCCCCTCGGCGGGTATGTCCCGCCGGACGCCCGGACGGCGTCGAGCACGCCGAAGTCCTCGTACACCTCCTGGGTGCGCGGCTGGATGCCGCTGCCGCGGGTGCCGGGTGCCAGCCGGTCCTGGCGTTCCAGGACGAGGGCGCGCACACCGCGCCGGGCGAGGTCGAGACCGAGGGCCAGGCCGGTGGGGCCGGCGCCGGAGATCAGTACGTCGACGTGCGCGGGCAGGGCGTCGAAGCGGCCCGCGGATGCTTCCTTAACGTTGTTAAGTGCCATGCTTCCGAGGATGCGCTTAACGGTGTTAAGTTGTCAACGTGGCTACGAGACTTGACCGGAAACTGGTGGCGGAGACCGCCCTCGCCCTGCTGAACGACGTCGGCCTCGACGGGCTCACGCTGCGCCGTATCGCCAAGGAGCTGGACGTCCAGGCGCCCGCGCTCTACTGGCACTTCAAGAACAAGCAGGAGCTGCTGGACGAGATGGCCACCGTGCTGCTCGGGCGGATGACCGCGCCGATCGCCGGGACCGGTGACGGCTCCTGGAGCGGTGACTGGCGGGTCATGCTCACCGAGGCGTGCCGGCGGACCCGGCACACGCTGCTCGGCTACCGCGACGGCGGCAAGGTCTTCGGCGGCACCCGGCTGCGCGACCAGGCGCTGCTGCGGCCGATGGAGTCACTGCTGGTCGCCATGAGAGGTGCCGGGTTCACTGCGGACCGGGCCGCGCGCGCCTGGTTCACCACGTACGCCTACACCATCGGCTACGTGATCGAGGAGCAGTCCGTCTTCCCGATGCCCGGCGACGCGCGGCCCGACCCGGCGTACGACCAGGAGGAGCGGGAGCGGAGCGTGGGTGCGGACTACCCGCTCACCGCCGCGGCCGGAGTGGAGATGTTCGGCGACACCGCACGCGGCTTCGACGACGGCCTGCGGGTCGTCATCGCGGGGATCGAGGCCACGCTGCTGCACGGCCGGTAGACCGGGGGCGATCGCCTGTCAGCCGGGCGCCCCCGGGCCTCAGCGCCGCGGGTCGATCGCCTGTCGCAGTACGGGCGTGAGCGGCCGCTCCACCCAGCGGTGCAGCACCCACGCCAGCGCCAGTATCAGTGCGACGGTCAGCGCGAGCGTCGCGTACGAGGGGATGCGCAGACCGCCGTGCAGCCCCCGCACGACCACCCAGCCCAGGTGCTCGTGCACGAGATAGAACGGGTACGTCAGCGCCCCGGCGACCGTCAGCCAGCGCCAGTTCGCCCACCGCATCCGGCCCAGCGCGATGGCCACCACGAGCGCGAAGCCCACCGTGATGATCGCGATGATGACGAACGCCGAGCGGTAGGAGAAGGCGTGGGCGGACGGCGGGTGCCAGAGCCCGGCCACCGCGTAGTGCTGGCCGGTCAGCCAGCTGACGCCGACCACCGCCCACGCCACCGGGTCCCGCCCGCCGTAGCGGTGCAGCAGATAGCAGCCGATGCCGCCGATGAAGAACGGCGCGTACTTCGGCATCAGGACGACATCCAGCGCCGGGATGTGCGCGGCCTGCGCGATCGCCGCCGCCAGCGTCCAGCCCGCGCAGAACAGCACCACCCGGCGGCGCGTCGCGCCCGGCAGTACGACACACAGCGCGAACAGCGCGTAGAACCGCATCTCGGCCCAGAGCGTCCAGCACACGCCCAGCACCCGCTTCGCGCCCAGCGGCTGCTGGAGCATCGTCAGGTTCGTCAGCACATCGCTCGGGCCCGGCGCTTCGAACGCCACCCACGGCAGCGCGAAAACAGCCGTGACCAGCAGGACCGCCACCCAGTACGCGGGATACAGCCGCGCGACGCGGGAGGCGATGAAGGAACGCAGCGACCGCCCCCAGCCGCTCATGCAGATGACGAAGCCGCTGATGACGAAGAAGATCTGGACGCCCAGGCAGCCGTACGCGAACACGCCGTGCAGCGTGGGGAACTGGTGCGCCGGTGAGCTGCCCCACGCCTTGGCTGTCTCGCCGCCCCGGCCGCCCAGGTGGTACGCGGCGACCATGAGCGCGGCGCACAGCCGCAGCCCGTCGAGGGCGCGCAGCCGCGGTACGACACGCGATTTCTTGCCGGTCCTCTGGCCGGATTTCTTGCCGGGCGTGGCCGCTTCACCGTTCCGTACGTCCGGCACGGCGGGCAGCGGACGGGTGACCAGCGCGGACGCGGACGGCGAGGACGGGCCGGGAACCGCGGCGGGCAGCGGCGCCCCGGCCGGAAGCTGCGCGGTCATCCGAACGCGGCCCGCTTCTTCAGGCGCCGCTGCATCGCCCGCGCGCGCCGCGCGACCCTGCGCACGGCCGCGTTGCGCGGAATGAAGGACAGCTGCGCCGGGAGCGCGCCGGGGAGTGCGAGCGCGGTCAGCCGGCGGCGCTTGAAGTAGCGCCAGGTGCGCTCGTTCAGGTGGGTGGCGAGGTAGCGCTCGGCGACCGGGCGCAGGTCCGGGTAGATCTGGTTCTGCATCGCGTAACCGACCGCGCTGAGCAGCCCGTTGATGTGCGTCGGCACCGGCTTCGAGCCCGGCTCGTCCGCCAGGTCGGGGACCAGCGCGTCGACGAGGGTGACCGGCACGCGGTTGCTGTTCTGGTACGGGGTCAGGCGCTCCAGCAGCAGGTCCGTGCCGACGCGGGCGGTCGGCAGACCGTAGAACGCAGCGGCCGTCAGCAGCGCGGTGGAGAAGCAGCCGACCACGAGCGCGGGCCGTTTGCGCTGGTAGAGCACCTCGGCGAGGACCGGCGTGTCCAGTACGGTCAGCTCGGCACCGAGCTGCTCCGCCTCCCGCTCCAGCGCCCGGGACCAGCGGGCCGGCGCCGACGGATGCGGCTTGAACACCACCTGGCGGTGCCCGCGCCGGACCGCGCCGCGCAGCATCCGCGCGTGCAGCGCCTCCTCTTCCTCGGGCGTGAGGATGCCCAGCGCCGACAGGTACTGGCCGAGGAGCAGCGCGGCGCCCTCCGGTACGGCGTGCAGCGCCGGGCCGTCGAAGTCCGCGGCCAGGTCGGCGAGCACCTCCCGGAACGCCTCGGTCGGCACGGTCTCGGCGCCCACGCCGAACTCGGTGAGCAGCAGCGGCTTCAGGCCGGGCACCAGGTCCAGGTGCAGCAGGCGGCGCACCCGGGTGCCGACCAGGGGGTCCAGCTTGTTGCGGGTCGGGCCGTAGCTCATCAGCCCGTCCGCGTACACCTCGACCGGCGCGTCCGGGAAGAGCTGCGCCAGCGCGAGCGCCGGGTGCACCTGGATGGACTCCACGACCAGTTCGATCGCGTCCTCGCCCAGGTCCCACAGCAGCCGCAGGTGCCGTTCCCACAGCGGGACGTCGTCCTGACGCGGGAACCAGCCGCCGGGATGGAACGGGCTGATCGTCTCGTTCCACGACAGCACCCGGTCGAAGCGGCCGCGCAGCCGGTCGAAGCCGGGCATCCGGTCCACCGGCGTGGCGGTCTCCGGGGTCGCCGCGTTGTTGCTGACCAGCAGCAGCCGGCGGTCCGCCGGTGCGAAGCGGCCGGAGTCCAGCGCGGCGGCCAGCGTCGCGGCGCCGTACAGGGTGGACGCCAGGAAGATCTGCGTACGCGGCCGCGCCGGTACGTCGGTACGGGTGGCCATCAGGCGGCCACCTCCGCCGGTACCGGACGCCGGCGCAGCCGTCGCAGACGGGAGGCGCGCTGCGTGTCCATCGAATCCAGTGCTTCCTTCAGTACGTCCTGCGGCATTCTTCTCATCGCCGCCGCGCTCATCGCGCGCAATTTACGGGCGACCTGCGGTTCGAATCGTTCGATCGAACCGAGGTGGTGGGAAATGATGGCGCAATAGGTGCGTACGGCTTTCGGCAGCAGCCGGGCCGCGTCCCGGTCCTGCGCCGTTTCCTCGATCACTTGATCAAATGCCCGGATGAAATCCAGCTGCCGTACATCACCGATCTGGGTGAGCGAGGACGCCACCCCGCGCCGGTAGAACACACCGAGCAGCCCGGACACCGCCATCGACCGGGCCTCGCGGTGCAGCCGCCAGATCCACGGCCGGTCCTCCGCGGTGCGCAGACCGTGCGTGAAGTGCAGCAGCCCGTCGTCCAGCAGCCGGCGGTGGTAGATGCCGGCCCAGGCGAAGGCGTAGTCCACGGAGGTGGAGCGGTCGGCGGGCAGGATCAGCGCGCGCGGGTCCAGCACGGTGTTGCGGCGGCCGTGCGGTACGCGGTGCACGGACCGGGCGCGCGCGGTGCACTGCACATGATCCGTACGTACGAAGTCGCACCCCAACCCCTCGATCGTGGCGAGGAGTTGCGCGTAGTGCCCGGGGGCCAGCCAGTCGTCACCGTCCAGGAAGGTCACGTACTCGCCGTTGGCCGCGTCCAGGCCGGTGTTGCGGGCGGTGGCCAGGCCGCCGTTCTGCTCGTGCCGCAGCACCCGGGCGCCCGGCAGCTCGCCTCCGGCGCGCGCGAGGATCTGCGGCGTCTCGTCCCGCGAGCAGTCGTCCACCAGCAGGAATTCGAAGTCCTCGCGGGCGTTGGCCGCCAGGCTTCGCAGGGTGTCGGGCGCATATGTCTGCACGTTGTAGAACGGCACGACGACGGAGAGCTTAACCACCCGGGTGACGTTAGGCGCGGACCCGGCATTCGTCTTGACGGGACGCGGGCCCCAAGGTGAACGAAGCACGGCGGGATGGTTAACCCGGCAATTCGGCCGACCGGTTCGCTGTCCCGCGATGCGCTGTTAACCCGCTGTTGCGGCACAGTTGGCCCGCCGAACGGAACGCCTTCCTAGCGTTTTCGTCGTGCCCACTCGTACCACTTCCCAGCCGCGTGCCGCGGTGCTCGCGGATTCGGATACCCGATGGAAATGGGGCGCTTCGACAGCGCACCGTATCCGACCGGACATCCGACTGGACGGATTTCTGCTCCGCGGCCGCGCCACCCCCACGGTCCGCCAGCTCGACGAGGTCGGCGCCCGTGCGGACACGCTGCGCGAAATCCGTGGCGCGGACTTCCTGGAGCTGATGAAGGACACCGCGCGGTACGACGTGATCGTCCTCGCCTGCGTCGGCGGCGCCGTCCAGGCGATGCTGCACGGCCTCGCCCGCGCCTGGCACGGAGCGGCCCGGCGGCCCGTCGTCGTCACCGGCTACGTCGGCGTCGTCTACGAGAAGCTGGCCGACGGCCTGCTGCTGCGGCACGGCGCGGACATCGTCCTCGCCAACTCCCGGCACGACGCGGACCGCTTCCGCGCGGTCTACGAGGGCGTCGGCGCCGACGGCGACAGCGTCGTCGAGTGCGCCCTGCCCTTCCTGGGCGGCACCCCCTACGAGCCCGCCCCCGACGGCCGCCCCTACACGGTCGTCTTCGCCGCCCAGCCCTCCGTACCGGACCGCCGCGAGGACCGTACGTACCTCCTGCGCCGCGCCGCCGAACACGCCCGGCGCAACCCCGGCCGCGAGGTGCTCGTCAAGCTGCGCAGCAAGCCCGGCGAACACACCACACACATCGAGGAACTCCCGTACCAGAAGCTGGCCGCCCGCCTCCCCGGCGGCCTGCCGCCCAACTGCCGCCTGGCGTACGGGAACATGGGCGACGTCCTGGACCGCACCGACCTGATGGTGACCGTCAGCTCGACCGCCGCCCTGGAGTCCCTGCACCGCGGCATCCCCACCGCCGTCCTCACCGACCTCGGCATCCGCGAAGCCCTCGGCAACCACCACTTCCTCGGCTCCGGCTGCCTCGCCTCCTGGGACGAACTGGACGCCGGCCACCGCCCCGCACCCGACCCGGACTGGCTGGCCCGCCAGGGCGTCGCACCCGGAGAGGCCTACACGACCGCCTTCGACGCGGCCCGCGCCCGCGTCACCGCCCTGCGCGCCGCCGACCGCCTGCCGCCCCTCACCCCGTACTACACACCCCGCACCGCACCCGGCTACCTCCCCGGCATCCTCGCCCGCTACGGCCTCGGCCCCGACGGCGCACCGCTGCCCGGCCAGACCGCCGAACCCACGGAGACCGGCGGCCTGCGCCGGCTCGCCCGCGACACCGTGCGCGACGCCGCCCGCGGCGCCTACCGCCACGGCGTTCAGCGCGTCGCCCCCGCCATCCGCCGCTGGGGACAGCTGTGAGCACCCCGCCCATCCGCCCCCGGAGCCCGCACGGCCCCCGGAAGGAGCCCGCAATGCCGAGCACACCGAGCCGTACGGCCGCGCCGACCGTCGTCGCCGTCATCCCCGCACGCGGCGGCTCCAAGGGCGTACCCGCCAAAAATCTGGCCGCGGTCGGCGGCGTCCCGCTGATCGCCCGCGCGGTCCGCGAATGCCGCGCCGCCCGCCTGGTCACCGATGTCGTGGTCTCCACCGACGACGCGGCGATCGCCGGCGCGGCGCGCGGCGCGGGAGCCGTCGTCGTACGCCGCCCCGGCGACATCGCGGGCGACACCGCCACCAGCGAGGCCGCCGTCCTGCACGCCATGGACGCGTACGAGGCCGAACACGGCAAGCCCGTCGACGCGGTCCTGCTCGTCCAGTGCACCAGCCCCTTCCTGATCCGCGAGGACATCGAGGCGGTCGCCGCCGCGGTCGTCGAGACCGGCGCTGACAGCGCGCTGACCGTGGCGCCGTTCCACGGCTTCGTATGGCGCGAGGGCGCCGACGCGGCGGTCGAGACGGAGGCCGCCCCCACCGCCCCTGGCGGCACCGGCGTCAACCACGACAAGTCCTTCCGCCCCCGCCGCCAGGACCGCCCCCAGGACTTCCTGGAGACCGGCGCCGCGTACGCCATGGACGCCACCGGCTTCCGCGCCGCCCGCCACCGCTTCTTCGGCCGTACCGAACTGGTGCGCACCGACCCGGCCCGCGTGCTGGAGGTCGACGACCCGCACGACCTGGCGCGCGCCCGCGCCCTCGCGCCTCTGCTGGACACCGCGCGCCCCGGCGCGCTGCCGACCCGCGACGACATCGACGCGGTCGTACTCGACTTCGACGGCACCCAGACCGACGACCGGGTGCTCGTCGACTCCGACGGACGGGAGATGGTCGCCGTGCACCGCGGCGACGGCCTCGGCATCGCCGCCCTGCGCAAGGCGGAGCTGAAGCTGCTCATCCTGTCCACGGAAACGAACCCGGTCGTCGCCGCACGGGCGGACAAACTCCGCCTGCCCGTGCTCCACGGCATCGACCGCAAGGACCTCGCACTCAAACAGTGGTGCGAGGAACAGGGCATCGCGCCCGAGCGTGTGCTCTACGTCGGCAACGACGTCAACGACCTCCCGTGCTTCGGCCTCGTCGGCTGGCCCGTGGCGGTCGCCGGCGCCCACGACGTCGTACGCGGCGCCGCCCGCGCCGTCACCTCCACCCCCGGAGGCAGCGGCGCGATCCGCGAGATCGCCTCGTGGATCCTCGGCCCGACCCTCTGACCAGGTAAGGAACCCACCCCCATGACCAGCAACTCCCGCCTGCGCACCCTCGGCGACCGGCTCGTCGGCCCCGGCCGCCCCGTCTACGTCACCGGTGAGATCGGCATCAACCACAACGGCGACCTGGAGAACGCCTTCGCGCTCATCGACGCCGCCGCGGACGCCGGCTGCGACGCCGTGAAGTTCCAGAAGCGCACCCCCGAGATCTGCACCCCGCGCGACCAGTGGGACATCGAGCGCGACACCCCCTGGGGCCGGATGACCTACATCGACTACCGCCACCGCGTCGAGTTCGACGAGGACGGCTACCGCGCCATCGACGAGTACGCCAAGAAGCGCGGCATCGCCTGGTTCGCCTCCCCCTGGGACGTGGAGTCCGTCGCCTTCCTGGAGAAGTTCGACGTTCCCTGCTACAAGGTCGCCTCCGCCTCCCTCACCGACGACGAACTGCTGCGCGCCATGCGCGCCACCGGCCGTACGGTGATCCTCTCCACCGGCATGTCCACCCCCAAGCAGATCCGGCACGCCGTGGAGGTCCTCGGCAGCGACAACATCGTCCTGTGCCACGCCACTTCGACCTACCCCGCCAAGGCCGAAGAGCTGAACCTGCGCATGATCCACACCCTCCAGGCCGAATACCCCAACGTCCCGATCGGCTACAGCGGCCACGAGACCGGCCTGCAGACCACCCTCGCCGCCGTCGCCCTCGGCGCCG
Organism: Streptomyces sp. NPDC033221; assembly: GCF_055577005.1. NCBI lineage: Bacteria > Bacillati > Actinomycetota > Actinomycetes > Kitasatosporales > Streptomycetaceae > Streptomyces > Streptomyces sp. NPDC033221. The sequence goes on along the minus strand of NZ_JBVIQN010000001.1, from coordinate 406,949 downwards.
CCTTCGTCGAGCGCCACATCACCCTCGACCGCGCCATGTGGGGCTCCGACCAGGCCGCCTCCGTCGAACCGCAGGGCCTCACCCGCCTGGTCCGCGACATCCGCACCATCGAGGACTCCCTCGGCGACGGCGTCAAGAAGGTCTACGAGAGCGAGCTGGGCCCGATGAAGAAGCTGCGCCGCGTCGCCGGCGTGGTGGCCGAGGCGGAGTCCGCCGACCGCGAGCCCGTCTCGGCCTGACCCGTGCCCGTACCCGTATGCCCGTACGGCCGCACCTGCCCGCGCACGACAGCTCCAGACGCCTGACGAACGGGACGTACACACCGTGAGCTCACCAGACGGGGCCTGTGGCCCGCCCCGGGAGGCGGCGGGGACTCCCGTCCGCCGCCTCCTGGGGGTACCCCGGCAGCACCACAGACCCGGCGCGGACCGGCCCGGCTCGGCGGCCGGGGACGAGACCGGGGCCGGGGCCGGGGCGCCAGGCACCCTCGCCTTCGTGGAAAGCCCGGTGCAGCTCCTGAACGTCCTGGAATGGGCGTACGGCGAACAGGCCACGGACCTCACCGTCGTCGTCCTCGCCCCGCACGACCCGATGACCCGCGGCCAGCTCCGCCGGATGGCCGAACTCGCCCGCGACGAAGGCTTTTCCGTCCGATGGGAAGAGGCCCGCGAGGGAGCGTCCGCGCCCCTGCGCACCATCGGCGGCCTCACCCCCCGGCTCCGGCGGGCGGGCCGCGTCGTCATCGGCGACCCCTTCTCCCGCTACGTCCAGCTGCTGCTGACCCTCACCCGCGCCCGCGACCTGATCGTGGTCGACGACGGCACGGCCACGATGGAGTTCATCACCCAACTCACCAACGGCGAACGCCTCGTACGCTGGCACCGCCACGGCGGCGGACGCGGACCGCGCGACCTGCTCTTCGCACCGTTCTCGGCCGCCGCCCGCCGCCGGCTCACCCCCGGCGGACGCCGCCGCACCGTCGGCCTTTTCACCGCCATGCCCGTAGAGCCCCCACCGGACGTCCGCGTCCTCTCGAACGAATTCGCCTGGACCAGACGGCGGTTCGGGCCGCCGCGGCTGACCCGCGGCACCGACATCGTCGGCACCTCCCTCGTCGAGACCGGCGTCGTCGACCCCGACCGCTACCTGGCGGCCGTCGCCTCACTCGCCCGTGTCCACGGCGCCACCCGCTACTTCGCCCACCGCCGCGAGTCCGCCGCCAAACTCCACCGGATCGCCACCGAGACCGGCCTGGAAGTCGTACGCCCCGACCTGCCGCTGGAACTCATCGCCCGGCGCGGCCCCGTCGGCCGCCTCGTCCTCAGCTTCCCGTCCACCGTCGTCCACACCCTGCCGCTCGCCCTCGCGGGCACCGGGGTCGGCGTCGCCGTCTGCGACATCGACCCGGCCTGGCTGACCAGCAAGGCGTCCCCACGCGCCGAAGGATTCCTGTCCGGTGTGACGGAGACGGCCCGAGGGGTCCAACGACTGCCGACGTCGCCGACGGCGCCGACGGCACCTGCGACGCCGGAAGCACCGGTGACGCCGCCGGAAGGCGTGGCCCCTGAGGTATCCGGCGCGGCTGATTCCGGAAACAAGCGGAACCGGTAGTGATACCCCCGTGATGACCGCTCCATGCGCCGGGCGGCCTAGATTTCCTTCCCCTAACGGGCTGAACTTTTGTTGATCGAGGGACAGTTGCCCCAACCGCACCCGTACCCTTCAACGGGTGAACCACTTGATGTCCCGCGAGGCCGCAACCGCTGACGCTCCTGCCGGGGAACCGCTGCCCGGCGCGCTGCCGGACGAGCTGTGTGCCGAACTGATCGCCTTCCGCCGCGACTTGCACATGCACCCCGAGCTCGGCAACCAGGAATTCCGCACCACCGCCGCACTCAAGGCGCGCCTGGAGCGGGCCGGCCTCACCCCACGCGTCCTGTCCATCGGCACCGGCCTGATCTGTGACATCACGCCCGGCCTCGCCCCCTGGGACGGCACGCAGCCCCTGCTCGCCCTGCGCGCCGACATCGACGCGCTGCCGATCCCCGACGTCAAGACGGTGCCGTACCGTTCCACCGTCCCGAACCGTGCCCACGCGTGCGGCCACGACGTCCACACCACCGTCGTCCTCGGCGCCGGCCTGATCCTCGCCGAGCTGGCCCGCGAAGGACGACTGCCCCGCCCCGTACGACTGCTCTTCCAGCCCGCCGAGGAAGTACTGCCCGGCGGCGCCACCGACGCGATCGGCGCCGGGGTGCTGGACGGGGTGGGCCGCATCCTCGCCGTGCACTGCGACCCCCGCGTGGACGCCGGTCGCATCGGCCTGCGCACCGGAGCGATCACCTCCGCCTGCGACCGCCTGGAAGTCACCCTCGACGGCCCCGGCGGCCACACGGCCCGCCCCCACCTGACCACCGACCTCGTCACGGCCGCCGCCCGCATCGTCGTCGACGTACCCGCGCTGCTCTCGCGACGGGTCGACACCCGGGCCGGCCTCGCCGTGACCTGGGGCCGCCTGGACGTGGGCCACGCCTGCAACGTCATCCCACAGCACGCGGAACTGGCCGGCACGGTGCGCTGCCTCGACCTGGACGCGTGGCGCGACGCACCCGACCTGGTACACGCGGCGACCGACGAGGTCGCGGCACTCTACGGCGCGAAGTGCCAGGTCAACTACGTGCGGGGAGTGCCACCGGTGGTCAACGAACCCGTCTCCACCCAACTCCTCCACGACGCGATGGCCGCCCGCCGGGGCCCCCACGCCGTCGAAGGCACGGAGCAGTCACTCGGCGGCGAGGACTTCTCCTGGTACCTGGAGCGCGTACCGGGCGCCATGGCCCGCCTGGGCGTACGGCCACCGGGAAGCGCCATCCGGTACGACCTTCACCGGGGTGACTTCGACGCGGACGAGGGGGCGGTGCGGGCGGGGGTGGAGCTGTTCACGGCGGCGGCGATGCTGGCGTAGCCAGCGTGGCTCGGCGTGGCTTGGTTGGGGTGCGCGTGCGGCGCGGTCTGTGCGTGGCTGGGGGACAGTGATCCCTGAGCGCCCCCGCCCCCGTACAGACCAATGCGAACCGCGCGAAGCGCACTCGCGCAGCGCAAGGCCCGTTCCCCCCCGCCGCGCCGGCGGCACGGGGAGGAACAAATAGATAACGGCCACGCAGTGAAGGGTTTTGCGCCAGGTCTACGCGCGTTAATCTCCCGTAAAGCCAGCGCCAGCGTAGGCGCTTCGAGCGAAGGGAAGGCCCCTTGCGTCGGGTCACCAGGTTTGCGGCCGCGGCCAGCGCCTCCGCGCTTCTCGCGGTCACCGCCACCGCTTGCGGTCAGAGCTTCGCCGAGGCGAACCGGGCCAGTCATGCCGGTGTCGGGCTCGCTTTCGACATCGGTGGGCGGGACGACCACTCCTTCAACGAGGCGGCCGCCCGCGGCACCGAGAAGGCCCGGGAGAAGCTGGGTGTCAACGTCAAGATGCTGACGGCGAAGAACGGCGAGACGGAGGCGGACCGTGAGCAGCGGCTCTCGTCGTTCGCCGAGGCCGGGTACAACCCGGTCATAGGTGTCGGTTTCGCCTACAGCCGGTCGATCGAGAACGTCGCCAAGGACTTCCCGGAGACGACGTTCGGCGTCGTGGACGCGGTGCCGCAGGGCAAGAACGTGGACGCGATGGTCTTCGCGGAGCACGAGGGCTCGTATCTGGCGGGTGTCGCCGCCGCGCTGAAGAGCAAGAACCACAAGGTCGGCTTCATCGGCGGGGTGAACAACGCGCTGATCCAGAAGTTCCAGGCCGGTTTCGAGCAAGGTGTACGGGACACCGATCCGAAGACCAAGGTCACGTCGCAGTACCTGTACCCCAACAACGACAAGGGGTTCAACGACCCGGCCGCGGCGAAGGCCAAGGCGGGCGGCATGCTGGACAGCGGTATCGACGTGATCTACTCCGCGGCCGGCCAGTCGGGTGCGGGCGCCATCGAGGCGATCAGCAAGCGCAAGGGCGCCTGGGCGATCGGCGTGGACTCCGACCAGTACCTTCAGCCGGGTCTGGCGAAGTACAAGGACTGCATTCTGACGTCGGTCGTCAAGAACGTCGACGTGGCGGTCTTCGACCTGATCAAGAGTGTCGAGGACGGCAAGCCGCTGACGGGCGTGCACGCGTACGACATGAAGAAGAAGGGCGTCACGCTCGCCACGTCGGGCGGCTTCATCAAGGATGTCCAGCCGCAGATCGACGCCGCCCGGCAGAAGATCGTCGAGGGCAAGGTGAAGGTCAAGGAGACGCCGTAGCAGGGTACGGGGCGGGCCGCCAGCCGGCCCGGCCCCCGCTCGACCCCACCGCGGCCGCGGCTCGCCCCACGGCCGGACCACCTCGCGGCCGGGCCATGCCCGGGCCCGCGCCCTCGACGGCCGGTACCCGCTGCCGCCGTCCGCCCAAGGACTCGCCGTCCACCAAGGACACGTCCGCCCAGGACACGTCCACCGAGGACAATCCCCGAGGGGAGTGCGCCATCAACGCAGCACCCACGATCAGCCGCCCGGCCGAGCCGGGCCCCGCAGCCGTCGAACTCCGCGGTATCACCAAGCGTTTCCCCGGTGTCGTGGCCAACCACGACATCGATCTGACCGTCCGCCGCGGCACCGTGCACGCCCTGTGCGGTGAGAACGGCGCGGGCAAGTCGACGCTGATGAAGATCCTTTACGGCATGCAGAAGCCGGACGAGGGCAGCATCACGCTCGACGGCGAGCAGGCGGCGCTCGGCAGCCCCGCGGACGCCATCGCCCGCGGCATCGGCATGGTGCACCAGCACTTCATGCTGGCCGACAACCTCACCGTCCTGGAGAACGTCGTCCTCGGCGCGGAGAAGCTGCACGGCATCGGCGACAAGGCGCGTAAGAAGATCATGGAGATCTCGGACGCTTACGGGCTCGCCATCCGCACCGATGTCCTCGTAGAGGACCTCGGCGTCGCGGACCGCCAGCGGGTGGAGATCCTCAAGGTCCTCTACCGCGGCGCCCGCACGCTCATCCTCGACGAGCCGACCGCGGTCCTGGTCCCGCAGGAGGTCGACGCGCTCTTCGACAACCTGCGGGAGCTGAAGTCCGAGGGCCTGACCGTCATCTTCATCTCGCACAAGCTGGGCGAGGTGCTGTCCGTCGCGGACGACATCACCGTCATCCGCCGGGGCACCACCGTCGCGTCCGTGGAGCCGTCGAAGACGACGCCCAAGCAGCTCGCGGAGCTGATGGTGGGCAGCGAGCTGCCGTCCCCGGAGACGCGGGAGTCGACGGTGACGGACACGCCGATGCTGGGGGTCGAAGATCTCCGGCTGAGCGCCACCGACTCCGACGGCGTCGTACGGACCGTGCTGGACGGGATCACCTTCACCATCCACAAGGGTGAGGTGCTCGGCGTCGCCGGTGTCGAGGGCAACGGCCAGGCCGAACTGGTCGAAGCGATCATGGGCACCCGCACCCTGGACGGCGGCACCGTGACGCTGGACGGCCGGGACCTGACCGGCGCCAGCACCCGCAAGCGCCGCGAGGGCGGCATCGGCTACGTCCCCGAGGACCGCCACCGGCACGCCCTGCTGCTGGAGGCGCCCCTGTGGGAGAACCGCATCCTGGGCCACGTCACCGAACGCCCCAACAGCAAGGGCCGGCTGCTGGACCTGGCCGGGGCCCGTAAGGACACCGAGCGGATCGTCGCCGAGTACGACGTACGGACGCCCGGTATCGAGGTGACGGCGGCCTCGCTGTCCGGCGGCAACCAGCAGAAGCTGATCGTCGGCCGGGAGATGAGCCACCGGCCCAAGCTGCTGATCGCCGCCCACCCCACGCGGGGCGTGGACGTCGGCGCACAGGCGCAGATCTGGGAGCAGATCCGCGCCGCGCGCCGGGAGGGCCTGGCGGTCCTGTTGATCTCTGCTGACCTGGACGAGCTGATCGGGCTCTCCGACACCCTGCGGGTGATGTACCGGGGCCGGCTGGTCGCGGACGCGGACCCCGCGACCATCACCCCGGAGGAGTTGGGCTCGGCCATGACCGGTGCCGCCAGCGGTCACCTCACCGCTGCAGACGCTGACACGCGCGAGGGTGGTGACCGGGAGTGAAGACGCTGACCAGGTCGTTCACCAAGGACAAGGTGCTGCTGGCGCTCGCGGCGCCGCTGCTGGCCATCGCCGCCGCGTTCGTCATCAGCTCGCTGGTCTTCCTGGCCTCGGGCGAGAATCCGCTGCGCGCCTACGGGATCATGGCCGATTACGGCCACTACAGCGACAGCCAGGTCTGGATCATCAACAAGGCGGTGCCGTACTACCTGTCGGCGCTGGCGGTCGCCATCGGCTTCCGGATGAACCTGTTCAACATCGGTGTGGACGGGCAGTACCGGCTGGCGGCCTTCGCCGCCGCCGCGGTCGGCGGCGCCATCGCGCTGCCCGGCGCCCTCCAGATCATCCTGCTCATCGTCATCGCGATGGTGGTGGGCGCGCTGTGGGCGGGCATCGCGGGCGTACTGAAGACCTCGCGCGGCGTCAGCGAGGTGATCACCACGATCATGCTGAACGCCATCGCCGCCTCCGTGATCGGCTACTTCCTCCAGGACGGCCGTCTCGCGATCAAGGACGGCAACCTCCTGCACACCAAGTTCCTGCCGGAGTCCAGCCACTTCTTCAGCTTCCCGACCGACCCCAAGCCGGTGTACGGCTTCGTGGTGATCGCGGCGCTGGCCGGCTTCGTCTACTGGTTCGTGCTCAACCGCACCCGCTTCGGCTTCGACCTGCGCGCGGTGGGCACCTCCGAGCCGGCCGCCGAGGCCAGCGGCGTCAGCGTCAAGCGGATGATCGTCATCTCGATGCTGCTCTCCGGCGCCGCGGCGGGCCTGGTGGGCATGCCGACGCTGCTCGGCGAGTCCTTCAACTACGGCACCGACTTCCCGGCCGGCATCGGCTTCACCGGCATCGCCATCGCGCTGCTGGGCCGCAACCACCCGGTGGGCATGGCCTTCGGCGCGCTGCTGTGGGCGTTCCTCGACCGCACCGGCTCCCGGCTGGAGTTCGAGGGGTACGCGCAGGAGATCGTCGGCGTCATCCAGGGCGTGATCGTGCTGTGCGTGGTCATCGCGTACGAGATCGTGCGCCGGTACGGGCTGCGCGCCCAGCAGCGCAAGGTCGGCGAGGAACTGGCCGCCCAGGCCCGTACGAACCCAGGTGAGAACGACAAGGCGGAGGCGACCGCGTGAGTACGGAACTCAAGCCCGCGGCCCGGCCCGGCGCCAGCGCGCGGGGTGGCGGTCGCCGCAAGCTGACCTACCCCGTCATCCTGCTGATCATCGCCGGGGCGATCGTCGCGGTGTCGCTGCTGCGCGCGGTCACCGGCACCAACGACCTGACCTCCGCCGGACAGTTCAGTGCGGCGCTCGCCGCCGCCACCTCGATCGGCCTGGCCGGTCTCGGCGGTCTGTGGGCCGAGCGGGCCGGCGTGGTCAACATCGGCCTCGAAGGCATGATGATGCTCGGCTCGTTCGCGGCCGGCTGGATCGGCTGGCAGCACGGCCCGTGGGCCGCGGCGGCCATCGGCATCCTGGGCGGCGCGCTCGGCGGCCTGGTGCACGCCATCGCCACCGTCAGCTTCGGCGTCGACCACATCGTCTCCGGTGTCGCGATCAACATCCTGGCGCTGGGCGCGACGCAGTACCTGGCCACGCTGTGGTTCGGCGCCGAAGGCAGCGCGGCCATGCAGGCGGGCGGCAACGACAAGCAGTCGCCGCCGATGGCCGACATGCCGACGTTCACCATCCCGGGTCTCTCGGACGCGTTGCAGTCCCTCGAAAACCACCACTGGTTCCTGGTCTCCGACGTGGCCGGCATCCTCGGCGGCCTGGTCACCAACGTCTCCTGGCTCACCGTGCTGGCCGTACTGCTCTTCGTCGGCACCTTCTACCTGCTGTGGCGCTCGTCCTTCGGCCTGCGGCTGCGGTCCTGCGGCGAGGCGCCCGTCTCGGCGGAGTCGCTGGGCGTCAACGTCTACACGTACAAGTACGCGGCAGTGCTGGTCTCCGGCGCGCTGGCCGGGCTCGGCGGCGCGTTCCTGTCCATCAGCACGCACTTCTACCAGGACGGGCAGACCGGCGGCCGCGGCTACATCGGCCTCGCCACGATGATCTTCGGCAACTGGCGGCCCGGCGGCGTCGCGATGGGCGCCGGACTGTTCGGCTTCATGGACGCCATGCAGCTGCGCAGCGGCGGCCCGACCGTGCACGCGCTGCTGCTCGGCCTGGCGGCGCTGCTCGCCGTCCTCGCCCTGTTCCGGCTGCGCGCCGCCAAGCGCGCCCAGGCGGCGGTCGCGGGCGTCGCGGCGGTCCTCCTCGTCCTCTGGTACTTCCTCACCGACGTGGTGCCGCTGGAACTGGTCGAGGCCAGCCCGTACATCGCCACGCTGCTGGTGCTGGCGCTGTTCGCCCAGCGGCTGCGGCCCCCGAAGGCCAACGGCAAGCCGTACCGGCGGGGGCAGGGCACATGACGCACGATGACCGGATGAACGAAGGCCGAAGCGGCGAGGGCCGAAGGGACGACGGCCGGAGCGACGACGGACAGGCGCCGGTCGACTGGGAGCGGCTCCGCGAGGCGGCCCGGGACGCGATGTCCCGGGCGTACGCCCCGTACTCCGGCTACCCGGTCGGTGCCGCGGCCCTGGTGGACGACGGCCGTACGGTCGTCGGCTGCAACGTCGAGAACGCCTCGTACGGACTCGGCCTGTGCGCCGAATGCGGCCTGGTCTCCGCGCTGGCCGCCACCGGCGGCGGCCGGCTGACCGCGTTCACCTGCGTGGACGGCCGGGGCGAACTGCTCGTCCCGTGCGGCCGCTGCCGCCAGCTGCTGTACGAGCACGGTGGCCCCGGCCTCCTGATCGACGCGGGGGAGGCGGGTGTCCGGCACCTGGACGACCTCCTCCCGGACGCGTTCGGTCCCCAGCACCTGGACCGCTGAAGACCCGTGGCCCGCACTGTCGCAGGATGGTGCGGGCCTCTCGATCTCCCGGCTCTATGCGTGTAGAACTGAACACGCCCGCTCGCCGCGTCGTTCCCGGGTACAGGGACGGGCTGAGCCGGCCGTTCCACGAAAGGAAGCCCAGATGGACGTCATCTCGGTCATCCGCGCCAAGCGCGACAAGCAGGAGCTGACCCCCGAACAGATCGACTGGGTCATCGACGCCTACACGCGCGGCGAGGTCGCCCACGAGCAGATGTCGGCCCTGGCGATGGCCGTCTTCCTCAACGGCATGAACCGTACGGAGATCGCCCGCTGGACCGCCGCCATGATCGCCTCCGGCGAGCGGATGAACTTCGCCGCCCTGGCCCGCCCGACCGCCGACAAGCACTCCACCGGCGGCGTCGGCGACAAGATCACCCTGCCGCTCGCGCCCCTCGTCGCCGCCTGCGGCGCGGCCGTACCCCAGCTCTCCGGCCGCGGCCTCGGCCACACCGGCGGCACCCTCGACAAGCTGGAGTCCATCCCCGGCTGGCGCGCCCTGCTCTCCAACGCCGAGATGATGGACGTACTGGACAGCGTCGGCTCGGTCATCTGCGCCGCGGGCGACGGCCTGGCCCCCGCCGACAAGAAGCTGTACGCGCTGCGCGACGTCACCGGCACCGTCGAGGCCATCCCGCTCATCGCCTCCTCGATCATGTCCAAGAAGATCGCCGAGGGCACCGGCTCACTCGTCCTGGACGTCAAGGTCGGCTCCGGCGCCTTCATGAAGACCATCGAGGACGCCCGCGAACTGGCCACCACCATGGTCGAACTCGGCACCGACCACGGCGTACGCACCTCCGCGCTGCTCACCGACATGTCCACCCCCCTCGGCCTGACCGCCGGCAACGCCCTCGAAGTCCGCGAGTCCGTCGAGGTCCTGGCGGGCGGCGGCCCGGCCGACGTCATCGAACTCACCCTCGCCCTGGCCCGCGAGATGCTCGACGCGGCCGGCCTCAAGGACGCCGACCCCGCCAAGGCCCTCGCCGACGGCTCCGCCATGGACCACTGGCGCCGCATGATCCAGGCCCAGGGCGGCGACCCCGACGCGCCCCTCCCGGTCGCCCGCGAACAGCACACCGTCAACGCCTCCGCCTCCGGCGTCCTGACCACCCTCGACGCCTACGCCGTCGGCGTCTCCGCCTGGCGCCTGGGCGCCGGCCGCGCCCGCAAGGAGGACCCGGTCCAGGCGGGCGCCGGCATCGAACTCCATGCCAAGCCCGGCGACGAGGTCAAGGAAGGTCAGCCCCTCCTCACCCTCCACACCGACACCCCCGAAAAGTTCCCCTACGCCCTCGAAGCCCTCGACGGCGGCGTCCTGATCGCCCCGCCGGGCACGGACCACACCCCGAACCCGGTGGTGCTGGACCGCATCGGCTGATCGGCCCCGCATCGCCGCCGTCGGGCGCGCTCCTTCCGGGGCGCGCCCGACGCGCGCCGCGCTTTGTCCGGTGGTGTGCTGGAAGCACCTGACTGCGAGGAGAACGGCCATGGCGAAGAAGAAGGACGACTTCAGCAAGGGCGACAAGGTCACCTGGAAGAGCCACGGCAGCGAGGCCGTGGGCGAGGTGGAGAAGAAGATCACGGGGCGTACGGAGGAGGCGGGGCGCACGGTGGACGCCTCGCCGGACGATCCGCAGTACAAGGTCCGCAGCGACAAGTCCGGCGGCTCGGCCGTGCACAGGCCCGGGGCCCTGAAGAAGAAGCGGTCCTGAGGCCATGGCGGAGACGAAGGACGACCAGGACACCGTGTGGCAGGACTTCAAGGATGCGGTGAACATGTCGCCGTCCGAGCTGGAGTCGTGGCTGAAGAAGGACGAGTCCAAGGAGTCGGGGCAGCACAAGGGGGGTGGAGAGTCGGTGGGGCATGAGTCCGGCCGCCGGATCGTGTCCTTGCTCCGCACCGAACGCGCGGATCTTTCCGACGATGATTACGCCCACATGCGCAAGGTCACGGGGTACGTCCACCGCCATCTCGCGCAGCGGCCGTCGGGGGATGTGGAGGGGACGACGTGGCGGTATTCGTTGATGAACTGGGGGCATGATCCGTTGAAGGGGTAGCGATCCTCGTTCGGGTGAACGGTGTCGATGGACCGGGCCCCTGTTCGTTCGGCATGCTGGAGTCGGTGACGTACCGATAGAGGAGCACACCATGGCAGCAGTCATCGCCGAGTGCCCCCAACGTACCGGCGCGCCCGGTTGGGACGAGGCGCTTCGCACCTGGGAGCAGACCAATGCTCCGGAGGGCTGCAAGGTGGAGATCATCGAGGGGATCGTCACCGTGGCACCACCGCCGGAGAGTGACCACAACGACACCGCGGACGAGCTTCAGCGGCTGCTTTACACCGTCATCCCGAGGGACTGGGGGATCTACCAGACCCAAGGGCTCGTGGCGCCCGGCAAACAGGGGCTGTTCATCCCCGACCTCGCCGTCATTCCGAAGAAGCTGCTGCCGCGTCCACGCGAGCGCCAGACCGCCGACGTGGCTCGCCTCATCGTCGAAATCACCTCTCGGTCCAACGCGAACCACGACCGCGTCGAAAAGCTCCACGCCTACGCCACCACCGGCGTCCCCCTCTACCTCCTCCTGGACCCCTGGCACTCCGGCAAGCCGACCGCGACCCTGTACGGCGAACCGGAAGGCGGCTCGTACCGGGTGCTGGAGATGGTCAAGTACGGCGACGAGCTGCGCCTGCCCGCGCCGTTCGACGTCAGTGTCGACACTTCGCTGTTCCCTGTCGGATGACGAAGGGCCCGCCCCACCAGGACAGGTGGCGGGGCGGGCCCTTCGGGCTGTGAGCGGCCGTTATGCGGCCTTGCGGAGGTGCGGGACGCGCCGCTCCGCCATCGCCTTACGCGTCGCGTACAGCGTGATCGACGCGGCGCCGACCATCGCGGCCAGACCCAGCGCGACGGTGGCCTCCCAGCCGCCCGCGTGGAAGGCCAGGGCGCCCAGCGCGCCGCCGATGCTGCTGCCTATGTAGTACGCGCACTGGTAGAGCGCGGACGCCTGCGCGCGTGCGGTCTTCGCGGCGCGGCTGACGGAGGAGGACGCCACCGCGTGGCCCGCGAAGAAGCCCGCGGTGATCAGGACCAGGCCCAGCAGGACCGCGAGGAGCGACGCGGTGAGGGTGAGCAGCAGGCCCGCCGCCGTGGTGCCGACCGCGAGGTAGAGGGCCCCGCGGCGGCCGACGCGGCCCACCAGGCGGCCCGCCGCGGCGGAGGAGACCGTACCGACCAGGTAGATGAGGAAGATCGAGCCGACGATGCCCTGGGGGAGGTTGAAGGGCTCGTCGACCAGGCGGTAGCCGATGACGGTGTAGACGGCGCCGAAGACCGTCATGAAGAGTGCGCCGATGCCGTACAGGCGGCGCAGCAGCGGGTCGGAGAGGTGGCCGCCGAGGGTGCGGGCCAGGGCGCGCGGGCCGACCTTGCGGGGGGAGAAGTGCCGGGCCTTGGGGACCAGGAGGCGGAAGGCCACCGCGCAGAGCACGGCCAGCAGTCCGACGGCGCCGAGTGCGGCGCGCCAGCCCCAGGCCTGGGCCACCCAGCCGGTGACGATCCGGCCCGACATGCCGCCGATGCTGTTGCCCGCCACGAACAGGCCGATCGCGGCGACCAGCGCCTTGGCCCGTACCTCCTCGGCGAGGAACGCCATCGCGGAGGCCGGCAGCCCGGCCAGTGCCACGCCCTGGACGGTGCGCAGGGCGACCAGCCATCCCAGGTCGGGGGCGAACGGCACCAGCATCGCGATCAGCGCGGCGACCGACAGGGAGGCGGTCATCATCGTGCGGCGGCCGAAGCGTTCGGACAGCGCGCTCAGCGGGATGACGGCGAGGGCCAGTCCGAAGGTGGCGGCCGACACGGTCCAGCTGGCCTGGTCGGGTGCCACGGCGAGGTCGGCGGAGATCGCGGGGAGCAGCGCCTGCGTGGAGTACAGGAGCGCGAAGGTGGCGACGCCTGCCGCGAAGAGGGCGAAGCTCATCCGGCGGTAGCCGGGGCCGCCCGGGTGCAGCTTGGCGGCCTCCGGGTCGGGCGCCGGGCGCGCGTCGGTGGCGGGCGCGGAGGAGGTGACGGGGGACGACTGTGCGGAGGCGTCGGCTCGCGCGGCGGCCGACGCCCCGGTATCAGCGGGAGGCATGATCCGAACGTAAGCCTGCCGGTTTCATGCGTCCAATGCATAGAAACGCCATAATCGATGCTGTGGCGCATAACGGCAGCTCAGGGCGGTCTCTGTTGCAAACTGGCAACGTGAAAGACATCCGGGCGCGGGCGGGCGAACCGACGGAGACGGCGGACCTCGGGGCGGACTCGTGGGCGCTGGCCCTGACGCCCCGGCTCGCGCAGTTCGCCGCTGTCGCACGCCACGAGCACGTCACGCGCGCCGCCCACGAGTTGGGCATGCCGCAGTCCACCCTCAGCCGCGCCATCGTCCGGCTGGAGGCCGACCTCGGGGTCGCGCTCTTCGCGCGGCACGGCCGGACCCTCTCGCTGACTCCGGCGGGCCGGGCCTTCCTCGCTTCTTCGGAGCGCGCGCTGCTGGACGTCGAGCGCGCCACGGAGTCCGTACGGGCCGACACCGATCCCACCGCGGGCAAGGTGGCCTTCGGCTTCCTGCACACCATGGGCTCCGAGACCGTACCGGGTCTGATCCGCACCTTCCGCGCCGACCACCCCCGGGTGCGCTTCCAGCTCGTCCAGAACTACGGCGAGGCGATGATCGAGCGGCTGCGCGCCGGCGATCTGGACCTGTGCCTGACCTCGCCGGTCCCGGACTATCCGGACCTGGTCGCGCGCCGTCTGGACGAGCAGAAGCTGCGGCTGGTGGTGCCGGACGACCATCCGCTGGCGGCCCGTAAGCGCGTCCGGCTGGCCGAGGCGGCGGGGGAGCTGTTCGTGACCCTGGAGCCGGGGTACGGGCTGCGCCGTATCACCGACGCGCTGTGTGCCGAGGCCGGGTTCACGCCGAAGATCGCGTTCGAGGGGGAGGAGGCCGAGACGCTGCGCGGGCTGGTGGCGGCCGGTCTCGGGGTGGCGTTGCTGCCGCCGCCGGCCGTGCCGCGCCCGGGCGTCGCCGAGCTGACGGTCACGGCCCCGCGCGCGGTCCGCGAGATCGGTCTGGCCTGGATGGACGGCCATCCCGACACGCCTCCGGTGGCGGCGTTCAAGAAGTTCCTGCTGGGGCGGAGGGGGAAGCTGATTCCCCGGTGAGGCGGCAGCCCGCGCGTCACGCCTCGCCCATGTCCTCCGGGTCCCCGTACGTCACGGTCATGAACTCGATGGCGACGGTGCCGCCCGGGTCGAGGACGTACAGCCCGCGGCCGCCCCAGTGGTGGTTGATCTCGCCTTCCTTCCGGCGGTACGGGTCGGCCCAGTAGCGCAGCGACCGCTTCTGGATGCGGCCGAGGATCGCGTCGAACTCGTCGTCGGTGACTAGGAACGCGACATGGCTGCCGTTGAGCGCGGCCGGTGCCACCTGGCTGTCGAGAAAGTCGATGCCGACGCCGTTGGCGGTTTGTACCTGGGTGAACGGGCCCCAGTCGGCGGGGGCGGGGCCGTCCATGAGGTCGCTCAGGAAGGCGGCGGTGGCTTTCTGGTCCTGGCAGTGGACGATCACGTGGTCGAGGGTGTTCGGCACGGGAGCCTCCCCAGTAGTCAGCAGAGCTGACGATTCGTGGGGCTGAGTATAAGGAGGGCTGACTGTTCCGCAAGATGCGGGAAGATGACCGGCGTGAAGCCATCGAAACGCGTCGGCGCGGCGCCGCCCCGGCCCGGAGAGCCGGACGGCGACCTCAGCGCCGACGGGCCGAGGATGCCCGCCGGGATGCTCCGCGGGCCCAGCTTCCTGATGTCCCACGCCGTCCTGCGGATGTGGGGGATGCTGGAGGAGGGGCTGTCCGAGCACGGCATGGTCATGCGCCACCACGGCTTCCTGGTCGTGGTGGCCGAGCTGGGCCCCATCTCCCAGCAGGAGGTCGGCGACATCCTGCGCGCGGACCGTACGACCATGGTCGCCCTCGCGGACGACGCCGAGCGCCGCGGCTGGCTCTCCCGTGACCGCGACCCCGTCGACCGCCGCCGCTACGCGCTCACCCTCACCCCCGAGGGCGAACGGCAGCGGGAACTCGCCGACCGGGTGGTCGACGAGGTGTCGGACCGTTTCTTCGGTCCGCTCGCCGCCGACGAACGGGACGCGCTCTACGAACTGCTGCGGCCCCTCGCGCCACCGGTGCACCCGGGCTCCGCGTCCCTGCGCGGGGCGGCGGACACCGGCGGCCGGTGACTGGGCGGGCCTTGCCGGGCTGGGGCGTGTCAGCTGTCACCAACGTCCCGGGACAACACACCTAGTGCTTGAGCGATTCCCCGAACCCCGACGCCAGCGGCATCCGCAGCCCCAGCGGCGGCGGCGCCGCCAGCGCGTCCGCCACCGGCCGGGCGTACCCGTGGGCGAAGAGCGAGCCCAGCATGAAGTCGGCGGCGAGGGCCAGGACTTCGGCGCGGTGCTGGTGCAGGGAGTGGCCGTCCGAGTGGACCTCGAAGCGGCAGACATCGCGGTTGATCTTCTTGGCGCGCTCCGCGTAGCGGTAGGACAGGTCCGGGTCGGTGCGTTCGTCGTTGGTGCCGTGGATGAGCAGCACCTGGCGGCCGGCCAGCTGTTTCACCGGGACGGAATCGGCGCCCTCCGGACCCAGGTCGGGTATCCAGGGGGCCAGGGCCAGTACGGAGTTGACCGCCGGATGGCCCGCGGCGTGCAGTGCGGCGCGCGCGCCCATGCCCGTACCGACCAGGCAGACCGGCACGTCCCCGTAGCGCCGCACGACCTCCTCCAGCGCCCAGGCCGCGTCCTCCGCCGGGTGGGCCGCCGGACCGTTCCAGCCGCGGCAGCGGTAGTGCACGACATGGGCCACCAGCCCGTCGGGCCGTCCCGCGCGCGCCAGCCGGGCGGCCAGCGGGCGGGCCGCCAGGGTGGACAAGGGGGAGGGGCGCCGGGTGCCGGAAGGGCCGCCCTCCGGCAGTAACAGCGCGACGCCGCACACCGCCCGTCCCGCTCCGGCCGCTCCCCGCGGTTTCCCCAGCCGGGCACCGCGCACCGGCAACGCTTGCTGAGCCATGCCGAAACGATGGCAGACGGCGGCGCGCGGGCCACCCCGTGTACGGGTCACCGTTGCGTATCGTTCGTGAAGTTCTACGCGCGTAGGGGCTACAGTGCCGAGATGACGAGCGAGACCACCACTCTTCCGACCGGCGACCAGATCCGCCGCGCGCCCAAGGTGCTGCTGCACGACCACCTCGACGGTGGCCTGCGCCCCGCCACCATCGTCGAGCTGGCCCGCGAGGTCGGCTACGAGGGCCTGCCCGAGACCGACCCCGAGAAGCTCGGTGTCTGGTTCCGCGAGGCCGCCGACTCCGGTTCGCTGGAACGCTATCTGGAGACCTTCGCGCACACCTGTGCCGTCATGCAGACCCGCGAGGCCCTGACGCGGGTGGCGGCCGAGTGCGCCGAGGACCTGGCCGCCGACGGCGTCGTGTACGCCGAGGTCCGGTACGCGCCCGAGCAGCACCTGGAGAAGGGCCTCAGCCTCGAAGAGGTTGTCGAGGCGGTCAACGAGGGCTTCCGCGAAGGCGAACGGCGGGCCCGCGCGGCCGGTCACCGCATCCGTGTCGGCGCGCTGCTGACCGCCATGCGGCACGCGGCCCGCGCCCTGGAGATCGCCGAACTGGCCAACCGCTACCGCGACCTGGGCGTCGCGGGCTTCGACATCGCGGGCGCCGAGGCCGGCTTCCCGCCCACCCGCCACCTCGACGCGTTCGAGTACCTCAAGCGGGAGAACAACCACTTCACGATCCACGCGGGCGAGGCGTTCGGCCTGCCGTCGATCTGGCAGGCGCTCCAGTGGTGCGGCGCCGACCGGCTCGGCCACGGCGTCCGCATCACCGACGACATGGAGGTCGCCGACGACGGCACGGTGAAGCTGGGCCGGCTCGCCTCGTACGTGCGGGACAAGCGCATCCCGCTGGAGATGTGCCCCACCTCCAACCTCCAGACCGGCGCGGCGGCCTCGTACGCGGAGCACCCGATCGGCCTGCTGCGCCGTCTGCAGTTCCGGCTGACGGTCAACACCGACAACCGCCTGATGGGCGGTACGAGCATGTCCCAGGAATTCGAGCACCTGGCCACGACATTTCGATACACGCTCGACGACATGCAGTGGTTCACCGTCAATGCGATGAAGAGCGCGTTCATTCCTTTCGATGAACGCCTGGCGATGATCAACGATGTCATCAAGCCCGGTTACGCCGAACTGCGGGCCGAGTGGCTGTTCCGGCAGGTGGACGCCGAACCCGCGGTGATCAGCGAGTATCGCTCCGAGTAACCGGAGCGGATACGGGAATTACGGGCGGCCGGGGTGTCAAGCTCCGGCCGTTTTCCGTTCCCGAAGGGTGTTTGCGGCGTGTCGGCGGCGTCACTAGATTTCCGGTCCGGTCGAACTCCCATCACAAGGATGTATTTCCATGAAGCAGGGAACCATCAGGACCCTCGGTGCCGCCGCGCTCGGTGTCGCCTTCGCCGCCACGGCGGCCGGTACGGCCTCCGCCGCCGAGGTGACCGCCGCCGAGGTGACCGGCGCCAACGTCCCGGGCGACGTCGCGGACACGCTGCAGAACAGCCTGCCCGTCCAGGAGACCGCCAAGGGCGTCACCGGCGACCACGGCCACGACTCCGCCCTGAAGACCAACAACAAGGGCAACCTCCTCGGCGGCCTGCCCGCCGGCGGCCTCACCAAGGCGCTCGGCTGAGCCACCGGCTCGGGTTCCGGCTCCGGACCTTGATCCGGCTCCGGTTTCCGGCTCCGGCTCCGATTCCGTCCCGGAGCGGACATGGCCGTGCCTCGGCCCGTACTTGGCGTACGGGCCGGGGCACGGCCATGTCGGTGTGCGCGGCCGGGTGCGCTCTCCCCCTGGCTACCAGGCGGTGCTGCGGGCCTTGTCCTCCGAGGGGATGAACAGCCACATACCCAGGTAGAGCAGGAACTGCGGACCGGGCAGCAGGCACGAGAGAAGGAAGATCACGCGCATCGTGGCGGGCGTGGTGCCGAAGCGCCGCGCCAGTCCCGCGCACACTCCGGCGATCATCCTGTTGTTGCGGGGGCGGACCAGTGCGGCGGCCATGGTTCTCGACTCCTTTACGACCGGGTACGGGGCTGAATGCCCCGATGTCTCAAAGGTAGGTCCGGGAACCTGACAGGGCGTCGGCCTGCGGAGCGATGTGCACCCTGGCCCTCGTGGGGGCCGGCCGGGCGGGGATGTCCTCCTTGCGGCGGAGCCGGCACCGGAACCCTGGTACGACCAGCAGGTGGGCGAGTACGACCCCGGTGGTATTCAGCAGCACCATGTCCACGTCGGGCACCCGGCCGGGCACGCCGGCCTGCAGGAGTTCGATGGCCAGCGAGACCATCGCGCCGGTGAAGACCGTACGCGCCAGCGAACCCAGCGGAGAAACGTTCAGGCGCCCGGCTGCCATCGGCAGCAGAAAGCCCAGCGGCGCCAGCAGCAGCACCGCGCCCCCGAGGCTCTGCACGGCCTCCCACGGGCCGTGCGCCAGCTCCGCGCGGACCGTCGCCAGCGGCCGGAGATTCGCCGCGGGCACCCAGGGCACCGGACGGGGGCGCAGCGTCAGCCAGCCGACGATCAGCAGATGCGCCACGAGGAGGACGGCTCCCGCGGCGCGCATACGGAGGGCGGCGGTACCGCCGCGGCCAAGACCCTGCACACAGGCCAGGACGCGGCTACCGGCGGCCGTGGTTCCGTAAGAGGTCGTGTCCCTGCTCGGCGCCCGCGCCCGCCCGTCAGCCCGGCGGTACCGGAACGTCCGACCCGGCGCTCAGCACACTGTCCGGATGGGCGCGCACATCGGCCGAGCAGGGGTAACGCTGCGGACGGCTGTCGCCGGGCCCGCCCAGCACCGCGGTGTGCGTACGGTCCAGCGCCGAGCTCTCGCCGAACGTGCACACGATCTGGGCGAGCGCGAAGGACGGCAGGTCCTCCGGCCGCGTACTCAGCCGCAGCGTCTTCTCGGGATCGCCCGCGCGCGGCCCGGACAGTTCCAGGTCCTCGGGGACCGCCGTACTGAACCCGGCCTCCTCCTCGACCGCCCCCGGCTGCTCCTGAAGCTCGTCCAGCAGGGCACGGGCCGTCTGGAGACGGTCGGCGGGCTGCTGCTTGGAGTACGACATCGCCCGGTCCACCGAGGCCAGCGCCGAGCTGCACACCAGGTAGACCGTGGCCCGTGAGCCGTCGGGCTGGGCGGGGGCCACCGAACCCGCGGGGACCTTGCAGCTGACGCGGGAGGGCGCGCCCCCGGCGTCGACCGGCACGGACGTACCGCGGATGCCGCAGCTCGCCAGGACCGGCACGAGGGCACCCAGCGCCACGGCGGCCGTCAGCGCGACGGGGAACCGCCCACGGGTGCGCGTACGGGGTCCGGCCGGGGCGGCCGGGGCGCCGAACGGGGTACGGGGCCCGAACGGGGTACGGGTGCGCCACGTCATCGGCCGTCACCGCCTTCCGCGCCGCGGGCCTCCGTGCCGCCGCGCTCCGTGCCTGCCGGACCGCCCTCCGGGCCCGTGCCTTCCGCCGGCTGCCCGGTCCGGCTCTCACCCGGCTGCTCGTCCGGGCCCTCGCCCGGCTGCTCGTCGCCCTGCCCGTCCTCCGGGTCCAAGGTGCCCACCGGCAGCCGCAGGGTGAAGACCGCGCCGCCCTCCGGCGAGTTCGCGGCAGTGATCTCACCGCCGTGGATGTGGGCGTTCTCCAGGGCGATCGACAGGCCCAGACCGCTGCCCTCCGACCGCGGCCGGGACGCGCTCGCCTTGTAGAAGCGGTCGAAGACGTGCGGCAGGACCTCCTCCGGGATGCCCGGCCCGTGGTCCCGTACCCGGATCAGCAGGTCCTCGCCCTCCGGCGTGGACTCGGTCCGTACCGATACCCGGACCGGCGAGCCGCCGTGCTTGAGCGCGTTGCCGATGAGGTTGGCGAGGATGACGTCGAGGCGGCGCGGGTCCAGCCGGGCCACGATGCCGCGCTCGGCGTCCAGCTCGACCGCGTCCAGCCAGGCCCGCGCGTCGATGCACGCGGTCACCTGGTCCGCGACGTCCACCTCGTCCTGCACGAGGCGGGCCGTCCCCGCGTCGAAGCGGGTGACCTCCATCAGGTTCTCCACCAGGTCGTTCAGCCGCCGGGTCTCGCTGACCACCAGCTTCACCGCGGGCGCGATCATCGGGTCGAGGGAGTCCTCCTCTTCCTCCAGCACTTCGGTGACCGCCGTGATCGCCGTCAGCGGCGTACGCAGCTCGTGCGACATGTCGGCGACGAAGCGGCGGGAGGACGCCTCGCGGCCGCTCAGCTCCTCGACCCGCTGTTCCAGCCGCTCGGCGGTGCGGTTGAAGGTGCGGGAGAGGTCGGCGAGTTCGTCGGTGCCGGTCACCCGCAGCCGGGTGTCCAGCCGTCCCTCGCCCAGCTGCCGGGCCGCGTGCCCCAGGCGCTGCACGGGCCGCAGCACGGTGGTCGCGGCGGCCTGCGCGAGCAGCGCCGAGCCGACCAGCGCCAGCGCGGTGGCGATCCCCAGCGACCAGGCCAGCGAGTTGAGGTCCTGCCGCTCGGTGGCCAGCGACTTGAGCATGTAGCCGGTCGGGCCGCCGCCGTTCATCCGGGCCCCGGCGACGAGGTACGGGGTGTCGTGCAGTTCCTTGCGCTGCCAGTACATGTGGTACGGGACGCGGTTGCCGTCGTCCAGCGTCCGCTTCTCGTTGACCGCCGTCTGCAGCGGCTTCGGCACCGTCTTGAGCGTGAACAGGTCCTTGTCGGTGGACGCGACGCACTGCCTGCCGTCGCTGCCCTGCGTGACCAGCAGGACGGCGTAGTTCTGCGGCCCGCCCGCCATCTGCCGTGCCGCGTCGTCCAGCTCCGCGCACCGCGGGCGCAGCGGCAGCGAACGGGTACTGTCCTCCAGCGATTTGCGGAAGTCGTTGAGGGCGGAGTTCTGGGTGCGGTCCAGCACGGTGTTGCGGTTGAGCCAGTACGCGATGCCGGAGGCGGAGACCGCCGCGGTCAGCGCGACCAGCGCGAAGACGAAGACCAGCCGCAGCCGCAGGCTGGTCCAGCGCAGCAGGCCCAGCGCCCGCACACACCGCCGGGCGAAGGACGGCCGCTCCGGCGTGGCGTCGCCGTCACCGGACGCCTCGGCAGCCGTACGGCGTTCCGCACCCGTACGGCCCTCGGACGAGCGCTCCGTCACTGCGGGGTGTCCAGCCGGTAGCCGACACCGCGGACCGTACGGATCAGGGTCGGCGAGGACGGTACGTCCTCCACCTTCGCGCGCAGCCGCTGCACACACGCGTCCACCAGCCGCGAGTCACCGAGGTAGTCGTGCTCCCACACCAGCCGCAGCAGCTGCTGCCGGGACAGCGCCTGCCCGGGGCGGCGGCTCAGCTCCAGCAGCAGGCGCAGCTCGGTGGGGGTCAGCTGGAGATCCTCGCCGTTCTTGGTGACCGTCATGGCCGAGCGGTCGATGACCAGGGAACCGAACGTCGCCGCGTCGTTGGACTCGCGCTCCCCGCGCCGCAGCACGGCCCGGATACGGGCGTCCAGCACCCGCCCCTGCACCGGCTTGACCACATAGTCGTCCGCGCCGGACTCCAGTCCGACCACCACGTCGATGTCGTCGTTGCGCGCGGTCAGCAGGATGATGGGCAACTGGTCCGTACGCCTGATCCGCCGGCATACCTCGAAGCCGTCGATGCCCGGCAGCATCACGTCCAGCACGATCAGGTCCGGGCGCTGCTCGCGCAGCAGCTTCAGGCCGTCCTCGCCCGTCGCCGCGGTCACCACACGGTGACCCTGGCGCGACAGGGAGAGTTCGAGGGCCGTGCGGATGGCGTCGTCGTCCTCGATCAGCAACAGGAAAGGCACACCGGCCATTCTGGCCCATGGGGGACCACGACTTCGACCTGCGCGGTGTCCACGCGGTGTCCGCGCGGCGCGCACACCCCGACCCTCCCGCTGTGACAGGGCTGTGACAGACGGCAGACAGCGTCATGAAACTGCCTTGGCAGGCTCTTCCTCATCACGAACCGAGCAGGGTCTACCGACGGGGGGCGCGCGATGAACACACTGCACAGCACCACTACCAGCGCAGTCATCACGCGTCTGCACGATGTCGGGCGGGCCACCGAGAAGTCCGGTGCCGTGGGCGGGCGGGGGTGCGCTCGCGGCACCGGACGTCATCGCATTCCTTACATGGTCGCGATCGACGCGATGACGCAGCACGACGGGGGACACGGGGGGACCGACGGGGGCAACGGTGGTTCCGCCGGGGCGCCGGCGTACAGGGAAGGCACGGGGGAACGGCGCACCGCGTCGCAGGCGGAGGAAACGGGGGACGCCGCCGCGGCGTTCACCGCCTACGTCCAGGAGCGCCGCGCTTCCCTGTACGCCACCGCCTACCACCTGACCGGTGACCGCTTCGAGGCCGAGGACCTGCTGCAGAGCGCGCTGTTCTCGACCTACCGGGCCTGGGACCGGATCAGTGACAAGGCGGCGCTGGGCGGTTACCTGCGCCGCACGATGACCAATCTGCACATCAGCGCGTGGCGCCGCCGCAAGCTGAACGAGTACCCGACCGAGGAGCTGCCGGAGACGGCCGGGGACGCGGACGCGATGCGCGGCACGGAGCTGCGCGCGGTGCTGTGGCAGGCGCTGGCCCGGCTGCCCGAGACGCAGCGCACGATGCTGGTGCTGCGGTACTACGAGGGCCGTACGGACCCGGAGATCGCGGACATCCTCAACATCAGTGTCGGCACGGTGAAGTCCAGCATCTGGCGCTCCCTGCGCCGGCTGCGCGAGGACGAGGTCCTCAGCTTCGGCCGTGACGAGCAGGAGTCCTTCGGCGAGCTGGTGGCCTGAGGGCGGGGAAAAAGGGGGGAACCCGAGGGGGAATCGGGGGACACGGGGGATATGGGGGGATGAGGAGCGGGTTCGGCCGGCCGGGGGGTACGGCGCGAATCCGCTCCTTCGCCGTGCGGGCCCGCGTGGTGCGGACCCGTATCGTGCGGGTTTTGACGTTCAGGCGCAGACTTCCGCGGGGTTCGCGCCGGTGTGACCGGGGTGACCGGCCGCCGCGCCCGCGTCGCGGGCCGCCGCAATCCGCGCCAGCACCTCCGCCTTCGCGCACGGATGGGCGCCCAGCGCGGCGTGCCGGGCGACGATCGCGCGCTCGGCGCGCATCAGGCGCAGTCCGCGCCGCAGCAGGTACACGACCGGCTTGCGGGCCTCGCGCAGGTCGCGGGCCAGCCGCCGCCGGAACGTCGTGGCGGGGCGGCCGCGCAGACACAGCGCGTCGGCCAGCAGACCCGCCGTACGGCACTGCTCGACGATGTCCGCGGCGAAGATGCCCTCCGCGACGAACAGGAGTGCCTCGCCCCGCTCCAGAACCGTTTCACCGACCCGCGCGCTGGCGGCGATGTCGTACACCGGCACGGCCGTACGCCCCGTACGGCACAGCTCCGCGATCGCGGTGACGGCGGCGCCGGCGTCCCATGACAGCGGTGAGTCCCAGTCGGCGCCGCCGCCGTCGGGGAGCTGCGGCAGCGTCGGGTCCGTGGCCTCCTTGTAGAAGTCGTCGAGATTGAGGACGGGCAGGCCGGTGCGGGCGGCGAGGGACGACTTGCCGGAGCCGGAGGGGCCGGTCAGCAGGACGACCCGGGCGGCGGGCGGCCGGGCGGAGGAGTCTGGGCTCACGGGAAGCCATTGTCGCGCATTGGGCCGTGCGGGTTACCGGACGCGCGCTCGCTGGAACGCTCCGGCATCACTCAACTACGCTTCGCAATCGTTCGATTACTCAATCATTTCCTTCGCGACGCACAGGCAGGTGGCACATGGCCTCTCACGCACGACCCAGGCACCGGCGCCGCGCACCGCGCGCTCCGGCGCGCGCCGGGCTGGCGCTCTCGGTGGCCGGGGCGGCCCTCGCGATGGCCGGTGCGGCACCGGCGGGCGCGGCGTCCGGCCACGACAGTGACCTGGACATCAAGGCGGCCGGTACGGCGGCGGGGGGCGCGTTGCTGCACTCCCTCGCGGGCGGTGTCGGCCCGGTCAAGAACCTCAAACTGGACCCGCTGGCCGGCACCGCGGCGGACCCGCTGACCAACAAGATCGGTACCCAGATCGCCGACTTCAAGCCGCTGACCACGGGTGTCGTGACGGATCCGATCGCGCGCGGCGGCGCGCTGGGGGACATGCCGGTCACGGAGAAGGTCATGGGGCTGCTGCCCGGTTGAGGGCACCGGATGTGCGGCGGAACGCGCACCGCCCGCCTGCCTGGACGGCGGAACGCGAACGCCCGCCCTCACGGACGGGTGAGGGCGGGCGGCGGCGTGTGCCCGCGGGCGCGGACGCTCGCGGGCCGGGGGATCAGACCCCCATCGGGTGCCAGACGGTCTTCGTCTCCAGGAAGGCCAGCATCCGTTCCGTACCGGGGTCGGCGCTCCAGTCGACGGCGGAACCGTCCACAGCCTGTGGGCGCAGGACGCGCTTGAGGTTGTCGGCCGCGGCCGTCTCCAGCGCCTTGACCAGCTCCGCGTCGGCCGCGGCGCCCGCCAGGTCGATCGCGTTGACGTCCTGGTGCGCGGCGAGCGGCCCGCCCAGTTCGTTGACGCGCCCGGACAGCACGTTGACCACGCCGCCCGGCAGGTCGGAGGTGGCCAGCACCTCGCCCAGCGACAGCGCGGGCAGCGGGGACTTCTCGCCGGTGACGACCACGACCGTGTTGCCGGTGACGATCGCCGGGGCGATCACCGAGACCAGGCCGAGGAACGACGACTCCTGCGGCGCCAGCACGGCCACCACGCCGGTCGGCTCCGGGGAGGACAGGTTGAAGTACGGCCCGGCGACCGGGTTCGCGGAGCTCGCGATCTGGGCGATCTTGTCGGACCAGCCCGCGTACCAGACCCAGCGGTCGATCGCCGCGTCCATCTGCGCCGCGGCCTTGGCCTTGGACAGGCCCTCGGCGTCGGCGACCTCCGCGGCGAACTGCTCGCGGCGGCCCTCCAGCATCTCGGCGACGCGGTAGAGGATCTGGCCGCGGTTGTACGCGGTCGCGCCGGACCAGCCGCCGAACGCCTTGCGGGCCGCGACCACGGCGTCCCTGGCGTCCTTGCGGGACGACAGCGGCGCGTTGGCGAGCCAGTTGCCCTTCGAGTCGGTCACCTCGTACACCCGTCCGCTCTCGGACCGGGGGAACTTGCCCCCGACGTACAGCTTGTAGGTCTTGAGCACGCTCAAGCGATCAGACATCGAGGTATGCCTCCAGACCGTGCCGGCCGCCCTCGCGGCCGAAGCCCGACTCCTTGTAGCCGCCGAACGGCGAGGCCGGGTCGAACTTGTTGAACGTGTTGGACCAGACGATGCCCGCCCGGAGCTGGTTCGCCATCCACAGGATGCGCGAGCCCTTCTCCGTCCAGACGCCCGCCGACAGCCCGTACGGGGTGTTGTTGGCCTTGGCGACGGCCTCTTCCGGCGTACGGAAGGTGAGCACCGACAGCACCGGCCCGAAGATCTCCTCCTGGGCGATGCGGTGGGCCTGGGTGACACCGGTGAACAGCGTCGGCGCGAACCAGTACCCCGCGTCGGGCAGTTCGCAGGCCGGGGCCCAGCGCTCGGCGCCCTCGGACTCGCCCGCGTCGGCCAGCTCCGTGATACGGGCCAGTTGCTCGGCGGAGTTGATCGCGCCGATGTCGGTGTTCTTGTCCAGCGGGTCGCCGACGCGCAGTGTGCTCATCCGGCGCTTGAGCGCCGCCAGCAGCTCGTCCTGCACGGACTCCTGCACCAGCAGGCGCGAGCCCGCGCAGCAGACGTGGCCCTGGTTGAAGAAGATGCCGTTGACGATGCCCTCGACGGCCTGGTCGATCGGCGCGTCGTCGAAGACGATGTTCGCGGCCTTGCCGCCCAGCTCCAGGGTGAGCTTTTTGTCCGTACCGGCGACGGTGCGGGCGATGGCCTTGCCGACCTCGGTCGAGCCGGTGAAGGCGACCTTGTTGACGTCGGGGTGCGCGACCAGCGCGGCACCGGTCGAG
This sequence comes from Streptomyces sp. NPDC033221, assembly GCF_055577005.1. Classification (NCBI taxonomy): domain Bacteria; kingdom Bacillati; phylum Actinomycetota; class Actinomycetes; order Kitasatosporales; family Streptomycetaceae; genus Streptomyces; species Streptomyces sp. NPDC033221. The sequence continues at coordinate 380,803 of NZ_JBVIQN010000001.1, read as the reverse complement.
CCGTCACCGGTGAGGATGTTGACGACACCCTTCGGCAGGCCCGCCTGGCGGCAGATGTCCGCGAAGAACAGCGCGGACAGCGGCGTGGTCTCGGCGGGCTTGAGGACGACGGTGTTGCCGCAGGCCAGCGCCGGGGCGATCTTCCACGCCAGCATCAGCAGCGGGAAGTTCCACGGGATGACCTGGCCGGCCACGCCCAGCGGACGGGGGTTCGCGCCGTAACCGGCGTGCCCCAGCTTGTCCGCCCAGCCCGCGTAGTAGAAGAAGTGCGCGGCGACCAGCGGCAGGTCCGAGTCGCGGGACTCACGGATCGGCTTGCCGTTGTCCAGCGACTCCAGCACGGCCAGCTCGCGGGAGCGCTCCTGGATGAGGCGGGCGATGCGGAACAGGTACTTGGCGCGCTCGGCGCCGGGCAGCGCCGACCACTTCTCGAACGCCTTGCGGGCGGCCTTGACGGCGCGCTCCACGTCCTCGGAGCCGGCCTGCGCGACCTCGGAGAGAACCTCCTCGTTCGCGGGCGAGACGGTCTTGAAGACCTTGCCGCCGGCGGCCTCGGTGAACTCACCGTCGATGAACAGGCCGTACGACGGCGCGATGTCGACGACGGCGCGCGACTCGGGCGCCGGTGCGTATTCGAATGCTGAGCTCATCGGTTCAGTCCACCGTGACGTAGTCGGGGCCGGAGTAGCGGCCGGTGCTGAGCTTCTGGCGCTGCATCAGCAGGTCGTTGAGCAGGCTGGAGGCGCCGAAGCGGAACCAGTCCGCGGTCAGCCACTGGTCGCCCAGCGTCTCGTTGACCATGACCAGGTACTTCATCGCGTCCTTGGTCGTACGGATGCCGCCGGCCGGCTTCACGCCGACCTGTACCCCGGTCGCCGCGTGGAAGTCGCGGACGGCCTCCAGCATCAGCAGGGTCACCGGCGGGGTGGCGTTGACCGCGACCTTGCCGGTCGAGGTCTTGATGAAGTCGGCGCCCGCGAGCATCGCGAGCCAGGAGACCCGGCGCACGTTGTCGTACGTCTGCAGCTCGCCGGTCTCGAAGATCACCTTCAGGTGGGCGTACGAGCCGTCCTCGCGGCGGCACGCCTCCTTGACCTGCTGGATCTCCTCGAAGACGGACATGTGGCGGCCGGACAGGAAGGCGCCGCGGTCGATCACCATGTCGATCTCGTCGGCGCCGGCCGCGACCGCGTCACGGGTGTCGGCCAGCTTGACCGGCAGTGCGGCGCGCCCCGCCGGGAAGGCGGTGGCGACGGAGGCGACGTGGATGCCGGAGCCGGTCAGGGCCTCCTTGGCGGTCGCCACCATGTCGGGGTAGACGCAGATCGCGGCGACCTTGGGGGTGCCGCGGTCGGTGGGATCGGGGTTGATCCCCTTGGCGCACAGGGCCCGGACCTTGCCCGGGGTGTCCGCTCCTTCGAGCGTCGTCAGGTCGATCATCGAGATGGCGAGATCGATGGCGTACGCCTTCGCCGTGGTCTTGATCGAGCGGGTGCCGAGGGTCGCGGCGCGGGCCTGGAGGCCGACCGCGTCGACGCCCGGGAGGCCGTGCAGGAAGCGGCGCAGCGCACCGTCGGAAGCGGTCACGTCCGCCATCGACGCCAGACGCCCCGCGGCTTCCTTGCCGTATGCGGGAACAGTGGTGGGCATGGTCACGAGGGGAGCATATCTACGCGCGTAGCTGCATGTCACCCCCCTGGGGACGGATACCGGCGCGGCGGCCGTCCGGCCGGGCTCGCGTACACCGTTCGCGACGGATGCGCGGAGGCCCGTGTAACAACTGCGCGGGATCCGTGTGACCGTTGTTCGAGGCCTGTGTGACCGCTGTGCGCAGGCACTCTGTAACAGGTGCCCGGGGGAGTGATGGGCTTCTGTGCGGCGACCGTTACACAACAGCGGACGGGCCGTCACGGCTGTCACCTAGCTTTGTTGTTGCCGCACCGCACCGCAGCACTTTTCCGGCCCTCCGCAATGAAGGGCGGCGGATGTGGTCACGTCGCCGCACGACCGACCATCCCCGGGGGTCCCCATGACCGCACAGTCCGCCCGCCGCACGCTGCGCGCCGCCGTCGCGTCCGCGGCGCTGGGAGCCGCCGTTCTCGGTTCCGCCTCCGGGGCCTTCGCCGCCACGCCCGCCGCACCTGTCGCGTCCGCCACGGCGGTGTCCGCCCAGCCCGCCGCCGACGGCGCCGGCCGCTACGAGGGCAAGCCGGTCGCCATCGGCAACGGCCTGGTGGCCGTGTTGCGCAACGTGCCCTCCGCGGGCGGCCCCGAGGCATGGATCCGTTACGTCGGTCCGCAGTGGAAGCCGGGCGACTGGTACCTGGTCCGGGTGCTCGGCCTGCTCGACCGCGAGCACCCGAGTGCGCGGGTCAAGGGCCTGTCCCTGCGGCTGACCGGCCTCTCGGGCACGTCGCCGAAGCTGCACGTCAGCGGCGGTACAGGTGGCGCGAAGACCTACGGGCTGCCGAAGTCCGCGGCGCCCGCCACCGGCGGCAAGACGACCGGTGCCGAGGTGACCGGCGGCAAGTCGACCGGCGAGGGCGGCAGGCAGCAGGCGGGCCAGGCCACCGCGCACCAGCTCGGCAAGGGCGGCACGGCCCCCGGCGGCCGCAAGAACTGCACCGTCACCCGACGCGTGGCCATCGGCGGCGGCACCCTCGCCGTACTGACCCGCGGCCCCCAGGGACCGGCGGCGACCTTCGAGGACGGCCCGGGCAAGGCCGTGCCGCACGCCTCCCTCGACCGTAAGCACCCGACCCTCGCCCGCTTCGGCGCGAAGATCGTCGACCCGTACGGCGCCCGCCCCAAGCTCCACTTCAAGATGCAGGGCGGCAGCTACCCGATCGGCACCGCCAACTTCCCGGCCCTGCCCAAGGGCTGCGCCCCGGCCGCCCAGCCCGCCAAGGGCAGCGCGGCAGCCAAGACGCCCGGCGCCAAGCCGGCGGGCAGCAAGAGCACCGGCGTCGTCGGCGCGCAGGCGACGCCGACCGGCAGCCAGAACCCGGCCGGCAGCCAGGCCGGCAACCAGACCAAGGTCCTGCCCAAGGGCGCCGTGGCCGCCGGTTACGAGGGCGCGGAGGGCCCGGACACCACCCCGCTGTTCGCCGTGGGCGGCGCGTTCGCCGCGATGGGTGCGGCCGGTGTGGCCTTCGCGGTGCGCCGCCGCCGGCAGTCCGAGGGAGCCGGGTGCTGAGCCGACGCCCTGACCGGCGTCGGCCGGACCGCCTGCTGACGGCGGCCTGCCTGCTCCTCCTCGTGGCCGGCGGCGTACTGATCATCCGGGGCGTGCTGGACGGTGGCGCCTCCGGCGCGGCGCCGCCGGTGCACGTCGCGAATGTCGGCGCGCCGGCCGCGAGCCCCCGCCCATCTGCGCCTGCCGCCCTGCCCGCCTCCCGGCCGGTACGCGTCCGCATACCGGCCGCGGGCGTGCACACCGGCCCGGTCCTCGGCCTGGGGCTGGCCGCCGACGGCACGGTCCAGGTGCCGTCCGTGGCGCAGGCCGGCCGGATCGGCTGGTACGACGGGGGCGTCACCCCCGGCGAGACCGGCCCCGCCGTCCTCATCGGGCACTACGACACCGTCGACGGCCCCGCCGTACTGCGCGACGTCGGCCGCATCCGGCCCGGCGACAAGATCTACGTCGACCGGGCGGACGGCCGGACCGCGGTCTTCGCCGTCCGGGAGCTCCAGCAGGTCGACAAGAAGGCGTTCCCCACGCAGCGGGTCTACGGCGACACCGACCGGCCCGAGCTGCGCCTGGTGACCTGCGGCGGCGGCCTGGTGGACGGCCACCGGCCGGACAACATCGTGGTCTATGCCGACCTGGTGGCGGCCTGAGACGGTCCGCCGGGCGCGCGGGCGGCCGGGCGTACGAATGATGCCGTAACGCAATGTCCGGGTTCCGGACGCTCAGGCAGAATCGGCAGCATGACGAGCCCGGAACAGTCCTCCACGCCGCAGGAGCAGTACGCGGACCGCAGCTACCGCTCGCCCGCGGCCCTCGCCGGCGGGGTGCTGCTCCTCGCGCTGGCCGCCTGGCTCGGCGGTGACGCGCTGGTGCGCGGCACGGCGCACACCAAGCTGACGGCGGCGGCCGGGCTGTTGTTCGTGGTGCCGCTGGTGGTCGCCTTCACGCTGCGCCCGATGGTGCGGGCGGGCGCGGACCGGCTGGTGGTGCGCAATCCGTTCCGTACGATCACGCTGCCCTGGGCGGCGGTCGCGAGCCTGCGGGCGTCGTTCTCCAGCGAGGTCTTCACGGAGGACGGTACGAAGTACCAGCTCTGGTCGATCCCGGTGTCGCTGCGGCAGCGCAAGAAGGCGAACCGGCGCGCGCAGCGCGCCGGGGCGGGACCGGCGCGCGGCCGCCATGACGCGCCCCTGGGGTCCGGCCCGGAAGCGGGCGTGCCGCGGGCCACCGCCGACCGTTCGCTCGACGAACTGCGGGAGCTCCAGGAGCGGGGCGCCAAGCGGGAGGGTGCGCAGGGCGCGCCGGTGGTGAAGTGGGCGTACGAGGTGCTGGCGCCGTGCGCGGTGGGCGCGGTGGCGCTGGTGGTGCTCGTGGCGTTGTAGGCGCGGTGGCCCGTTACGGCGGGCCACGACGTACGGCGTTATGCAGTCAAGGCGGGTCGCGCACGCCAGCGGCATGCCGTCACGGCGGGCCCCCGTACACCAGCGTCATGTACGCGCCGAAGTACGCCGAGCCCAGCGCCGCCGCCGACAGGGACAGCACGGCGACGCGGCGGCGCGCGCGGGCCATCGCCAGGGCCAGCGGGAGCAGCAGTGGGAAACCGGGCAGCAGAAAGCGGGCCCGGGGGAAGAAGACACCGCCGCTGCCCAGGACGATCAGCAGCAGGACACCGCTGAACACCAGCAGCGGCAGGGGCTGCCGGTCACATGCGCACAGCAGGAACAGCGCCACCGACACGATCAGCACCAGCGACACCACGACCAGGAACAGCTGTGGGTGCGAGGGGTAGATCAAAAGGTTGCGCAGCGTACGCAGCGTCTCCTTGCCACCGTCCCACTGGTTCCGCCACTGCCGCTGGACCGCGAAGTACCCGTCGGCGCGCCCGAGGCGCAGGCCCACCCACCCGACGTACGCGAGCCAGCCGAGCGGCGCCAGCAACGCGCCGAGGACGATCCGGCGTACGCGGGCGGGGTCCGGGGTCGTGGGCTCCGGGGCGCGCGGCGTAGTTGACGCGGTCTCTGGAACGGTGGCGGTACGGCGCAGGCGCCACAGCGCGACGGCGGCGGCGACGCAGACCGCCGCGACGAGCGCGAGACCGGTGGGGCGGGTGAGGCCGGCGAGCAGGCAGAGGGCGCCGGCCGCGACCCAGCGGTCGGCCAGCACGGCGTACAGCGACCAGGCGACCAGCGCGGTGAACAGCGACTCCGTATAGCCCATCCACTGGACGGCGGCGACCGGCGTGGCCCCCCACAGCACGGCCAGCACGGTGCCGACCCGGGCCCCGTACAGCCGCTCGCCCACCGCGAAGATCCCCCAGGCCGCCAGCAGCGCACAGCCGGCCGCGACGACCAGCCCCACGGACGCGCGGGAGCCGGGCGTCACCCCCGCGACGGCCTTCACCACCACCGGGTACAGCGGGAAGAAGGCCAGGTCGCTCTCGTTGAAACCGTTCTCGTCGAACGCGTACGAGTAGCCGTGGTCCGCGATGCCCAGGTACCAGCGGGAATCCCACCGGTCGGCCAGCAGCGGCCACAGGCCGCGGTGCCGGAGGTGCGCCCACTTCATCAGCACGAGCGTGCCCAGCAGCCGTACGGCGGTGTACCCGAGGAGCGCGGGCCCGGCGCGCCGCAGCAGGCTCCCGGCCGCACGCGTGGCGGGGCCGCGGGAAGCGGGGTCCGCCGCCGGTGCGGCGGCGGTGGCGGCGGCCGTGCGGGACGCGGTCGGGAACACTGCGGCAACTCCTGGACGGCCCGGGCAGGTTGTCGGACCAGATCAGGGTGTCCCGGAGAGCGAGGGGCCGGGCGGGCGCGTTGCGTCAGGTGCAGTACGGCTGTCGCTCGTACGGGGGAAACGCGACGGGCCCCGGAACCTTGTGGTCCCGGGGCCCGTCGTACGTGACAGCCATAGCCTCGTGCACGGGTCCGTGCGCGCGTACGGACCAGCCCTACGCGCGATCGGAACAGCCGTGCGCGCGGCCGTGACAGCCGTGCGTGCGGCCGATCAGATACCGGCCGCCGCCGACAGATCCGCCTTCACCGCGCCGAGTACCTCGTCGGCCTTGGCGCGCGCCGCGCCCAGCCCCTGGGCGTCCGCGACCGGCACCACGACCTCCAGGTAGCACTTCAGCTTGGGCTCGGTACCGCTGGGCCGGACCACCACCCGGCCGGCCTCCACGCCGTCCTGCTCCGAGCCCGCGAGGTAGTAGCGCAGGCCGTCGGTGGGCGGCAGCGTGTCCGTCCCCCGGGAGAGGTCGTCGGAGGACGACACGGCCAGGCCCGCCAGCGCGGCCGGCGGCTGCTCGCGCAGCCGGCGCATGGCGTCGGCGATCAGCGACAGGTCCTCGACGCGGACCGACAGCTGGTCGGTGGCGTGCAGGCCGAACTCCAGCGCCAGGTCGTCCAGCAGGTCCGGCAGCGTGCGGCCGGACTGCTTCAGCTCGGCCGCCAGCTCGGTGATCAGCAGGGCGGCGGTGATGCCGTCCTTGTCCCGTACGCCCTCGGGGTCGACGCAGTAGCCCAGCGCCTCCTCGTAGGCGTACCGCAGGCCGTCCACCCGGGCCAGCCACTTGAAGCCGGTCAGCGTCTCCTCGTACGGCAGCGAGGCCCCGGCGGCGATCCGCGACATCAGCGAGGACGACACGATCGTGGTGGCGAAGGTGCCGGACGCCTGCTTGCTGACCAGGTGCGCGGCCAGCAGCGCGCCGACCTCGTCACCGCGCAGCATCCGCCAGCCGTCCTGGGTACCGGGGGCCGGTACGGCGACGGCGCAGCGGTCCGCGTCCGGGTCGTTGGCGATGACGATGTCCGGGCCGACGGAGCGGGCGGTCGCGAAGGACAGGTCCATCGCGCCCGGCTCCTCCGGGTTGGGGAAGGCCACGGTCGGGAAGTCCGGGTCCGGCTCGGCCTGCTCGGCGACCACGGTCGGCGCCGGGAAGCCGGCCCGCGCGAAGGCGGCCACCAGCACGTCACGGCCGACGCCGTGCATCGGCGTGTAGACCACCTGAGTGTCGCGCGGCGAGCCCGGCGTGAGCACCGCGTCCGTACGCTCCAGGTACGCCTGCAGCACGTCCTCGCCCAGCACCTCCCAGCCGTCCTCCGGCCGCGGCACGTCGTCCAGCGACGCCACCGCCGCGATCCGCTCCGCGATCAGCCCGTCGGCGGGCGGCACGATCTGCGATCCGTCGCCCAGGTAGACCTTGTAGCCGTTGTCGCGCGGCGGGTTGTGGCTGGCGGTGACCTCGACGCCCGCGACGGCTCCCAGGTGCCGTATGGCGAAGGCGAGCACGGGGGTGGGCAGCGGGCGCGGCAGCACGGCGGCGCGCAGCCCGGCGCCCACCATCACGGCCGCGGTGTCCCGCGCGAAGTCGGCGCTCTTGTAGCGGGCGTCGTATCCGATGACGACCAGGCCGCCCTCTTGCCCCTGGTCCTTCAGGTACGCCGCGAGCCCGGCGGCCGCCCGGATGACGACGGCGCGGTTCATCCGCATCGGGCCCGCGCCCAGCTCACCGCGGAGCCCGGCGGTACCGAACTGCAAGGTGCCCGCGAACCGGGCCGCCAGCTCGTCCAGGTCCTCGGCGTCGATCAGCTTGCCCAGCTCTTCGCGGGTTTCGAGGTCGGGGTCCTCGGCCAGCCATGCCTTCGCCCGGCTGATCAGCTCCGCGGAATCGGTTGCCACGTGATGCTCCTGCCTCTGGTTGCGGTGGTGGAGGAAGCGCTCGGCGCGTTAACGCTTACCCACTCCGCGCGATTGTTCGACCGGCGGGCACGCGGACACCGGCCGCGCGCGCCGCGTACGACGTACGGGGCGTTCCGAGAACGCCCCGTACCCCTGCTGCACTGCTGCTACTGCACTGCCGCGCCGCTCAGAGCTTGCCGAGCACCTGGGCCAGCAGGCTGCCCATCCGGGTCGCGGAGTCGCGGCCGGCCTGCAGGACCTCTTCGTGGTTCAGCGGCTCACCGGTCATGCCCGCGGCGAGGTTCGTCACCAGCGACAGTCCGAGCACCTCGGCGCCGGCCTCGCGGGCGGCGATGGCCTCCAGGACGGTGGACATGCCGACCAGGTCCGCGCCCAGGGTGCGGAGCATCTTGATCTCGGCCGGGGTCTCGTAGTGCGGGCCGGGGAGCTGGGCGTACACGCCCTCCTCCAGCGTCGCGTCGACCTCCTTGCACAGCGCGCGCAGCCGCTGCGAGTACAGGTCGGTCAGGTCGACGAAGCGGGCGCCGACGATGGGGGAGGTGGCGGTCATGTTGAGGTGGTCGCTGATGAGGACCGGCTGGCCGGGGCTCATGCCGTCGCGCAGACCGCCGCACCCGTTGGTGAGCACCACGGTCTTGCAGCCGGCGGCGACGGCGGTCCGCACACCGTGGACGACGGGGGCCACGCCGCGGCCCTCGTAGTAGTGCGTACGGCCCAGGAAGACCAGGGCCCGCTTCTCGCCCAGCTTGTACGAGCGGACCTTGCCGCCGTGGCCCTCGACGGCGGGCGCCGGGAAGCCGGGCAGTTCGGTGACCGGGAATTCGTGCTCGGGGGCGCCCAGGGCCTCGGCGGCCGGAGCCCAGCCGGAGCCCATCACCAGGGCGACGTCGTGGGTCTCGGCGCCGGTCAGCTCGCGCAGGCGGGCAGCGGCGTCGGCGGCGGCGCCCTGCGGGTCGCGCGCGATGTCCGGGGTAACAGATGCGTTCACGCGGACGAGGGTAGCCGGTAAATGCCTACGCGCGTAGATGTCCTCGCCGACGGCATCGCGCCGATCTGTTCGTAGCTCCCTACGAATGGTTCATGGGCATGACAAGCAGGTGTCCACGGGCGGCACCGGATTCCGGCCGGGCCCCCAGGGCGGGCGCGGCACCTGCCACGCCCCGTCCAGTCCGGCGCGGACGCTCGCCCCGCCCCTTCAGCAAGGACGTTTGCGCAGCTCCATCACATAATCGTGCGGCGCCCCCGCCGACTCCGCCGCGTCGGCGATCTCCCCGAGGTAGCGGGCGGCGGGCAGGCCCCCCTCGTACCCGTTGAGGACGTACAGCCAGGCGGCCTCGTCACCGTCGAGCGTGTGCACCCGCACCCGCATCCGGCGGTAGATGTCCATGCCCACGCCCTCCCAGCGGTCCATGGACTCCTCGTCCATCGGCGCGATGTCGTAGAGGGCGACGAAGACCTGTGAGCGGGGGGCCTCGACGATCGTCGGGAGCGCTCCCTCCCAGCCCATCTGTTCCCCGCCGAACGTGAGCCGCCAGCCGTTGAGCCAGCCGGTGCCGCGCAGCGGCGAGTGCGGAGCGCGGCGGGTCATCAGCCGCGCGTCGAGGTTGCCGGCGTACGCGGCGTAGAGCGACATGGTTCCGAGGGTACGGGAGGTCAGGGGGTGGGCTCGTGGTACGTGAGGTTCGAACGGCGGCCCCCGGGGGGTAACCCGGCGCGGGCGTGCGGGAGAATGGAGGACGTGACTCGGATCGTGATCATCGGTGGCGGACCCGGCGGATACGAGGCGGCCCTGGTGGGCGCCTCTCTCGGCGCGGAGGTGACCGTCGTCGACTGCGACGGACTGGGCGGGGCGTCGGTGCTGACCGACTGCGTCCCGTCCAAGACCCTCATCGCGACGGCCGAGGTGATGACCACCTTCGACTCGTCGTACGACGAGCTGGGCATCATCGTCGAGGACGACACCCCGCCGGTCGACCGCCCCGCGCGCGTCGTCGGGGTGGACCTCGGCAAGGTCAACCGCCGGGTGAAGCGCCTCGCGCTCGCCCAGTCGCATGACATCACCGCCTCCGTCACCCGCGCGGGTGGCCGGGTGATGCGCGGCCGCGGCCGCCTGGAGCCCGGGCAGTCGCCGGACGGCTCGCGTACGGTCACGGTCACCGCGGCGGACGGCACGGAAGAGACGCTGACCGCGGACGCCGTACTGATCGCGACCGGCGCGCACCCGCGCGAGATCCCGGACGCGCTGCCGGACGGCGAGCGCATCCTGAACTGGACGCAGGTCTACGACCTGGACGAGCTGCCGGAAGAGCTGATCGTGGTCGGCTCCGGCGTCACCGGCGCCGAATTCGCCGGCGCCTACCAGGCGCTCGGTTCCCGCGTCACCCTCGTCTCCTCCCGCGACCGCGTGCTCCCGGGCGAGGACCCGGACGCCGCCGCCGTCCTGGAGGACGTCTTCCGCCGCCGCGGCATGAACGTCATGGCGCGCTCGCGTGCCGCCTCCGCCAAGAGGGTGGGCGACCGCGTCGAGGTCACCCTGTCGGACGGTCGTACGATCACCGGTTCGCACTGTCTGATGGCGGTGGGCTCCATCCCGAACACCGCGGGCATAGGGCTCGAAGAGGCCGGCGTACGGCTGCAGGAGTCCGGCCACATCTGGACGGACAAGGTCTCGCGCACCTCGGCCCCGGGCGTCTACGCGGCGGGCGACTGCACCGGCGTCTTCGCGCTGGCCTCGGTCGCCGCGATGCAGGGCCGGATCGCGATGTACCACTTCCTCGGTGACGCGGTCACGCCGCTGAACCTGAAGACCGTCTCCGCGAACGTCTTCACCGACCCGGAGATCGCCACCGTCGGATACAGCCAGGCGGACGTCGACGCGGGCCGGATAGACGCCCGGGCCGTCAAGCTGCCGCTGCTGCGCAACCCGCGCGCGAAGATGCAGGGCATCCGGGACGGTTTCGTGAAGCTGTTCTGCCGTCCCGGTACGGGCATCGTGGTGGGCGGCGTGGTCGTGTCGCCGCGCGCCAGTGAGCTGATCCACCCGATCTCGATCGCGGTGGACAACAACCTCACGGTGGAGCAGATCGCCAGCGCGTTCACGGTCTACCCGTCGCTGTCCGGCTCGATCGCCGAGGTCGCGCGGCAGCTGCACACGCGCAAGATGTCCAGCGAATAGACCGCGGCCAGCCGGATGAACGGTTCGCCCGGATCCGGCGCGGCGCCCCGTGGGACGGGGTGCGCCCGCCCGGCCGGCGGACCGTTTCCGTGCCGCCTTCCGTGCCGTTCCGCGACGGGAGGCGCGCGGCGGGGCCGGTTCGTGGCACTCTGGTGCCGCTGAGTGACCGGCCAGCGGCATATACCACGTGCGAGGGTCCGGAACGAACAACTTCCGTTAATTGGTGCAACCTGCTGAAAGCAGACGGTCGTTGGCGTTACTGTCAGTTTCGTGTTCGCTGCAGAACGTCGCCAATTGATCCTCGAAATGGTGCGCGCGAACGGAGCCGTGTCGCTCCGTGAGCTCGCCCGCGTCGTCCAGACCTCCGAAGTAACCGTACGGCGGGACGTGCGGGCGCTGGAGGCAGAAGGACTCCTCGACCGCCGGCACGGCGGTGCGGTCTTGCCGGGCGGTTTCGCCCGGGAGTCCGGCTTCCCACAGAAATCCCATCTAGCGACCGCGGAGAAGACGGCCATCGCCGATCTCGCCGCCGGCTTCGTCGAAGAAGGCGAGGCCATCGTGGTCGGCGCCGGTACCACCACGCAGGAGCTGGCCCGCCGGCTCGCTCGGGTGCCCGGTCTGACCGTGGTCACCAACTCCCTCCTGGTCGCCCAGGCGTTGGCCCACGCCAACCGTGTCGAAGTCGTGATGACCGGCGGCACCCTGCGCGGGTCGAACTACGCACTGGTCGGCAGCGGGGCCGAACAGTCGCTCCAGGGGCTGCGGGTCTCCCGCGCCTTCCTCTCGGGCAGCGGCCTGACCGCCGAGCGCGGCCTGTCCACGTCCAACATGCTCTCCGCGAGCGTGGACCGGGCGCTGGTGCAGGCGGCGGCGGAGGTCGTGGTCCTCGCCGACCACACCAAGCTCGGTACGGACACCATGTTCCAGACGGTGCCCACCGACGTGATCACCCGGCTGGTGACCGACGAACCGCCGGGCCACGACGACCGGGCCGCGACCGAACTGCAGGCCCTGGCCGACCAGGGTGTCCAGATCGCGGTGGCCGGCGGCCCCGGGGCAGGAGCCGTCCAGCAGACGCCGGAGGCGGTGGCGGCCGACCGCCGCGGTCCACGCCGGGACGTGCCGCTGCCCGGCCAGCGGCGCAACCTGGCACCGGGCGGCGGTGGTTCCGGCCCCCAGCTGCGAACGGCCGCTCCACTCGCGGAGCCACCGGGCAGCCGGGTCGCCGACCTGGCACCACGCCGCCGCTGACGGGGTGCCGGCGCGCGTACGGCCGCGCCGGCACCGTACGGTGAACGGCCGGGCGGACGGCACCCCCGGCCGTTGCTCACCCCTGCCCGGCGCGCAGTCCGGTCAGGGTCAGTGTGAGCAGCCGGTCCGCCAGCTGCGGGTCGTCCGGTGACTCCTCCACGGCCAGGGAGATGCCGTTGGTCAGCTGCATCAGATCGCTGATGCTCACATCGGACCGTACGGCGCCGGCTTTCTGCGCGCGGCTGAGCAGTTCGCCGCCTGCCTCGCGCATCGGGACGCTGCACCGGGACAGTCCGGAGCTGGCGTCGCCGGGCGCGGCCATCAGCGCCCGCGACAGCCCGCGGTAGGTGCTGGCGTGCGTGATGATCGCCCGCAGCCACTCCACGAGCGCCGCGCACGGCTGCGGCGCGTCGCTCAGCTCCCGGGCGTGCGCCAGCAGCGCGTCCACCTCGCCCTGGAACACGGCGCCCATCAGGGCCGTCCGGTTGGGAAAGTGCCGGTAGAGCGTGCCGATCCCCACGCCCGCGCGCCGTGCGATGTCCTCCAGCGAGGTGTCGGTCCCGTGGTCCGTGAAGGCCGTACGGGCCACTGCCAGCAGCCGCTCGTAGTTGCGGCGCGCGTCGGCACGCATGGGTCGTACGGATTCCTGCCCTGCCGTCTCGGTCACCATCGCCGTCCTCGCCGTCCTCCCTGAGCGCGGCCCTCCAGCGGACCGGTGTCCCCAGGATGCCACTGCCCCCACCGCACAAGCCTTCGGACCGGTGCGGTGTCCCCGCTGTCCGGGCGCCGTCCGGCGTGCGGGGTGGACGGCAGACGGCCCGCAGGTGACGGCGAGGGAAGGCGGTGCGGTCGCCTTGGGGAACAAGTCCGCAAGGTGGCAACGCGACGCGGCCAGGAGGCATCAAACCTGGCGCAATGGGGTCTTCAGAGACCGTCCGAACGCGTTGCGGGAACACCTGGGGAATCAATGGAACTGACCAGCCGGTCGCTGCTGTACACCATGATCGTGGTCGCCGTGGTGTGTGTGGGACTCACGCTCTGGCAGTGGCCTCGCTTTGCCAAGCGCGGCCCGCTGGCCTGGCTGGGCCGGATAGGTTCCATCCTCGCCACGCAGCTGTCCATCGTCGCCGCACTCGGCCTCGTCGTGAACGCCAACTTCCAGTTCTACGGTTCCTGGCACGAACTGCTCGGCCTGTACGACGACGCCCCGGGCGCCGTCGCCAAGTGGGGCGACGGGGGAGCGGGCCCGGCCGGCGACCCGTCGAAGGGACTGGTGCAGCCCGCCGGCGCCGAGGGCCTGGACAAGGTGCACGGCCTGCCGAAGGGGGCGCCCGACAAGGTGGGCCGGGTGGAGTCCGTACGGATCGTCGGCAAGACCACCAAGGCCGTGGACCCCGCGTACGTCTACCTGCCGCCGCAGTACTTCCAGAAGCAGTACGAGCGCCAGCGCTTCCCCGTCGTCGTCGCCATCAGCGGCTACCCCGGCGGCCACTTCCTGCTGGGACAGCACCTGCGGGTGCCGCAGACCGCCGGCGACCTGATGGGCAAGGGGAAGATGCAGCCCACCGTCATCGTCATGCTGCGGCCTACCATCGCGCCGCCGCGCGACACCCAGTGTGTGGACGTGCCGGGCGGGCCGCAGGCGGAGACGTTCTTCGCGAGCGACCTGCCCACCGCGCTGAAGGAGCACTACCGGGTCGGGCACAACCCGAGCGGCTGGGGCGTGCTCGGCTACTCGTCCGGCGGCAGCTGCGCCCTCCAGCTGGCCATGCGGCACCCTCGTACGTACACCTCGGCGGCGGCCCTCTCGCCCGACTACAAGGTCACCAGCGACCCCACCACCGGCAACCTCTTCGGCGACGACAAGGACCGCGCCAAGCGCAAGCGGGAGCACGACCTGATGTGGCGGCTGGCGCACCTGCCCGCACCGCAGGTCTCGGTGCTGATCGGCACCAGCCGGGAGGGCGAGAAGAACTACCCGGCGGCGAAGGAGTTCCTGAACGCGGTCAAGCCGCCGATGAAGGCCGAATCGATCATCCTGGACCAGGGCAGCCACAACTTCGCGACCTGGCGGCGTGAACTGCCCGCCGCGCTCCAGTGGATGAGCCGGCAGCTGACGTTCCCGGAGGACGTGGTCGGCAACTCCTGACGCCCGGCCGGCCGGACCGGGGCTCCCGCCCCGCCGTCCACAGGCCAGGCCGGACCGAAGGGGCTACGGCCCGCCCCCCGCACGCCCGGCCGGACCGGAGGCTACCGCCCACCGTCCGCCGCGCCCTAGCGGGCCAGCAGCTCCCGCAGCGGCCCCGCCAGGGCGGGGGACGCGCGCAGCAGGCGGCGCAGCCGCGCCCGCCAGCCGGCCTCCACGTCGGCGGCCGCCGCGAGGTCGCCCTCCAGCCGGGCGGCCAGAAACTCCTCCCGGGAGTCCTCCAGTTCGTCGGTGAGCGCCTCGCGGTCGGCGCCGCCGGGGCTGAACCTGGTCAGCAGGCCGGTCAGTTCGTCCCGCGACCGGTGCCACCGGTCCGTACCCGACCGGGCGAACAGCTGCCGGGCGGCGGTCGCCACGAGGGCCGCGAGGTGCGCATCCATGCATCCCATGAAAAGCGCGGGGGCCCGCGGCACTCAAGTGCCGCGGGCCCCCGCGCGAACGGCCGGGACGATCCGTACGGCCGTCCCGTGCCGTTGTCAGCCTGTCAACCTGCCAGCCTGTCAGTCCTTGATCTCGCAGATCACCGCGCCGGACGAGAGCGAGGCGCCGACCTCGGCGGTCAGGCCCTTGACCGTGCCGGAGCGGTGCGCGTTCAGCGGCTGCTCCATCTTCATCGCCTCCAGGACGACGACCAGGTCACCCTCGGCGACCTCCTGGCCCTCCTCGACGGCGACCTTGACGATGGTGCCCTGCATCGGTGAGGCGAGGGTGTCGCCGGAGGCCGCGGAGCCGGACTTCTTGGCCGCCTTGCGCTTGGGCTTGGCGCCCCCGGCGACCGCGGCGCGGGCCAGCGGCATCCCCAGCGAGGACGGCAGCGAGACCTCCAGGCGCTTGCCGCCGACCTCGACGACGACCGTCTCGCGGGTGTCCGCCTCGGCCTCGTCCGTGCCGGCCGCGGCGAACGGCTTGATCTCGTTGACGAACTCGGTCTCGATCCAGCGGGTGTGGACCTTGAAGGGCTCGGTCGAGCCGGTCAGCTCGGGCGCGAACGCCGGGTCCTTGACGACCGTCCGGTGGAAGGGGATGGCGGTGGCCATGCCCTCGACGGTGAACTCGTTCAGCGCGCGGGCGGCGCGCTGCAGCGCCTGCTCACGGGTGGCGCCGGTGACGATCAGCTTGGCCAGCAGCGAGTCCCAGGCCGGGCCGATGACCGAGCCGGACTCCACACCGGCGTCCAGGCGCACGCCCGGACCGGCCGGCGCCTCGAACGTGGTGACCGTGCCGGGCGCGGGCAGGAAGTTGCGGCCCGGGTCCTCGCCGTTGATACGGAACTCGAAGGAGTGGCCGCGCACCGCCGGGTCGTCGTAACCCAGTTCCTCGCCGTCGGCGATGCGGAACATCTCGCGGACCAGGTCCAGGCCGGTGACCTCCTCGGTGACCGGGTGTTCCACCTGCAGACGGGTGTTGACCTCCAGGAAGGAGATCGTGCCGTCCTGGCCGACCAGGAACTCGCAGGTGCCCGCGCCCTCGTAACCGGCCTCCTTGAGGATGGCCTTGGACGCGCGGTACAGCTCCGCGTTCTGCTCCTCGCTCAGGAACGGCGCGGGCGCCTCCTCGACGAGCTTCTGGTGGCGGCGCTGCAGCGAGCAGTCACGCGTGGAGACGACGACCACGTTGCCGTGCTTGTCGGCCAGGCACTGGGTCTCCACGTGCCGCGGGCGGTCGAGGTAACGCTCGACGAAGCACTCGCCGCGCCCGAAGGCCGCCACGGCCTCACGGACGGCGGAGTCGTACAGCTCCGGGACCTCTTCCAGGGTGCGGGCCACCTTCAGGCCGCGCCCGCCGCCGCCGAAGGCCGCCTTGATGGCGATCGGCAGGCCGTGCTCCTCGGCGAAGGCCACGACCTCCTCGGCACCGGAGACCGGGTCGGGGGTGCCGGCGACCAGCGGGGCGCCCGCGCGCTGCGCGATGTGCCGGGCCGCCACCTTGTCGCCCAGGTCGCGGATGGCCTGCGGGGGCGGGCCGATCCAGGTCAGCCCGGCGTCCAGGACGGCCTGCGCGAACTCGGCGTTCTCGGACAGGAAGCCGTACCCGGGGTGGATGGCGTCGGCACCCGAATCGGCGGCGGCCGCCAGTACCTTGGCGATGTCCAGGTAGCTGGTGGCAGGAGTGTCACCGCCCAGCGCGTAGGCCTCGTCTGCCGCGCGGACGTGCAGGGCGTCCCGGTCAGGGTCGGCGTAGACGGCTACGCTCCCGATTCCGGCATCCCGGCACGCCCGGGCAACGCGGACAGCGATTTCGCCTCGGTTGGCGATGAGCACCTTGCGCACGGTCGGTTCCTCCTTGGCGCTTCGCCGCAACAAATTAGGACGTCGCGAGTTTAGGGACTGGCGACACCACGTGCCGACCCGTTCCCGGTAGTGAGCTTGCCCACACGGAGCGTCTGCCCGGTGCGGTCACGGGACCGAAGTCCCCCGGTATCCCAGGGTAGGCCCGTATTCCCGGGGCGGTGGGGCGATCAAGATGTGGGCAAGGTCTCGCTTCCCGTCCGTTCACCCGAACCCCGTTTCTTTGTGGAGTCCCTACGAATGGGCGAAGGAATCTTTGCCCGTGCCTCCACCCGGCCACCCTGCTTCCGGCCGGCCTCCACCCGGACCCCACTCCGCCCCCACCCCGACTCCACTTCTTGACTTCCCGCCCTCCCGCTCCGGGCTCCGCTTTCCGGCTCATACCCGGCTCCGGGCTCTTGTAGAGCGGGGGGTACTCAGGAGTAGCGTGCCCAATGTTCTTTCGTACTCGCGGTAACAGGGCGACGGGGAAGCAGGTGGACGGGGTGGCGGCACGCAGACCGGTGGCGTGGGTGGCGGCGGTGGTGCTGGTACTGGAAGCGCTCGGCATCCTCTTCCTGAACTGGGTGCTGAGCATCGTCGTGGACAAGCAGCAGATGTCCATGGCGGGCGTCGACCCCGGCGCGATGTCCACCGGCGCCTGGATACTCGGCGCCGTCTTCGCCCTCTACCTGGTGTGCTGCGCCGTCCTCCTGGCCCGCACCGGCCTGCGCGACCGCCCGCCGGGGACGTTCGGCCGCATCGTGCTCATCACCTGCGCGGTGGTGCACGCCGTCCTGGGCGCCTTCGCGGTGGGCCTGGTCGGCTGGGCGGCGTTCGCGCTGCTGATGGCCGTCCTCGCGCTGCTGGTGCTGACGCTGACGGCATACGGCACGGCATACGGAGCCGACGCCGACCGCGCCGGGCGGGAGAACCCGGCTACCGCTCCGCCGCGCCCCACGACCTGACGGACACTTCGTCCCCCACCGACAGCTTGCCCGGCCGCAGCACGGCGAACTTCGCCCCGAACACGACGCCGCCCGCGGCCGCACGCCGGTACCCGGCCAGCGTCCGCAGCGGCTCCGGCCCGGTCCGCGTGCCGGACTCCTGCTCGATGGTGGTGACGGCGCACCGCACGGCGAGCTTGGCGTACCCCAACTCGGTGTCCCCGGCGGCGATCAGGCGCGCCCGGTCCTCGGTGTGCGGCTCGTCCCAGCCGTCGACCACGATGTTGGGCCGGAACCGGTCCATCGGAAGCGCCGCCGCGCCCTGCTCCGCCAGCCGCTCGTGCAGCAGCTCCAGCGAGGACCGGGACAGCACGTGCAGCGCGCAACTGTCGGCGTACCCGGAGGTCCCCGGGGTCAGGCCGTCCGTCACCCGGTCGTGCTCCGGCGGCACCCGTACGAGCCTGCTCGGCACCCCCAGCACCTCCGTCAGCCACTCGCCGACGGCGTCGCCCTGATCGATCCCCCGATAACCCACCTTGAACAGCTCCACGTCCCGGCGGGCGGACGAGGTGTCCACGTCCAGCCCCAGCTCCCCGGCACCCGGCGCACGCAGCGTCAGCCGGGCACCGTCAGGACTGATCTCCGGACGGATCAGCGCCATCCCCGGGTCACGCCGCTGACTGCGAAAGACACCATCCACCCCAGTGATCATGAAACTACGGTCATAAGCGATCCCGGCCCCCGTCACCTCCGCCGCGCGCACCGACACCCCGGCGCACCCTTTGACCGGGTAGTACGTCAGCTCGGCCACTGTGGCTTTACCGGTCATGGTGTTCCCCCTGTTCCTCGCGAGCCACCAAGGCCACTTGTGGCCCGAGCGCCTCACGACACCCGTACGCCCCGTGCTCCCCGCACGGCGACGGCACCAACGTAGCGCCGCACCTCCCCGGCCCGGCAGCACCGCACAGGCACATCAGCACCGTGGTCGGCGCCCCTCAGCCCAGCGTCGCCACCTCGCGCCGCAGTGCCTCGGCCAGGGGGGCGCGCAGGCGGGCGAAGTCTGCCAGGGGGAGGGCGGCCGAGACGGCGGTCAGGGTGGGTGGGGTGTCGGGGCCGCCGAGGCGTACCGGTACGGGTACGGCGACGCAGGCCATGCCGGACGCGGCCTCCTCGCGCTCCACGGCGATGCCGTTCCTGCGGACCCGGCGCAGTTCGCGCTCCAGCCGTTCCGGGGCGGTGATGGTGCGTGCGGTCCGGGGGTGCAGGCCGCGGGCGGTCAGGTACTGGCGCCGGCTCGCGGCGGGGAGGGAGGCCAGCAGGGCGCGGCCGTGCGCCGTGGCGTGCGCGGCGGGGTCCTGGCCGACCGAGAAGGCGGAGTCCTGGCCGGCGGCACCGTCCAGTACGGCGATCTCGCCGTCCCGGTACGTGCTGAAAAAGACGTCGGCACCGGACGACCGGCGCAGACGCAGCAGCACCTCGTGCACCCGCTCGTCGACCCGCAACTGCCGCTGGAAGGCCTGGTGCAGGGCGGGCACGCGGTAGCCGAGGGTGTATCCGGCGGCCGTACGGGCCAGGTGGCCGCGTCCGGTCAGTGAGCCGAGCAGGTCGTAGACCGTGGAGAGGCCGCAGTCGAGCTGCCGGGCCAGTGCCTTCGCCGTCACCGGCCCGTCCGCCGCGGCGACCGCGTCGAGCAGGTCCAGGGCACGGTCGACGGACTGCGGCATGGCGGTCTCCTTCCGGGGCAGGGCGCGGGGCGTGGCGGCACGCGGGCGGGCGGCGCGCGCGTACGGCCTTCCAGCCTCGCACAGCTCCGCCGGATCTCCGGAAGTACGCTGGGGAACCCTCGGCAATCCGCGGCCGGGAATTGCCCGCGCGAGAATCGGGAAAGCGGGACGTGCGGAAGAGGCACGGCGACGGAGTGAAGAAACAGGGATGCAGGGAAGTACGGGTTCCGTGGCGAAGGGTCCGCGGCCCGCGGTATCGAAGGTGGAAACGATGGACCGGCGGGCCGAACTACGGGAATTCCTCCGATCGCGGCGGGCCCGGGTGCGCCCCGAGGCCGCGGGCATCGCACCGGGCACCGGATTCAGCGGCCGCCGCCGGGTGCCGGGCCTGCGCCGCGAGGAACTGGCCCAGCTCTCCGGGGTCAGCGTCGATTACTACGTACGCCTGGAGCAGGGCCGCGGCGGCCTCGCCTCGGCCGAGGTGCTGGACGCCATCGCGCACGCCCTGCGGCTCGACGCGCACGAGCGGGCGCACCTGTATGCCCTGGTGCGTGGCGAGGAGGGCCGCCACGACGACGCCCGGCAGCCGGCCGCCGGGCAGGGCCAGGAGGTGCGGCCCGGTGTGCTGCGGCTCCTGGAGACGTTCGCGTACGCGCCCGCCTACGTGGTCGGCCGCCGCCAGGAGGTGCTGGCCTGGAACAAGCTGGCCCGCATCCTGATCGCCGACTTCCCCGCCCTGCCGCCCGAGGAGCGCAACCTCGCCCGCCTCACCTTCCTCGACCGGTCCGCCCGCCGGCGCTACGTCCACTGGCAGCAGAAGGCCGACGACACGGTGGCCTTCCTGCGGCTGGACACCGGCCGGCACCCGGACGACCCGAAGCTGGCCGCGCTGATCGCCGAACTCACCGAGCACAGCGAGGACTTCCGCCGCCTGTGGTCCGACCACAACGTCCGCGACAAGACGTACGGCAGCAAGCCGCTGCACCACCCGCGGGCCGGCTCCCTGGACCTGTCCTTCGAGACGCTGCGGCTGCCGGACGAGCCGGACCAGGCCGTGGTGGTCTACCTGGCCGAGCCGGGCTCGGCGGCGGACCGGGAACTGCGCCGGCTGGCGGCCGAAGGCTGACCACGGGACCAAAGTCCCGGATTGCCGGGTGGTAGCGGCATTACCAGGAATGCGGTTCCTGGTGGAAAAGGGGCCTGGGCGGGCACCGAATTCTCGTGCACCGTGACGGTGGTCACCGCGTGCGAATTCCCGGAATGCGCGGCGGGCGGTCGCCGTTCAGTCAGAACGGTCACCTCACCGGGGATCACGGAACCAAGCTCACCAGGAGTTGTTGAATGCAGTGCTTCGACTGTGCGGAACTCGGCACCGAGACCGCCGCACTGGCCGTCTGTGCGGACTGCGGTGCGGCGGCATGCGGCACGCACGCCGCCGCCGTGCCGCGTACGGTCCACCGTACGGCGGGCCTGGGCCGCAGCACCGCCCACTCGGCGGGCCGCCGCCTGCTGTGCGTGCACTGCCGGCACGCCGCGACGGCAGCGGCGTGATGCCGGCCGGCCGCGGCGGCCGGAGCGCGACGGCGGCGGTGTGACACCGGGCGGCCGCGGCGGTCAGGGCGCCGCGAGCCGCACGATCTCGCGCGGCCGCGCCTCCCGCTCGTCGTAGACGAGGTCGGGTCCGGCCGCCGCCTGTACGGCGGCGAGCGACGCGGCCGACGCCTCCTCGGACTCCCACTGCACGATCGAGACCACCGCGCCGCCGTCCGCGGTCAGCCAGCAGTCCGCCGACAGACACCCCGGCGTCCGCCGGAACTCCGCGGCGACACGGTGCACGCGGGCGACGAACTCCTCGCGGTGCGCGGCGTGCGGGTAGTGGTGTGCCACTATGCCGATCTTCATGACGCTCTCCTTCACGTGTCCTGTCGGAGGTGAGTGGTGCGGTCCGTATCCGTGCGGTCTCCGGGGCCGTACGGCAGCCCGAGCGCACCGGCGGCGGCGCCGGCCACCAGCGACTCGTCGTACGGCGCCTGGCCGGACAGGGCGATCGACGTGCCCTCGATCGCGCCGACGAAGGCGAGCGCGAGGGTCCGGGCCGGCGGGCCGTCCGGCAGTGATCCCGCCTCGCGTGCGGCGGTGACGAGGCCGGTGCAGCGCTCGACGAGCACCCGGTAGCCCTTCTCGACCTCGCGTCCCACCGGATGGTCCTGGCCCGCGAACTCCAGCCGCAGTGCCAACGCCACGCGGGCGATGTCGCGCCGGCAGTACACGGCGTGCCCGCGCGCCAGGGTGAGCAGCGCCGCGACCGGGTCGCGCTCCTGCTCGACGTGCCGGCCGACCTCCTGCCACCAGGTCTCCAGGACCCACTCGGTCACCGCCAGGGCCAGCTCCTGCTTGCCCGTGAACTGGTGGTAGAGCGCGCCGCGGGTGTACCCGGCGTCCTTGGCGACCTGTTCGAGGCGGAGGTTGCCGTAGCCGTAGCGGGACAGGCCCCGGGCGGCCGATTCGAGGAGCGCGGCGCGGGTACGGGCCCTGCGGTCGGCCTGAGTGGGGCGGGGTGGTTTTCCGGTCGCACCCGCCTCGCTCTTACGTACATCCATGTATGTATGTTACTTCCGGCTGCCTTACGGCGGCAATGGCGGTCGGCGGTCAGTCGCCGGTTGCCGGGCGGCCGTCATCCGAGTCCGCTCCACATGCGCCCCACGCTCCCCGAGGGCACCATGCGAAGTGCCTGTGGCGCTCCCGGACGGACGGATACGGATACGGATATGAGCACGAGCACCCGCACGGAGGGTACGGCCGCCGACGGCACCGACCGCACTGACGGCACCGATGCCGCCCCCGCCCCCGCGCTCCGCGCGCTCGCCGTCGAGCTGCTGGACACCTGGGCCCGCTGCCAGGTTTCCGGAGGGCAGGCCGGGACCGCGCCCTGCGACCCGGGCGTGCCCGCGCTGGCCGCCCTGGTGGCCGGTACCGGGACGCCCGCCGAGGCCGCCGCCGCGAGCCATGTGGTGACCGTGTGGGCGCGGGGCATCGGGCGCGGCCGGCGTCACTCCGGCCTGTACGGCGGCGGTCTGGCGGGCACCCTCGCCGGGCTGCGCCTGGGTGCCCGCCTCCGCCCTCAACTGCACCACGTCGCGGACCGGTTGCGCGACCACCTGCTGAGCGTCGCGGAGGCGCGGCCGTGGCGGCGGGAGGGTGCCCGGTTCCCCGATCGGGATCTGATCGTCGGGCCGTCCGGCACGCTCCTTTCCCTGTGCGTGGGTGCCATCCCGGAGAGGGGTCAACTAGCGCCGCATGTCGACCACTTGACGGACCTCTGTATGGGGGATGGGCTGCCGCGGCTGCGCGCCGACGGGTACGCCGGACACCCGTGTCCGAGCTGGCTGCAAGGACGCGTCGACACCGGTATGGGGCACGGCGTCGCCGGTGTGGTCTCCGCGCTCACCACCGCCGTCCGGCACACCGGATCGAACCGGGCGACACGGCGTGCGCTGCGCAACGCCACGCACTGGCTGGCCCGCCAGTCCTTCGACGATGCCCGGGGCATCCGCAGCTGGGACGGTGCCGGACTCGACGCGCCGCCGCCCGACGGCGCCCGCGCGCGCCAGGCGTGGTGTTACGGCAATCCGGGCGTCACCTGGGCACTGTGGGACGCGGCCGGCGCACTGGACGACAAGGCGGCGGCCGCCTGGGCGGCGGGGGCCTTCACCGGCCTCGCCGAGCGCTACGACGAGGACTTCCACCTCTTCGGGGAGCGCCCGGCGGACCTGCTCGCTTGCTGCCATGGTGCCGCTGGTGTCCTGGCCGTCGCGGACGCGTTCCACCACCACGCCCGGCTGCCCGCCGCGACCGCCCTGCGCGCGCGGATGACCCGCCACCTCTTGGACCGGCTGCCCGGGGTGCGGTCGCTGGGGGAGGAACGCATGGGCCTGCTGGGCGGGGCGACGGGCCCGCTGTGTGCGCTGCTCACCGTGGCCGTACCGGAGGCAGACCGCCTCTGGCAGCCGTGCTTCGGGCTGCGCTGAACGTCCTGGGAGGTGGCCCGCCTGAGAACGGCCGCCTGATCACGCCCAGAGGTCGGTGATCGCGACGTCCAGATCGGCCAGCAGGCGCCGCAGCAGCGGCAGGGACAGGCCGATGACGTTGCCGGGGTCGCCGTCGATGCCGTCGATGAACGGCGCCGACCGGCCGTCGAGCGTGAAGGCGCCCGCCACGTACAGGGGTTCGCCGGAGGCCACGTATGCGGCGATCTCCGCGTCGCTCGGCTCGCCGAAGCGGACGGTGGTGGAGGCGGTGGCCGACACCCGGCGGCCCCCGTCCGCCGTGTCGATCACGCAGTGGCCGGTCTGCAGGACGCCGGAGCGGCCGCGCATCGACTTCCAGCGGGCGGTCGCGTCCTCGGCGTCGGCGGGCTTGCCGAGCGCCCGCTCGTCCAGTTCCAGCACCGAGTCGCAGCCGATGACCAGGGCGCCGGCGGCCTCGGGGCGCGCGGCCACCGCGGCCGCCTTCGCCTCGGCGAGCACCCGGGCCAGTTCGGCGGGGGAGTCCGCGGTGATCGCGTCCTCGTCCACGCCGCTGACGACGACCTCGGGCGCGAGCCCGGCCTGGCGCAGCAGGCCGAGCCGGGCGGGGGACTGGGAGGCGAGGACGAGACGGCGGGCGGCGGCGCCGGGCTGAACGGTCATGACCGCCATCGTACGGAGCGGGGGCGGATACGCAGGGGGCGGGCGCCGTCCGGCACCCGCCCCCTGATCACCCGGCCCCGCCGGCCGGCCCGCTCACTTGCCGAGCACGGCCTCCATGACCTTCTTGGCGATCGGGCCGCCCAGCTTGCCGCCGGCGATCTCCTTGCGCGGGATGTCCATGTCCGAGGGGTCGACGAAGACCGCGACGGCGACCGGCGAGCCGTTGCCCTGCTTGGCGTACGAGACGAACCAGGCGTACGGACGCTCGTCGCGGACGTCCGCGCCGTGCTGGGCGGTACCGGTCTTGGCGCCGACCTTGACGCCGTCGATCAGCGCCTTCTTCGCCGTGCCGTTCTCCGCGGTGTTCTCCATCATCTCCTGCACCTTCTTCGCGGTGCTCTCGGAGACGGCCTGGTTCAGCTCCTTGGGCTCGAACTTCTCGATCGTCGACAGGTCGGGACCGCGCGTCTCCTCGACCAGGTACGGCTGCATGACCTTGCCGTTGTTGGCGAGTCCGGCGACGACCATGGCCATCTGCAGCGGCGTGCTGGTCAGGCTGCCCTGGCCCATGCCGGTCAGCGCGGTCTGCGGCTTGTCCAGCTTCTCCGGGTAGCCGCTGGTGGCCGTACGGACCGGGGTGAAGAGCTTCTGGTTGAAGCCGAACTTCTCCGCCGTCTCGCGCATCTTGTCCTTGCCGAGCCGGTTCGCCGCCTCCAGGTAGGTGTTGTTGCAGGACCACTGCATACCGACCTTGAGGGACGCGTTCTCGCACGGCGCGGTGGCGATGTCGTTGCCGACCTTGGTGGCCGTCTGGGGCAGGGTGTACGGCACCGGGGCCTGCACCGGGGTGTCGATGTCCGGGACCACGCCGTGCTCCAGGGCCGCGGCCGCGGTGAGGATCTTGAACGTGGAGCCGGGCGGGTAGATCTCCAGCGACGCCCGGTTGTTCATCGGCTTGGACTTGTCCTTGATGAGGGCGGTGTACTTGTCGCCCTCCTTGAAGGAGCTGCCCGCGAAGACGGACGGGTCGTAGGACGGCGTGCTCGCCATGGCGAGGATCTTGCCGGTGCCCGGTTCGAGGGCGACCACCGCGCCCTTGGCCTTGAGGTCGGTCAGGCTCTTGTACGCGGTCCGCTGCGCCTTCTCGTTGATGGTCGTCAGCACGTCGCCGCCGCGCGGCTTCTCCCCGGTCAGGATGTCCTTGGCGCGCTTGAGGAAGAGCTTGTCGTCCTTGCCGCTGAGGATGTCCTTGTAGACGCCCTCCAGGAACGTGCTGCCCTGGGACTGCGAGGCGTAGCCGGTGATCGGCGCGTACATCGGGCCGTCCTTGTAGACCCGCTTGTACTTGAAGTCGCCGGTCGTCTCGACCGAGCCGGTGATCGGCTTGCCGCCGACGATGATGTTGCCGCGCGGGTAGGAGAACGCCTCGATCTTCACCCGGCGGTTGTTGTCGTCGTTCGACAGCTCGTCCGCCTGGACGAACTGGACCCAGGTGACGCGTACCAGCAGCGCCAGCACCAGCACCCCGCAGAAGACGGCTATGTGTCTCAGCGGCCTGTTCATCGCTCTCCACTCCCCATGCCGTGTACGGCCCGGTGCCGCGCGGTCCGGCCGTACAGGCGCCCGAATTGCGGCCTTCAGAGGTAAAGGATGTCCCAAGCGGGGGTGGCGGTTGCAGTCGGGGTGTGTGACCTGGTGCTCTTCGTCCGATTCGGTGCGGAGCGGGTACGAATCCGTCGCCGTGGGGACCGGCTGTGTCCGCGGACGGTCCGGCATGGAGCGCCCGCCCCGCCACGCCCGCCGGTCCGGGCTCTCAGGCCCCGCCGACCAGCATCACCATCAGCACGACCGCGGCCACGGCCAGCACGATGCCCATCCGACGGAGCATCGCCTGTACCTGGCGCAGCTCCTCGGGAGGCTCGTCGGGCGGATCGGACCACAGCATCCTTCGATCCTGCGCCGGGAACGCCGACGGCGCCTGAGTACGCGTACTCAAGCGCCGTCGGACGTATCCACCAAGTCGGCCCGGAACCTCAGCGCGGCCAGTAGCTCGTACGCCAGGCCCGCGGGCCCGGGTGCGGCAGCCGGTTGCGCGGGATCGTGGACGCGGGATCGGCCCATTCGTCCGTACGGTCCGGGCCGGGCGCGGCGGAGGCGGCGGCAGCGGCCGCCGCCGCGCGGGTGCGAACCACCGCCAGTGCGGCGGCCAGCTCCTCGGGTGTGGGGTTGCCCCGGACGACCTTGATCATGATCGACCGACCTCCTTGAGGGGTTGCGGCGAGCGGCGGACAGCGCGGCTGACGGGCACGGGCGGCCCTACAGCGGGATGTTGCCGTGCTTCTTCGGGGGCAGCGACTCGCGCTTGTTGCGCAGCGTGCGCAGCCCGCGGACGATGTGCCGGCGGGTCTCCGACGGCATGATCACCGCGTCGACGTAGCCGCGCTCGGCCGCCACGTACGGGTTGAGCAGGGCGTCCTCGTACTCCTGGATCAGCTCCTGGCGGCGGGTGTCCTGCGCGTCCCGGTCCTCGATCGCGGCGAGGGTGCGGCGGTGCAGGATGTTGACCGCGCCCTGCGCGCCCATGACCGCGATCTGCGCGGTCGGCCAGGCCAGGTTCAGGTCCGCGCCCAGGTGCTTGGAGCCCATGACGTCGTACGCGCCGCCGAACGCCTTGCGGGTGATCACCGTGATCAGCGGAACCGTCGCCTCCGCGTACGCGTAGATCAGCTTGGCGCCGCGCCGGATGATGCCGTCCCATTCCTGGTCCGTACCCGGCAGGAAGCCCGGTACGTCCACGAACGTCAGCACGGGGACGTTGAACGCGTCGCAGGTGCGCACGAACCGCGCCGCCTTCTCGCTCGCGTTGATGTCCAGCGTGCCCGCGTACTGCATCGGCTGGTTGGCGACGATGCCGACCGCGTGGCCCTCCACCCGCCCGAAGCCGGTCACCATGTTCGGCGCGAACAGCGCCTGCGTCTCCAGGAACTCGCCGTCGTCGAGGACGTGCTCGATGGCGGTGTGCATGTCGTACGGCTGGTTCGCCGAGTCCGGGATCAGCGTGTCCAGCTCACGGTCGTACTCCGAGGTCTCCAGGTCCGCCTCCTCGGGGAAGGCGGGCGGCTCGGAGAGGTTGTTGGACGGCAGGTAGGACAGCAGCGCCTTGACGTACTCGATGGCGTCCTTCTCGTCGCCCGCCATGTGGTGCGCGACGCCCGAGGTGCTGTTGTGCGTCCGCGCGCCGCCCAGCTCCTCGAAGCCCACGTCCTCGCCGGTGACGGTCTTGATGACGTCCGGACCGGTGATGAACATGTGCGAGGTCTGGTCGACCATGACCGTGAAGTCGGTGATGGCGGGGGAGTAGACCGCGCCGCCCGCGCACGGGCCGACGATCAGCGAGATCTGCGGGATCACGCCGGAGGCGTGCACATTGCGGCGGAAGATCTCCGCGAACAGGCCCAGGGCCGCGACGCCCTCCTGGATACGGGCGCCGCCGCCGTCGTTGATGCCGACGACCGGACAGCCGTTCTTCAGGGCGAAGTCCATCACCTTGACGATCTTCTCGCCGTAGACCTCGCCCAGCGAACCGCCGAAGATGGTGAAGTCCTGCGAGTACACACAGACCGTGCGGCCGTCGACGGTGCCGTAACCGGTCACCACACCGTCGCCGTACGGCCGGTTCTTCTCCAGCCCGAAGTTGGTCGAACGGTGCCGCGCGAACTCGTCCAGCTCGACGAACGAGCCCTCGTCGAGCAGCAGCTCCACGCGCTCACGCGCCGTCAGCTTGCCCTTCGCGTGCTGCTTTTCCACGGCTCGCGCCGACCCGGCGTGGGTGGCCTCCTCGATCCTGCGCTGGAGATCGGCCAGTTTGCCCGCGGTCGTGGTGATGTGTGCTTCCGGCTCGGACATCGGGATGCGGCTCCTGCTCGTCCTGGACTGGTGCTCGTACGAGGGTGGTACGGAGGTTGAACGGGGTTGGCTACCGCTTCGTAGCGTATCGGCGGGACTGCTCAGCGGCACTGCGTCGTTGACCACACCTAGGCTGGGGTCATGACGCCTCAACCACCGGAAAACCAGGACAAAGACCACGCGGGCGACGGCGACGGCGACGCGGCGCGGGCCGGAACGGGCCCCGGGGCGGGCTCCGGCGGACGCTGGTCCGACCTGGAGCGGCCGCCGCTGAACGCCACGGCGCTGCGGCGCGCCCTGCTGCGCTCCGGTTCGCTGTGGACCGGCGTCGACGTCGTGCCCTCGACCGGCTCGACCAACAGCGACCTCGTCGCACGGGCCGCCGAAGGGCTCGCCGAGGGGGCCGTCCTCGTCGCCGAGGAGCAGTCGGCCGCCCGTGGCCGGCTGGACCGCAGGTGGTCGGCGCCGCCGCGCTCCGGACTCTTCTTCTCCTTCTACCTCACCCCGCGGGTCCCCGTGGAGCGCTGGGGCTGGCTGCCGCTGCTCGCCGGGGTGGCGACCGCCAGCGCGGTGGCCCGTACCGCGGGCGTGGACACCGCCCTGAAGTGGCCCAACGACCTGCTGGTCACCGTCGGCGACGAGGAGCGCAAGGCGGGCGGCATCCTCGCGGAGCGGGCCGGCGACGGTGTGGTCATCGGCATCGGCCTCAATGTCACGCTGCGCGCCGAGGAACTGCCCGTACCCGGCGCCGGCTCGCTCGCCCTGGCCGGCGCCAAGGTCACCGACCGGGATCCGGTGCTGCGGGCCGTGCTGCGGTCGGTCGAGGACTGGTACGGACAGTGGACCGCGGCGGACGGCGACGCGGCGGCCTGCCGCCTCCAGGACGCGTACGCGGCCGGCTGCGCCACGCTCGGCCGTTCCGTACGCGCCGAACTGCCCGGGGACCGGGCCCTGCTCGGTGAGGCGGTGGCCATCGACGGCGACGGGCGGCTGGTGCTGGCCACGGAGGAAGGGATGCAGCAGCCGGTCGCCGCGGGGGACATCGTGCACGTGCGGCCGGCGCCGGGGGCGTAGAGCAGGGCCGGAGGGGCGGGGGTGGCCTCCCGGGGGGGGGGCGGGTTCGGGAGGGGCCGGACGGGCTCCGCTGTGCCGGTGTGGGCCTCCGCTTCTCCGGGCGTCCGCATGGCGGTCAGAAGTGATCAGATCTTGGTCAAGAAAGCTCGGGAGCAATCGCACCTATGTGCCGATTGGGGCGATAGCGACGGGGCGTGAGAGTGAGCCAGAGCACACCTGCCGTATCGTTGAGGCCGTCCGCCGTGGAGCGGGCGAACGAACGAGCAGTGATCGGAAGGGCAGTGCGCAGGGAACGGACAGGGAGCGAGCGGTGACCGCCGACGACTCGGGCGCCGGCCCGCGCGAAGCGGACATCGCCCCTCGTGGGACGGGGGCTGCTCCTCGTGAGGGGGACCCGGCGCCTGCCGACGGCGCGGCCAGCGGTGCGCACGCGGATGCCGTCGGCGTGAGCGCGGACGCCGACGGCGCGGTGAACGGTGCGGGCACGGGTGCCGACGGCGCGGGGGCCGACCCCGACCCCGACGACGACACCATCGCCATCCGCCTGGAACAGCTGATCCTCGGCGCCGACCGTCGCTACACCCCCTTCCAGGCGGCCCGCAGCGCCGGTGTCTCCATGGAACTGGCCTCCCGCTTCTGGCGTGCCATGGGCTTCGCGGACATCGGCCAGGTCAAGGCGCTGACCGAGGCCGACGTACTGGCGCTGCGGCGGCTGGCGGGCCTGGTGGAGGCCGGACTGCTCAGCGAGGCGATGGCGGTCCAGGTGGCCCGTTCCACCGGGCAGACCACGGCCCGCCTCGCCGACTGGCAGATCGACTCGTTCCTGGAAGGCCTGACCGAGCCCCAGGACTCCGGCCTGACCCGTACGGAGATCACGTACCCCCTCGTCGAACTCCTCCTGCCGGAACTGGAGGAGTTCCTGGTCTATGTCTGGCGCCGCCAGCTCGCCGCCGCGACCGGCCGCGTCGTACAGGCCCAGGACGACGCGGAGATGGTCGACCGGCGCCTCGCGGTGGGCTTCGCCGACCTGGTCGGCTTCACCCGGCTGACCCGCCGCCTGGAGGAGGAGGAACTGGGCGAGCTGGTCGAGGCATTCGAGACCACGGCCGCCGACCTGGTCGCCGCGCACGGCGGCCGGCTCATCAAGACGCTCGGCGACGAGGTCCTGTTCGCCGCCGACGACGCCGGGACGGCGGCCGAGATCGGGCTCCGCCTCATCGAGACCATGGCCAACGACGAGACGATGCCGGAGTTGCGCGTCGGCATCGCGTTCGGGACGGTCACGACGCGGATGGGTGACGTCTTCGGTACGACCGTGAACCTGGCCAGCCGCCTGACGTCGATAGCGCCGAAGGACACGGTGCTGGTGGACGAGGCGTTCGCGGAGGAACTGGGCCGTACGGGCGAGGCGCCGGTCTCCGAGGCCGACGCGAAGGCCGCGGCCGCGGCGGCGGCGGACGGCGCGGGGCCGCTGCCGGAGTACCGCTTCGCGTTGCGGCCGATGTGGCAGCGGCCGGTGCGGGGGCTGGGCGTTGTCGAGCCTTGGCTCCTGGGGCGTCGCGGCTAGCGCGCGGCTGTACCCCAGCGGCTGGGGTACGTGGCTGAGCCGTACGCCCCCGGGTATTGCGCCCCCTGGTTAAAGTGACGGAACGGTCGTTAACCAGGGAGGGTGCTGCATGGACACGCAACGCTTCGGGGACTTCGTCGGCGTACACCGGCACGGGCACGTGGCCGAACTGCGGCTCGACCGGCCCAAGGCGATGAACGCCGTGTCCACGGCCATGGCCGACGGCCTCAGCGCCGCCTGCGCCGCGCTCGCCGGCGACCGGAGCGTCCGCGTCACCGTGCTGACCTCCACCCACGACCGGGCCTTCTGTGTGGGCGCCGACCTGAAGGAACGCAACTCCTTCAGTGACGCCGACCTGATGCGGCAGCGGCCGCGCACCCGGGCCGCCTACACCGGCGTCCTGGAACTCCCGATGCCGGTCATCGCGGCCGTGCACGGCTTCGCGCTCGGCGGCGGGTTCGAGCTGGCGCTGGCGTGCGACCTGATCGTGGCGGACCGTACGGCGGTCGTCGGGCTGCCCGAGGTGTCGGTCGGCGTCATCCCCGGCGGCGGCGGTACGCAGCTGCTGCCGCGACGGGTGGGGGCGGCCCGGGCGGCCGAGCTGATCTTCACGGGGCGGCGGGTGGAGGCCGCGGAAGCGCGGTCCCTGGGCCTCGTCGACGAACTGGTGGACGAAGGCCGGGACACTCCGGAAGCGCTGGTGCTCGGCGAGCGCATCGCCCGGAACTCGCCGGTCGGGCTGCGGGCGGCCAAGCGGGCGCTGCGGGTGGGGCACGGGCTGGACCTGCGGGCGGGGCTGGACGTGGAGGACGGCGCGTGGCGGAGTGTGGCGTTCTCGGGGGACCGGGCCGAGGGAGTGGCCGCGTTCAACGAGAAGCGGCGGCCGGAGTGGCCGGGGGAGTAGACCGCCCGGGCCCTGAAACCCGACAGCCCCGGTCCCCGGGCCGGAGCGGACAGCGCGCGGCGGCTCCAAAGGGGCGCACCCCGGTCCCCAGGGCCGCACCCCGGCCGGAAAGGGCGAACGCCCTGCAACATTCCTACGCTGTAGTGACACGTAGTGCTCACGGTGACGGAATGCGAGGTCCGGTGACGGGCGAAGGCGACGACAGGCTTCGGGCCGTGGTGGCACTGGCGCAGGCGATGGCGGCGGCGCACACGCCGCGGGAGTCGGTGCGGGCCGCCGCGGAGGGGGTGCGGGCGGCCCTGGGCGGCTCGTTCGCGGCGATCTCGGCCTGGGAGCGGGAGCTGGGGCGGCTGAAGGTGCTGGTCAACGTCGGGGAGCTGGCCGAGGGGGAGGCGGAGTACCCCGAGGGCGAGTCGTATCCGGTGCACGAGTTTCCGGAGATCGTCGGGTTCCTGCACGAACAGTGGGCCGGGGGCGGCCAGCCGAACGCCTGGGTCGAGACCGTCGGGGACGGGTCGGACGACGGGCCGTACAACCATCAGCGGGTGGCCGCGCTGCGCCGCAGGGGGCGCGGCTGCTGCGTGGTCGCGCCGATCGTGCTGCACGGGCGGGCGTGGGGCGAGCTGTATGTGGCCCGCGCGGCCGGGGAGCCGGTCTTCGACCGGGCGGACGCGGACTTCGCGACCGTGCTGGCGGCGGTGGCGGCGGCCGGCATCGCGCAGACGGAGCGGCTGGCGGAGGCCCGGCGGCTGGCGTTCACGGACGCGCTGACCGGGCTCGCGAACCGGCGTGCGGTGGACATGCGGCTGGACGAGGCGCTGGAGCGGCACCGGCGGGACGGTGCGGTGGTGAGTCTGGTGGTGTGTGATCTCAACGGGCTCAAGCGGGTGAACGACTCGTGCGGGCACGCGGTCGGCGACCGGCTGCTGGAACGATTCGGCTCGGTGCTCTCGCTGTGCGGCGCCATACTGCCGGGCACCCTCGCCGCCCGGCTCGGCGGCGATGAGTTCTGCCTGCTCACGGTGGGTCCGTCGGCCGACGAGGTGGCCAAGGTGGCCACCGAGCTGTGTGACCGGGCGGCCGAGCTGGAGCTGGGCGAGGGGGTGGCGGTCGGCGTCGCGTCGACCGGTGACCCGATCGGCCCGGTGCGTTCGGCCCGGCGGCTGTTCCGGCTGGCGGACGCGGCCCAGTACCGGGCGAAGGGGTCCGGGTCGCGCGCTCCCGTGGTGGCGGGCCGGGAGGGTGGTGCGGACGATCCGGTGGTCCGCCTGGCGGACGCGCCGGAGCGCGCGCCGTCGAGGGAGCGCCGGCGCTTTCGGCGGTGAGGCGGGCGGTGGTCATCCGGCCGGGAATCCAGTGGTGACATCCAGGGATTCAGTCTCTAGGGTGCCTGAATATGGATATGCACACTGTGGTGCTGGGGACGTCCGGCACGACCGCACAGGACGTCATCGCCGTCGCCCGCGGCGCCGCCCGTATCGAGCTGTCCGAGGAGGCCACGGCGGCCGTCGCCGCCGCCCGCGCGGTCATCGACGACCTCGCCGCCAAACCGGACCCGGTGTACGGCGTCTCCACGGGCTTCGGCGCCCTGGCCGTACGCCACATCAGCCCCGAGCTGCGCGCCCAGCTCCAGCGCAACATCGTGCGCTCGCACGCCGCCGGCATGGGCCCGCAGGTGGAGCGCGAGGTGGTGCGCGCGCTGATGTTCCTGCGCCTGAAGACCCTGGCCTCCGGGCACACGGGGGTCCGGCCGCTGGTCGTCGGCACGATGGCGGAGATCCTCAACGCGGGGATCACCCCGGTCGTCCACGAGTACGGCTCGCTGGGCTGCTCCGGCGACCTGGCGCCGCTGTCGCACTGCGCGCTGACGCTCATGGGCGAGGGTGACGCGGAGGGCCCGGACGGCGTCGTGCGGCCCGCCGGCGAACTGCTCGCCGAGCACGGCATCGCCCCGGTCGAGCTGCGCGAGAAGGAGGGCCTCGCCCTTCTGAACGGCACCGACGGGATGCTCGGCATGCTGGTCATGGCCTGCGCCGACCTGGCCCGCCTGTTCACCACGGCGGACATCACCGCGGCGCTCTCCCTGGAGGCGCTGCTCGGTACGGACAAGGTGCTCGCGCCGGAACTGCACGCCATCCGCCCGCACCCCGGTCAGGCCGCCTCGGCCGCCAACATGCTCAAGGTCCTGGCCGGTTCGGGACTCACCGGCCACCACCAGGACGACGCGCCGCGCGTCCAGGACGCGTACTCCATCCGCTGCGCCCCGCAGGTCGCGGGCGCGGGCCGGGACACCCTGGACCACGCGCGGCTTGTCGCGAGCCGGGAGCTGGCCGCCGCCGTGGACAACCCGGTGGTGCTGCCGGACGGCCGGGTCGAGTCGAACGGCAACTTCCACGGCGCGCCGGTCGCGTACGTACTGGACTTCCTCGCCGTCGCCGCGGCCGACCTCGGCTCGATCGCGGAGCGCCGTACGGACCGGCTGCTGGACAAGAACCGCTCGCACGGCCTGCCCGCGTTCCTGGCCGGCGACCCGGGTGTCGACTCCGGCCTGATGATCGCCCAGTACACGCAGGCGGCGCTGGTCAGCGAGCTGAAGCGGCTCGCCGTGCCCGCGTCGGTGGACTCCATCCCGTCGTCCGCGATGCAGGAGGACCACGTCTCGATGGGCTGGTCGGCGGCGCGCAAGCTGCGGACCGCCGTGGACAACCTGACCCGGGTGCTCGCCGTCGAGCTGTACGCGGCGACCCGGGCGGTGCAGATGCGCGAGGGCCTGACCCCGGCACCGGCCACCCGCGCGGTGCTGGACGCCGTACGGGACGCGGGTGTCCAGGGGCCGGGGGCGGACCGTTTCCTCGCGCCGGACCTGGAGGCGGCGTACGACTTCGTACGTGGCGGCCGGCTGGTCGAGGCGGTCGAGCAGGTCACCGGCGAGCTGGCCTGACGGCGGCGTACGGCTGACCGGGCGGAGCGGGCGCGGCCCGCTCCGCCGGGGGCGCCGGGCTGCCGAGCGCGCCGGAACCACCGAGGTCACCGGGCCCGCCAGAACCGCCGTCCCGGAGATCCGCGCGGTTCTCCGCGCTTCTTTGCCAGGTCCGGGCCGGGTCGGGTCGCTCAGACCGCGTCGCCGCGGGTGCGGCGGACGGAGAAGCCGACCAGCCCGGCGCCGATGCCGAGGAAGGCGGCGCCGCCGACGACGTACGGCGTGGTGTCGAAGGCGCCGGTGTCGGCGAGCAGCGTTCCCTGCCCGTCGGCGGAAACCTGCTGGTCCGCGCTGGTCCGCGCGGCGGTGTGCGAGGGCGACCCGGGGGCCTGCCGGGCCGACCGGGGGGCGTCGTGCGGCGTCCGTTCGCCGTGTTCGACGGTGGCGTTCGCGGACGGTACGAACCACAGGGCGAGCAGTACCGATCCCGCGGCTGCGGCGGTCAGCAGTGGTCGACGAGCGGTCACGGGCACGGAAACAATCCCCCTTGTGGGCTCGGCAAATTGACCGTTGACAACAGATGTTAGTGACAGCCGCGGGTCGCGGGGAAGTCAGGAGCCGGTGGTGCTTACGCTCCCAGACATGAGCAATGACGAGACATCACGGTTTGTCCGGCTCCATGTCGAACTGGTCATGGAGGTCGCCGACTCGGACCGGCTGACCGGCGCGGCACTCGACCACATCAACGGTGACCCTTCTCTACCCGCGGAGGAGCGCGGACATGCGCGGGAAACGGTCCAGACCGATCCGGCGGAGGCGCTGGCGTACCTCGTGGACCCCTTCGACCTGGTCGAGGGCGTGCCGGGGGTGGAGCTGACGCAGGCGTCGTGGAGCTCCGAGGAGATCGACTACGACACCGACGCGGAGTGGGTCCTCGGGCACGACGCGGAGGACGACGACTTCCCGGAGGACGAGGAGTCCGAGACGGCCGGGGCGGAAGGGGACGGAGTGCGGGTCCGCTTCTGAGGCCCGGCCCGGCGATCCGCCCGGCGCCCGGCCCGAAGCTGCGCATTGCTGCCGACCGCCGCCCACGCCACGCGACCCCCTGCGGCCATCGCCGTACGGGGGTTGCGTGGCGTTTCCCACAACTGCCGCACGTATGGAACGGACGAAACGGAACAGACGTTCCTGATGGTGTCGGCCGGCAGTCTGCGGTGCGACGCCCGGCTCGGGGGTTTCCGGGTTCGGTAGCAAGGCAATGGAGAATCGTGTGATGACGGACAGCAAGCGTCGCAAGGGCCTGATAGCCACTGCCGCGCTGCTCGGGGGTGTGCTGACACTCGGGGCGTGCGGTGGCGGTGACGGTGGTGACGGGGGCGGCCAGGACAACACGAAGAAGGTCGACGAGGCGGCGGCGAAGGACGCCTCGGAAGCCAAGATCAAGATCGAGCCGAAGAACGGTTCGGCCGACGCGGGCATCAGCAGCGCCGCCAAGGTCACCGTCGAGGGTGGCAAGCTCACCGACGTGAAGATGACCGCCGGCGAGGACAAGAAACCGGTCGAGGGCACGCTCGCCGCCGACGGCTCCTCCTGGAAGCCGAAGAAGCAGCTGGAGCGCTCGACCAAGTACACGCTCACCGCCCACGCCGCCGACTCCAAGGGCCGCAAGGCGGTGGAGAACTCGACGTTCACCACGGTCTCCCCGAAGAACAGCTTCATCGGGAACTACACGCCGGAGGACGGCTCGACCGTCGGCGTCGGCATGCCGGTGTCGGTCAAGTTCGACAAGCCGGTGAAGAACAAGAAGGACGTCCAGTCCGCGATCAAGGTGGCGTCCAGCAGCAACCAGGACGTCGTCGGCCACTGGTTCGGCGACCAGCGCCTGGACTTCCGCCCGAAGGACTACTGGAAGCCCAACTCCAAGGTCACCGTCGACCTCAAGCTGGACGGCGTCGAGGCCGCCCCCGGCGTCAAGGGCGTCCAGAACAAGACGGTGAACTTCCAGACCGGCCGTTCCCAGGTCAGCACCGTCGACGCGAAGACCCATCAGATGACCGTGGTCCGCGACGGCAAGACGATCAAGACCATCCCGATCTCCGCGGGCAGCAAGGACCACCCGACGTACAACGGCAAGATGGTCGTCTCGGAGAAGTACCGGCAGACCCGGATGGACGGCTCCACGGTCGGCTTCACCAACAACGACGGCAAGGGCGAGTACGACATCCCCGACGTGCCGCACGCCATGCGCCTGTCCAACTCCGGCACGTTCCTGCACGGCAACTACTGGGGCAAGGGCATCTTCGGCAACGCCAACACCAGCCACGGCTGCATCGGCCTGGAGGACGTCAAGGGCGCCGGCGACCCGGGCACGGACGGCGCCTGGTTCTACGAGAACTCGCTGGTCGGCGACGTCGTCCACATGGTCAACTCCCCGGACAAGACGATCAAGCCGGACAACGGCCTCAACGGCTGGAACATGGACTGGAACGAGTGGGTGGCCGGCAGCGCCGTGAAGTAACCCCTCTCGGAAGCCCGCGTACCTGCTTCCGTACGCACGTCCAGGCGGGCGGCCCCCCCGACCACCGAGGGGGCCGCCCGCTTCCGTGCGGCGACCGCCCGCCTCCGTAAAGTGGCCGGGTGAGCAAGCGCAAGGACGGACAGCGGCAGCAGGACCGGGCCGCGGCCGGAGAACTGATCGGCACCGTGCTCGGCAGCGTTCGGTACGCCGAGGACGGCACACCCGCCGAAGACGCCCTGGAGGCCGGCGCCTCGATGCTGGCGGCGGCCCCCGCGGGCCCGGAGGCTGTCAGCGCCGCGCTGCTGGCCGCGGCGGAGGACGGCGTACACCGCTGCTGGCAGGGCGGCTGGCAGCCCGCCGACCTGGAGCGGATCGTACGGCGAGAGACGGGCGGCGGCCCGCGTACCGCCGTCGTCGTGGACGCGATGGCGGCCGAGGTGCGGCGCGCGGGCCGGACGGCGGAACGTGCCCGCGGTCCCCGCTGGGCAGCCCAGCTACGCGATCTCGGAGCCGATGTCTGGTGGCAGTCGGACGCTCGCTACCTGGAAGAGCTGGCGCACCGCCGCCGCAGCTCGCGCTTCGAGACGACGTACGACGTCCTGGCAGCGCTGCGCGTCCTGGGACGGCTGCCCCGCATCACGCCCCTCCCGGCCGCCCGCCCGGCCCGCGCGAACACGCCCGCCGAGTCCCGGACACTGGGCCGCATCCGGGGCCTGCTGGCCAAGGCCGAGGGGACGGACTACCCGGACGAGGCGGAGGCGCTGTCGGCCAAGGCCCAGGAACTGATGGCACGGCACAGCATCGACGAGGCGCTGCTCGACCACGCCCGGACCGAAGCGGGCACCGGCACCGCCCGGACCGCCGGCCCCTCCGCCATCCGCATCGGCATCGAAGGCCCGTACGAGCAGGCCAAGGCCCTGCTGCTGGACGCCGTCGCCGCCGCCAACCGCTGCCAGGCCGTCTGGTCCGGCGACGTCGGCTTCTCCACCCTCATCGGCTTCGAAGCCGACCTGGACGCAGCCGAACTGCTCTACACCTCGCTGCTCCTCCAGGCCACCGCCGCCATGCACCGCGCGGGCGACGAGCACCACAGCCGCGGCCGGTCCCGCCGTACCCGCGACTTCCGCCAGACCTTCCTCGTCGCGTACGCCGACCGCATCCGCACCCGGCTGACGGCAGCCACCGAGGAAGCGGCCACCGAAGCCGCCACCGACACCCCCGGCCTCCTGCCGGTCCTGGCCGCCCGCGAGGTCGCCGTCGCCGAAACCACCGGCGAACTGTTCCCCGACACCGCCGCCGTCCGCATGCGCGGCATACACGACGCCGAGGGCTGGAAACAGGGCACCTCGGCGGCCGACCGGGCACAACTCAGCAGGCGAGGACAGGGGTAGGCCCTTCACACCCCACCCCCCTCACCACCCCAAGGGCCCCGCATCCCCGGCCAGCGCCCGGAAATACTCCACCGGATCACCGACCAGCTTCCGCGCCTCCAGGCCCACGTGCCCTCCTCGCTCCGGCCAACTCGCGTAGGCCCGCACACTACTTCCCGGGGACGACTGGGCCCGTGTGTTCCGCCTGACACGTTGGCGGAGCCGGAGACAGAGGCGCGGACGGAAGGTCCCGCACGGACGGCCGACTGAAGGCAGCCCGTTCCGGCGGACCAGGTCCGGCCGTCAGTCGCCGGCCGGGGCCACGCCGACGGGGCAGCTCACCCCCGTCCCCCCGATCCCGCAGTACCCCGCCGGGTTCTTGTCGAGGTACTGCTGGTGGTACGCCTCGGCCGGGTAGAAGGGGCGGTCGGCCGCCGGGAGGATTTCGGTGGTGATGGGGTTGTGGCCGGAGGCGGTCAGGACGGACTGGTAGGTGGTGCGGGAGGTTTCGGCCGTCTCCTGGTCGGTGGGGGAGTGGGTGTAGATGGCGGAGCGGTACTGGGTGCCGGTGTCGTTGCCCTGGCGGAAGCCCTGGGTGGGGTCGTGGGACTCCCAGAAGAGCTTCAGGAGGGCGGCGTAGGAGATTGTGGCGGGGTCGTAGACGACGCGGACCGCTTCGGTGTGGCCGGTGAGGCCGCTGCACACCTCGTCGTAAGTGGGGTTGGGGGTGTGGCCGCCCTGGTAGCCGGCCAGGGTCGTCCAGACGCCCTCGGCCTGCCAGAACTTGCGTTCGGCGCCCCAGAAGCAGCCCAGGCCGAAGTCGGCGATGCGCAGGTGGTCGGGGTAGGGACCGAGGAGCGGGTTGCCGAGGACCGTGTGGCGCTCGGGGACGGGGAAGTCGCGCTCGGGGCGGCCCTTCAGGGCCTCCTCCGGGGAGGGCAGGGCGTTCTTGAAGCGGTTGAAGAGCATGGCGTCTCGCTCCGGTGGTGAGGGATGAGTGAGGGCGGTGCCCGGCTGCTGGGTCAACGTGGGGGAGGGGGCGCGCATTCCGGGGATGCGTTTACCGCGGGGACATGCAGGGCTAGGGGGCGTGCGTTCCGGGGGGCATTCCGCGGGGGCGCGCTGCCGCCTTGCCGGTGATTACGGGTGCGGGCGGAAGCGTGCCGATGTGCCGCCGCCGCGCTCCCAGCCGGCCACGGCCAGGGCGCGGAAGGCGGCGTACTCGGCGGCGGGGCTGCTGCCGTACGACCACGGGACGGCGCCGACGTGTCCGTCGACCAGGCGGAGCTGTTCCACGGCTTCTTCGTAGCGCTCGGCGTGGACGAGGAACCAGATGAGGAGATGCCGCACGTGCGGGGTCATGGGGTGGTCCGCCGGGGCCTCGCGCAGGGCGAAGTGCGCGCCCTCGATGGCGCGTTCGACGACGGCGCTCTGGTAGAGGCCGCGGACCATGTTGGCCTCGGGCAGGTGGTCGTAGACGGCGAAGAGCGGGAGGGCGGGGAGCAGGCTCTTGGCGGGGGCGGCGGAGGCGGCGCTCTCGGTGAACGCGGTGGCCTCGTCCTGGGAGCCGTGCCACTTCTGTGCCCAGTAGGGCAGGGCGGCGAGGTGCGCGCCCATGTGGTGCGGGGCACGCTGGGTGACCTTCGACCACAGCGCGTCGTAGTCCGCGCGGCGGTCGCCGAGGCCGCGGGCGACGGCCAGCTCGGTGATGTACGGGATGGGGCTGCCGGGGGCCAGCAGGGCCGCCTCGTGGCAGACCGTACGGGCCTCCTCCAGGATCATGCGGAAGTCCTGCGAGCCGGGGTCGCGCAGCGCCTGGATGACGAGGAACTGGGCGTGCGTCTGGGCGCCGCCGGGGTCCTTGGGCGCCTCGGAGCGCCACGTACGCAGCCAGATGCCGCCCTGTCCGGGCCGCTCGGCCAGCTCGAACGCCGCGGCCCCGGCGAGCGTCTGGACGCGCTGCCAGCGGCGTTCCCAGTCCTCGCCGGTGGCGCTCAGCAACTGCGCGGCCGGGCGCCAGTCGTGGCCGCGGCGGATCTCGTCGAGGGCCTCCTCCAGCTCCTGGTCGGGGCCGGGAAGCCGTACGTCGAGCTGCTGGGCCGGGACGAATCCGTAGCCCGCCATGGGGTCGGTGGCGGCCGCCAGCCCCTGTTGGGCGTGCTGTGCGGCCTGCCGGCGCCGCAGCCAGGGCAGCAGGACGAGACCGCCGAGGGCGGCAGCGGCGAAGAGAACCAGCAGAGCGTCCATGTGGTCAGTCTCGGATTCCGGTCGTGGGAGGGAGGCGGGCGGTGGAGCGCAATTGTGTCTTGTATGTATCCACTATCCAGCGAAGCAGAAAGTTCCGAAAAGTTCGCGGGTGTGGACGACTACCCTCGGCTGATATGAGCGATCAGCGCGAGGAGCGCCCCCAGAATTTTGAGACCCTTGCCATTCACGCAGGTCAGGAGCCCGACGAGGCGACCGGCGCGGTGGTGCCGCCCATCTACCAGGTATCCACCTACAAGCAGGACGGCGTGGGCGGGCTGCGCGGCGGCTACGAGTACAGCCGCAGCGCGAACCCGACCCGTACCGCCCTGGAGGAGAACCTGGCCGCCCTCGACGGCGGCCGCCGCGGTCTGGCCTTCGCCTCCGGCCTCGCGGCCGAGGACTGCCTGCTGCGCACCCTCCTGGTCCCCGGCGACCACGTCGTCATCCCCAATGACGCGTACGGCGGTACGTTCCGCCTGATCTCGAAGGTCGTCGAGCGGTGGGGTGTGGAGTGGTCGGTCGCCGACACCTCCGACCCGCAGGCCGTACGGGACGCGCTGCGCCCCCGTACGAAGGCGATCTGGGTGGAGACGCCCAGCAACCCGCTCCTCGGCATCACGGACATCCCCGCGCTCGCGGCCGTCGCGCGCGACGCCGGGGTCCGCCTGGTCGTGGACAACACCTTCGCCAGCCCCTACCTTCAGCAGCCGCTGGCCCTCGGCGCGGACGTGGTGGTCTACTCCACGACCAAGTACATGGGCGGCCACTCGGACGTGGTCGGCGGCGCGCTCGTCGTCAACGACGCCGAGCTGGGCGACGAACTGGCCTACCACCAGAACGCCATGGGCGCGGTGGCCGGCCCGTTCGACGCGTGGCTGGTGATGCGCGGCCTGAAGACGCTGGCCGTACGGATGGACCGGCACAGTGCCAACGCGGCCCGGATCGCCGAGCTGCTCGCCTCGCACGACAAGGTGACGCAGGTGTACTACCCGGGCCTGGAGACCCACCCCGGCCACGAGGTCGCCGCCAAGCAGATGCGTTCCTTCGGCGGCATGGTGTCCTTCCGCGTCGCGGGCGGCGAGCAGGCCGCGGTGGAGGTCTGCAACCGCGCCAAGCTGTTCACCCTGGGTGAGTCGCTGGGCGGCGTGGAGTCGCTGATCGAGCACCCGGGCCGGATGACGCACGCCTCGACGGCGGGCTCGCTGCTGGAGGTCCCGAACGACCTCGTACGGCTCTCGGTCGGCATCGAGTCGATCGACGACCTGGTCGCCGACCTCACCCAGGCGCTGGGCTAGGACGCAGGGACCCGGGCCCCGGCTCACCACCCCTCCAGCGGAGGGGTGGTGAGCGCCGGCGGCGGCAGCCACGGCTGGTCCACGGCCGCCCAGACCAGCAGCGCCGCCACCGCCGCCACGGCCAGCAGCCACAGCACCTGGCGCGCCAGCCGCCGGTGGGCCAGCAGCCGGCGGCCGCTCGTGGCGGCGCGCAGCGCCAGGTCGGGCGGGACCGGCGGATGCGGCCCGTCCAGCATCCGCCGTACCTCGGCCTCCTTGCGGTCCGGCAGGCTCATGGCGCGGCGGCTTCCGTGGGCGGGGCGGGCTGGAGGGGGTCCGGTGCGGCCGCCTCGCCGACCCGCACCGGCGGCCCCGCGTGCCCGGCAGGGGGATTGCTGCGCATACGCCCCACGGCCCGCAAACACAGCGCGTGGACGCGTTCGGCGGGCAGCCCCAGCTGCGCGGCGGTCTGCTCCTCGGCCACGCCCTCGTACAGGCGCAGGACGAGCACCAGCCGCTCCTGCGGGGACAGCCGCCCCAGAAGGCCGCTGGGCGGCGGGCGCCTGCCGTGCCCCAGCGCGCGGGGGAGGCGTTCCCGCCAGGCGGAGTGTGCGAAGTGGGCGGCCATCTCCTGGCGCGTGCGGTCGTACGGGTCCTCGCCGCGCAGCCGGTCCCAGGCCGCGTACGTACGGGCCAGCGCCAGGACGAGGAGGCGTTCGGCGGCGGGGGCCGGCCGCCCCTCCGGTTCGGCGGTCAGGAGTGTGGCGGCGCGCAGCAGACGGCCGGCCGCGCCCGCGACGAACGCCTCGAACTCCCGGGCACGACGGCATTCCTGGGCTGCCCGCCGCTCTCGCACAGCTCCATGGCACGGCAGGCCCGGCACGCGGTCAAGAGGCGGCAGGGAAAAACCGGGGGCGGTGGACGCGTACACCGTCCGGGCGGGGCGGACGTACGGCGCGCGGCTCGTGGCGGGCCCGCGCGGGTCCTCGTGTTGCCCGCGGGTCCGGCCGCCCTTATGGCCTGATCAGGGCCGGCGGCCGGATTCCCGCTGTCGGGTCAGGAGCTGGACGGCACCGGGGGCAGCGTCGCGGTGACCGTGGACAGGGAGGCGTTGAAGCGCGTCAGCAGCGTGCAGAACGCGTCCCGGTCCTCCTCCGTCCACTCCTCCGTGACCAGCGCCATCAGGGCGCGGCGGGAGGCGCGTACCTCCTCCAGCCGGGACCGGCCGCGCTCGGAGAGCTGGAGGACGACCGCACGGCCGTCCTCGGGGTGCGAGGCGCGGTTGACCAGGCCGGAGTCGACCAGCGGGGCGACCTGCCGGGTGACGGTCGAGGAGTCGATGCCCATGCCGGCGGCGAGCGCCTTGACACCCATCGGTCCCTCGTTGTCCAGACGGTTCAGGAGCAGGTAGGCGGCACGGTCCATGGAGTTGCGTGCCTGGCCGACGCCGCCGAGCCGGCTCTGTTCGGCGCGGCGGGCGAAAACGGCGACTTGGTGTTGCAGCGCGTCGAGAAGAGCGGGGTCGGTGTGGGTCGTCATGTCCGAAGAGGTGGGCATGGCCGGGAGCTCGCTTCATGGGATGCGTACGGATTGGGGGACAGAGTACGCGGCCCCGGCGCGCACCGTACCGGCGCTGTCCAAAGACGTGCCCCTGTGGCACCGGGCCGGCGGCCCCGCGCACCCGCCGCGGGCCGAACTGTAAGACTGGGCTTCATGGCCGATCACACGCCGCACGAGCGTACTTCCGCCCCCGGTTCCCCTTCGGATTCCGCTTCCGGTTCTGCCGCCGGCCGGTCAGCCGGTCCGGCATCAGTCCCGGCACGTGCGGAGGCATCCGGTACCGGTGGGGTGCCGGCGTCGGGTTCCGGTTCCGCCTCTGTTTCCGGGCCGGGCGCGGGCCCGGTGGCCGCCGCCCCCGCCGCGCTCACCGTCGAGGACGTACGGGAGGCGCAGAAGATCCTGTCCGGTGTCTCCCGGTCCACCGCCTTGGAGGGGAGCCGGCACCTGTCCGGTTCGGTGGGGGCGCCGGTGCATCTGAAGTGCGAGAACCTGCAGCGCACCGGCTCCTTCAAGATACGTGGCGCGTATGTGCGGATCGCGGGGCTGTCGCCGGAGGAACGGGCGGCCGGTGTGGTCGCCGCCAGCGCCGGCAACCACGCGCAGGGCGTCGCGCTGGCGGCCTCGCTGCTCGGGGTGCGCTCGACGGTGTTCATGCCGGTGGGCGCGCCGCTGCCGAAGGTCGCCGCGACCCGCGAGTACGGCGCCGAGGTGCGGCTGCACGGCCAGGTCGTGGACGAGACGCTGGCCGCCGCCCAGGAGTACGCGCACGAGACGGGCGCGGTCTTCATCCACCCCTTCGATCACCGGGACATCATCGCGGGCCAGGGCACGGTCGGCCTGGAGATCCTCGAACAGTGCCCGGAGGTGCGCACGATCGTCGTGGGCATCGGCGGTGGCGGGCTCGCGGCGGGGATCGCGCTGGCGGTCAAGGCACTGCGGCCGGATGTGAAGATCATCGGGGTGCAGGCGGCGGGCGCGGCGGCCTACCCGCCGTCACTGGCGGCCGGGCGGCCGGTGTCGATCGAGGCGCCGGCGACGATGGCGGACGGCATCAAGGTCGGGCGGCCGGGCGACGTACCGTTCAAAATTGTCGGCGATCTCGTCGACGAGGTCCGTACCGTGTCCGAGGACGAGCTTTCCAGCGCTCTGCTGCTCTGCCTGGAGCGGGCCAAGCTGGTCGTGGAGCCGGCGGGGGCGAGTCCGGTGGCGGCGCTGCTGTCGCGGCCCGAGTCCTTCGAGGGGCCGGTGGTCGCGGTGCTGTCCGGGGGGAATGTCGATCCGCTGCTGATGCAGCGCATCCTGCGGCACGGCATGGCCGCCGCGGGGCGCTACCTGTCGCTGCGCCTGCGGCTGACGGACCGGCCGGGGGCCCTCGCGACGCTGCTCGGGGT
This sequence comes from Streptomyces sp. NPDC033221, assembly GCF_055577005.1. Lineage (NCBI taxonomy): Bacteria > Bacillati > Actinomycetota > Actinomycetes > Kitasatosporales > Streptomycetaceae > Streptomyces > Streptomyces sp. NPDC033221. Next base: position 335,929 of record NZ_JBVIQN010000001.1, on the reverse strand, counting down.
GCTGTCGGAGGTCGACGCGAACGTCCTGGACGTGAGCCACGTGCGGACCGATCCGCGGCTCGGGCTCACGGAAGCGGAGGTGGAGCTGCATCTGGAGACCAAGGGCCCGGAGCACTGCGCCGAGGTCAGCGCCGCCCTGCGCGCGGCGGGTTACACCGTCATGGGGTGACGTGGCCCGCGGGGGCGTGGTGTGCGGTGTGGGATTGGTGCGAGTCGGCGCGCGCGGCTGCGGCGTACCGCTGAGGTCTGCGACGGAGGTGCACGGCTGTGCCGCCGTGTGGGCGCGCACGCCATCTGGCGGATATCGCGATGTATCGCGTGTGCGGTATGGTCCGGGTTCGAGGGGGTGTTTTCGTGCGTCCGGCGCCCCTTCAGTGCCGGGAATATGCCTGTGGATGTGTCCATAGAGCGATTGATGCCCGGAAAAAGTACAATTCTATCTTCCTGGAGTTAACCCATACCTTGGGAGTAACCACATGCCAGGCGCCATTTACGCCGAAGGTCTGGTGAAGACCTTCGGTGAGGTGAGGGCTTTGGACGGCGTCGACCTCGACGTCCCCGAAGGAACCGTCCTCGGACTGCTCGGCCCGAACGGTGCGGGCAAGACCACCGCCGTACGGGTGCTGACCACCCTGCTCCGGCCCGACCGCGGCACCGCGGTCGTCGCCGGTATCGACGTCCTCAAGCATCCCGACGAAGTACGCCGCTCCATCGGCCTGTCCGGCCAGTTCGCCGCCGTCGACGAGTATCTGACGGGCCGTGAGAACCTGATGATGGTCGGCCAGCTCTATCAGATGAGCGGGCGCGACGCGAAGGCCCGGGCCGCCGAGCTGCTGGAACGTTTCCGTCTCGCCGACGCCGGCGACCGGCCGGCCAAGACCTACTCCGGCGGTATGCGGCGCCGGCTCGACCTGGCGGCCGCGCTGGTCGTCAGCCCGCCCGTGATGTTCATGGACGAGCCCACCACCGGACTGGACCCGCGCAACCGCCAGCAGTTGTGGGAGGTCATCCAGGAACTGGTCGCCGGCGGTACGACCTTGCTGCTCACCACCCAGTACCTGGAGGAGGCCGACCACCTCGCGCACGACATCTGCGTGGTCGACCACGGCAAGGTGATCGCCCGCGGCACCTCCGACGAGCTCAAGGCCCGTACCGGCGGCGAGCGGGTGGAGGTCGTCGTGCACGCCGCCGAACACATCGCGACCGCCGACGAGGTCCTGCGCGGCTTCGGCAAGGGCGCGAGCAAGGTCGAACGGCACACGCGCAAGATCACGGTGCCGGTGGCCGGCGGCGCCAAGCTGCTCGCCGAGGTCATCCGCGAACTCGACGTACGCGGTGTCGAGATCGACGACATCGGGCTGCGCCGGCCGACCCTGGACGATGTGTTCATCTCGCTGACCGGCCACGCCGCCGAGGTCGCCGAGGGCAACGGCGAGAAGGGGGACGGCGGAAACGGGGACGGCGGGGACGGTGACGGCGAAGCCGCCGGACGGCCCTCGCGCCGGGCGTCGAAGCGCGCCCGGGACACCAAGGAGGGCGCCAAGTGAGCAGCCTTACGCAAACGGCGCCGCGGGCCGGGGTGCCGAAGCGGCGCGGCGCGGTCAGCCAGTCCGTCCGGGACTCCCTGGTCGTCGCCAAGCGCAACCTGATCCGCATGCTGCGCATCCCCGAGATGGTCATCTTCGGGCTGATCCAGCCGATCATGTTCGTGGTGCTGTTCAGCTATGTCTTCGGAGGGTCCATCGCCGTCGGGGGCAGCACCTCGCCCGCGGCCTACCGCGAGTTCCTGATGGCGGGCATCTTCGCGCAGACCGTCACCTTCGCCACCGCCGGAGCGGGCGCGGGCATCGCCGACGACATGCACAAGGGCCTGATCGACCGGTTCCGCTCACTGCCCATGGCGCGCGGCGCCGTGCTCACCGGCCGTACGCTCGCCGACCTGGTGCAGACCGCGCTGACGCTGGTGGTCCTCGCGATCGTCGCCTTCATCGTCGGCTGGCGCACCCACGAGAACATCGGCAAGGTCGTGGCCGGGTTCGCCCTGCTGCTCCTGCTCGGCTACGCGTTCTCCTGGATCGGCGCGCTGATCGGCCTGTCCGTACGGACACCGGAGGCCGCCACCTCGGGCGGGCTGATCTGGCTCTTCCCGCTGACGTTCATCTCGAACGCGTTCGTGCCGTCGGACAACATGCCGACGTTCCTGCGGCACATCGCCGAGTGGAACCCCTTCAGCGCCACCGTGCAGGCCGCCCGTGAGCTGTTCGGCAACCTGCCGCCGAACTACCAGGCCCCGGACGCCTGGCCCATGCAGCATCCGGTGCTGGCGTCGCTGATCTGGTCCGTCGTGATCATCGTGTTCTTCCGTACCCTCGCGGTGCGCAAGTACCGGTCGGCCACGGCCTGAGGCGGGGGCAGGCCGGGGCGCGCCCCACCGGCTCGTACGGACATGCGACCGGCCCGGAGCCGCTGGGGCTCCGGGCCGGTCGTCGTCCGGGCTACGGGGGCCGCGGGGTGCTCAGCCCGTGTACGGCTTGGCTTCGAGGATCTTCACCGAAGCCTTCTTGCCGTTGGGGAGCTCGTACTGGGCGGTCTCGCCGATCTTCTTGCCGTTCACGCCGGAGCCCAGCGGGGACTGCGGAGAGTAGGTCTCGATCTCCGAGCTCGCGTACTCCCGCGAGGCCAGCAGGAACGTCAGGGTGTCGTCCGGGTCTCCGTCGAACGCGATGGTGACGACCGTGCCGGGGGCCACGACACCCGTGGCGGCGGGCGCCTCGCCGACCTTCGCTGTCTCCAGCAGCTGCTTGAGCTGGCGCATCCGAAGGTCCTGCTTGCCCTGCTCTTCCTTGGCCGCGTGGTACCCGGCGTTCTCCTTCAGGTCACCTTCCTCGCGGGCCGCCGCGATCTTTTCGGTGATCTCGGCGCGTGCGGGACCAGACAGGTACTCCAGCTCGGCCTTGAGCTGGTCATACGCCTCCTGGGTCAGCCAGGTGACGTTGTCGCTGGTCTGGGTCACAGGTGCTCCTCGTCGGTGCTGGGGATAAATCAAACGCCCTACCAGGGAGGCTGCGCCTCCACGGGTGGGCGAAACCACGAGCCTAACAATTCCGGCACAAAACGGGGAAGGGGAATTTCGCCGGGAACGGCATCCGCCCGAAACGTCGCCGGTCAGCGCGCCGGCGCGGGGCGAGTCCGGCGACACACCGGACGACGCGCGGGGCGGGCCCGGTGCGGCACCGCGTGGCGCGCGGCGCGGGTTCCGCGACGCACCGGACGACCGGCGCGCGGTGGGGTCAGCCGCCGGAGGGCGTGCAGCCGACCAGGACGGCGTTGGTCGCCCGGGCCGTCGTACGGATCGTGACCTCGACGTCGACCTGTTCCTTCGGTGCGTCGACGGTGACGTCCTTGCGTCCCACCTCGGCGCCGCTGTCGGCCTGCGAGCGCAGCGTGCACACGCCGGTGTCGTCCTTGCCCTTGACGACTTCCAGATGCACCTTGACGGCGCTGTCCGAGACGCGGTTCCAGGTGATCACCCGGCCGCTGAGGTCCTGCCCGGAGATATAGGAGAAACCGGACCATCCGACCACGCCGAGCAGTACCGTGCCCAGCACGGCGCCGATGATCTTCAGCTTGCGGTCGGCGCGCTGGTCGGCGGAGCGGCCGTAGCGTCCGTCGGGCAGCCCCTCGCGCACCGCGGTCATGATCGCTCCTCCTGCCCGGGGGCTCCGGAATTAATCGCCCCGCGCTTCGGTCACTATAGGAAACATCTTCTCCGGCCTTTCACTGAGGATCGAGTCTTGACTGAGCAGCTGCGACTGATGGCAGTGCACGCCCATCCCGACGACGAGTCGAGCAAGGGTGCGGCCACCATGGCCAAGTACGTGTCCGAGGGGGTGGACGTGCTGGTCGCCACCTGCACGGGCGGGGAGCGCGGCTCCATCCTCAACCCGAAGCTCCAGGGCGACCCGTACATCGAGGAGCACATCCACGAAGTACGCAAGAAGGAGATGGACGAGGCCCGGGAGATCCTGGGCGTCCGGCAGGAGTGGCTGGGATTCGTCGACTCCGGGCTGCCCGAGGGCGACCCGCTGCCGCCGCTGCCCGACGGCTGCTTCGCCCTCCAGGACGTCGAAGCGGCGGCCGAGCCGCTGGTGAAGCTGATCCGCGAGTTCAAGCCGCAGGTCATCACGACCTACGACGAGAACGGCGGCTACCCGCACCCCGACCACATCATGACCCACAAGATCTCGATGGTGGCCTTCGAGGCGGCCGGCGACCCGGAGAAGTACCCGGAGGCCGGTGAGCCCTGGCAGCCGCAGAAGCTCTACTACAACCAGGGCTTCAACCGGCCGCGCACCGTCGCGCTGCACGAGGCGCTGCTGGAGCGCGGCCTGGATTCCCCGTACGGGGAGTGGCTGGAGCGCTGGAAGGAGTTCGAGCGCCGCGAGCGCACGCTGACCACGTACGTGCCCTGCGCCGAGTTCTTCGAGATCCGCGACAAGGCGCTGATCGCGCACGCGACGCAGATCGACCCCGACGGCGGCTGGTTCCGGGTGCCGATGGACATCCAGAAGGAGGTCTGGCCGACGGAGGAGTACGAGCTGGCCAAGTCGCTCGTCGACACGTCCCTCCCCGAGGACGACCTCTTCGCGGGCATCCGCAACAATTGATTCCATGATGAGCGCGACTAGCACCCTCGCCGTGACGCACTTCGTCACCCTTGCCGACAGCTTCGACAAGGACAAGGTGACCCCGGGCGTCCTCGGCTTCATCGTGTTCGCGGTCATCGGCGGCGCCGTGTGGCTGCTGATGAAGTCCATGAACAAGCAGATGAAGAAGGTCGACTTCCAGGAGACCCCGGAGGCGCCCGCCGCCTCCGGCGGTGCGGAGGCGGCCGACGGCCGGGCGAAGAACCAGGCCAAGGGCCAGGCGAAGGGGCAGGCGAAGGGGCAGCCCTCGGGGAAGGCCCGGCCCAAGACGGGCTGAGCGCGTCCCCGGACGCCGGGCGGGGTGGGACGCCGTCCACCGGCCCGTCCGGCGCCACCGTGACGCGGGGGACACCCCTCGTCACTGCGACGAGGGTATGGACACCCCCATGACCTCGCGCGCGTGGCGGTTCGGCACCATGCCGAGCCGCCATGCCTCCCACCCCGTTTCCGGCTCGACGCCACGGTCCAGCAGCAGCGCGAACGTCTCCGCGCAGTCCTCCAGCTTCGAGTCGCGGGTCGGGTGTCCGTCCTGGGCGAGCCGCGCCAGCTCCTCCTGCGCGACCGCCGTGCCGACCACCGAGCCGCCCGGCGAGGCGAACGGCAGCAGCGTGCAGCGCAGGAAACGGGCCCAGTCCTCGCCGCGCCGGTCGCCGTACCCGGCGAACGTCCGCGCCGCCTCGTCGGCCAGCTCCAGCGCCTGCGCCGTCCGGCCGTTGCCCGCGTCGATGATCACCAACTCCAGGCAGGACCAGGCCTCACCGTGCGGGACGCCGATCCGCTGAAAGTCCTTGCGGGCGTCCTGGAGCAGCTGCCGCGCGAAGCCGCTGTTGCGCAGCGAGCCGGTCTGCGCGGCCCGCAGGTCCCGGGTGACGCGCCCCGAGTGGTGCCGGGCGCAGGCCAGGCCGTAACCGTCCTGCATCCGGCTGAACATCGTCCGGGACCGCTCCAGGTGCCGCAGCGCCGCGTCCAGGTCGCCCTGCTCCTCCAGCGACTGGCCGAGGTAGTACAGCGTCCACGCCTCGCCGCGGGCGTCCTCGTGGCGGCGGTGCAGGGGCAGGGCCTGGCGCAGCCGGTCCACCGCCGGGTCCGGGTCGGCGTCCACCAGCCGGGCCCGCGCCAGCTGGGTCACCGCCCACGCCTCGCCGCGGTCGTCGTGCGTACGGCCGTAAAGATCCAGGGCCGCGTGGAACTCGCGCTCCGCCTCCGGCACTTCGCCCATCCGCAGATACACCTGGCCGAGCTGGAAGTGCGCCCACGCCTGGCCGTGCAGGCTCTCGCTCTCCCGGTGCAGCTCCAGGGACTCGCTCAGCAGCGCCAGCGCCTCCGCCACCTGCGCGCGGTCCCGCTCCACCGCCGCCAGCGCGTGCAGCGTCCACGCCCGGTCACCGCGCACGTCCGCGCCGGACTGCATCTCCAGGGCCTCGCGCAGCTTCGCCGAGGCCTCCGTCAGATTGCCCTGCTGCTGGAGCGTGATGCCCAGATCACGCAGGGCACGCGCGGCCCCGACCGGGTGCTGCGCCTCGAAATACAGGTCGACCACCGACGTCAGGGTCGTACGGGCCTTGTCCAGCTCGCCGAGCTGACGGGCCGCGACACCGGTCCGCCACTGCACGGACCGTACGAGCAGCCCCCGGTCGGCGGCCTTGGTCAGCTCGCTCAGCTCGCCGAGGCGGTACAGGTCGCCGCGCAGCAGGCAGTAGTCCGCCAGCGCGCCCAGCAGATGCGAGACGGTCGCCTGGTCCACGTCCTGGTCGGCGTGGCGCAGCGCGGCCGTGATGAAGCTGGTCTCGTCGTCCAGCCACTGGAGCGCCGCGTCCAGGGAGGTGAAGCCGTGCGAGCCGAAGCGGTCGGCACGGGTGGACGTACGGCCGTCCACCAGGCGGATCACCGAGTCCGCCAGCTCCGCGTAGCTGCGGATCAGCCGCTCCTGGGCCGTGCTGCGCTCGGCCGGGTCCTCCTCGTCCAGCAGGCGGCCGTGCGCGAAGTGGTGCACCAGGGCGTGCAGGCGGTAACGGTCGCCGCGCACATGCTCGATCAGGCCCGCGGCGGCCAGCGCCGACAGCTGCCGCTCGGCCTCCGGTACGTCCACGCCCAGCAGCGCCGCCCCGGCGGCCGCCCCCAGGCTGGCCCGCCCCACCAGCGCGAGCCGGCGCAGCAGTCGGCGGGCCGTCTCCGACTGGTCGCCGTAGCGCAACCACAGCGCCGCCTCCGTCGGCGTCGACCGGCCCTTGGCGGCCGGAGACCGCGCGGCGCTCGCCTCCAGATCCGCCGCCAGCGTGGCGGGCGACCGGGGACCGAGCGACGAACCGGCCACCCGCAGCGGCAGCGGCAGCCCCGCGCACAGCTGCGCGATCCGTTCGACGGACCGGTGGTCGTACGGCCCGGTCTCCCCCTCGGACTCGTCGGCCGCGGCCCGCAGCAGCTCCTCGGTGCCCGCCGAGTCCAGCGCGCCCACCGGCAGCTGGTGCACCCACGCCGGGAGGTCGCCGGGCAGCTCCATGGGCTCGCGGGTGGTCACCAGCACCAGGCTGTCGGAACGGTCCGGCACCAGGAGGCGCACCTGCTCCGGGTCCGAGGCGTCGTCCAGCAGGACCGTCACGGGCAGACCCGTCAGATGCTTGTGATACAGCTCCGTCAGCCGTTTGACGTGCTGCTCCTGGGAAGGCCGTTCCCGGAAGAGGAGCTGTTCGCGCGGTGCGCCGAGCCGGTTCAGCAGATGCAGCAGCGCGTCGCGGGTCGGCAGCGGCGTCTCGTCCGGGGTGTCCCCGCGCAGGTCCACCACGCACGCGCCGCGGAACTGGTCACGCAGCTGGTGTGCGGCCCGCACCGCCAGCGCCGTACGGCCCGAGCCCGGCTCGCCGTGCAGCACCACGACCGTCGGCCGGGTCTCCGTGCTCGCGCGGGCCGCGTGCACCCACTGCGCGATCTGCGTCAGATGTGCCCGCCGCCCCGCGAACGGCTGCTCCGGCTGCGGCAGATGGGAGAAGGACTGCTCCAGCACGGACCGCTGGCGGGCCGCCGCACTGCGGTCCGCACCGCGCAGCTGCGGCACCCGGGTGCCGCGGGAGGCCGCCGGCGTCCCGGAGGACCCGCCGCGCGTCGCCGCCGTCAGCATCCGCTGCTGATCCAGGAACGGCCGGATGCCGCGCACCTCCAGCGCCGTCAGCCACTGCAGCCGCAACTGTTCGGGGCCGCCCGGCTGCCCGCGCATCCCCGCCTGCCGGTGGGCCGCCGGCCAATGCCCCGCAGTCAGCTTCACGACCGTCGCCACGGTGCCCGCGGCCACCACCGAGGCCCCGACACCGAGCGCCGTACCGGCGCCCGTCCCGAACGCGAGGTCCGTGCCGAAGGCGGCGACCGCCGCGACCAGGGTGGCCACCGCGGGAGTACTCAGCTCCTTGCGCGACAGCCGCTCGGACAGCGGACGCTGCCCGGCCGCCGACTCGTCCAGCGCGTCGACGTATGCGCCGTACTCCTCGGACGCCTTACCGGCCAGTTCGTCCAGCACCGCACGCGCCCGGGCCAACAGGACACCCCGGTCCAGGGTCCCGCCCGACCGCCGCGCCTCCTCCTCGACGGCCCGCGACAGCAGCCCTTCCGCATCCGCCCGGTGACTGTCCCGCAGCACAGCCAGTGAGCCCGCCATGCCTTCCCCCTCCTGCAGTTCCCAGCGTCCCGGCAGGTTCCGGTGTTCCCGGAGATCCCCCGGCCTCCCAGCACTCCCCGACGGCCGGGGCAGCGCCCCCGTCCCGGCCCGCGGTGATCGGTTCCCGTACCCACAGTGTTCCGCTTCCGCGCGAAATCCGGCAGGCCTGTGGATAACTCCCCGCGTCGACCACCCGCCACTCACCGCGGGACGTGCGCCGTCACACGTCCTTGATGATGACGCGGTCGCCGCACAGCTTCGACCAGTCGTCGCGGTCGGAGGTCAGGACGATGACGGGTGCCGTGCAGCGGAGGGCCATCGCGGCGACGAGGGCGTCGATGGCGTGGCCGTGCAGCCCGCCCGCGTCGCGCAGAAGCTGTACGGCGTTCATGGCGTCGTCCTGCTTCACAGGCTCCACCCGCAGCCGGGAGAGGACCCACCTCAGTCGCGCGAGGTCCGTCTTCCCGTGTGCCGCTTCGACCACGGTCAGGGCCGACACCACGACCGGGGCCCCGACCCGGCGCGAAGCCTCGGTGCGGGTGGTCATCTGCCGGTCATTGCACAGCAACAGTGACAGAGCCTGGGAATCGAGCACCAGGGAGCGGATGGGCGGCTCCTTCACGCGGCATCCTGGCCCGTGCCCTGCTCGCCCTCTTCCCCGAACAGCTCGCGGTGCGCCGCTTCGATCTCCTGCTCCGTGAGCGCGCCGTGTTCGGCCTCGTGGGAGGCGACGATCTCGGCGAGCCCGTCCATGGCGAGCTGGTGGCGGACGGCTTCGGTGATGTAGCTGGACACACCCCGGCGCCCGGTCCGGGAGCGAAGTTCACTGGCCAGGTCGGCGGGCATGGACACGGAAATGTTCTCGGTGGTCCCGGCTCGTGGCGACCTCATGACCCAGAGTACGACGAGGTCTATTACAACGTCCCGCCCCCGCGACACGCCCGTTTGGGACGCCCGGGCCGGCGTGACAGAGTGACCGCATGAACCGGCTGGCGAACTCTCAGTCGCCCTACCTGCTCCAGCACGCCGACAATCCGGTGGACTGGTGGCCCTGGGGTACGGAGGCGATGCACGAGGCGAAGAGGCGTGACGTACCCATCCTGCTGTCGGTCGGATACTCCGCGTGTCACTGGTGCCACGTGATGGCGCACGAGAGCTTCGAGGACGAAGGTGTCGCCGCGCTGATCAACGAGCACTTCGTGCCCGTGAAGGTGGACCGCGAGGAGCGGCCCGACGTGGACGCGGTCTACATGGAGGCCGTGCAGGCCGCCACCGGGCAGGGCGGCTGGCCGATGACCGTCTTTCTGACGCCCGAGGCCGAGCCGTTCTACTTCGGTACGTACTTTCCGCCCGAGCCGCGCCACGGGATGCCCTCCTTCCCGCAGGTCCTCCAGGGTGTGCGGAGTGCCTGGGCGGACCGCAGGGACGAGGTGGGCGAGGTCGCCGGGCGGATCGTCGCCGACCTGTCGGCGCGGTCGCTCTCCGAATCGTTGGCCAAGGGGGATCCCGTGCCGCCGGGCCCGGAGGACCTGGCCGGCGCGCTGCTGACGCTGACCCGGGACTTCGACGCCGTGCACGGCGGATTCGGCGGGGCGCCGAAGTTCCCGCCGTCCATGACGCTGGAGTTCCTGCTGCGCCACCACGCCCGTACGCAGTCCGAGGCGGCCCTGCAGATGGCGCAGGCGACCGCCGAGGCGATGGCCCGCGGCGGGATCTACGACCAGCTCGGCGGCGGCTTCGCGCGCTACGCGGTGGACACGTCCTGGACGGTGCCGCACTTCGAGAAGATGCTGTACGACAACGCGCTGCTGTGCCGTACGTACGCGCACCTGTGGCGCGCCACCGGGTCCGACCTGGCCCGCCGCATCGCCGTCGAGACCGCCGACTTCATGGTGCGTGAACTCCGTACGGAGCAGGGGGGTTTCGCCTCCGCGCTGGACGCCGACTCCGACGACGGCAGCGGCAAGCACGTCGAGGGCGCGTACTACGTATGGACGCCCGCGCAGCTGCGCGAGGTCCTGGGGGAGAAGGACGCCGAGGTCGCCGCGCACTACTTCGGCGTGACGGAGGAGGGCACCTTCGAGGAGGGCGCCTCCGTCCTGCAACTCCCCGACACTGACGACCTGGTGGACGCCGCGCGGATCGCTGGCATCAAGGAGCGGCTGAGCGCGGCCCGCGACACCCGGGCGCGCCCCGGGCGGGACGACAAGGTCGTCGCCGCCTGGAACGGCCTGGCCGTCGCCGCGCTCGCCGAGACCGGCGCCTACTTCGACCGCCCGGACCTGGTGCAGGCCGCCACGGACGCCGCCGACCTGCTCGTACGCGTCCACATGGACTGGCAGGCGCGGCTGCACCGCACCTCGCGGGACGGCGCGGCCGGCGCCAACGCCGGCGTCCTGGAGGACTACGCGGACGTCGCCGAGGGCTTCGTCGCGCTTGCCTCGGTCACCGGGGAGGGCGTCTGGGTGGAGTTCGCCGGCCTCTTCCTGGACACCGTGCTCGTGCACTTCACCGCCGAGGACGGCACGCTCTACGACACCGCCGACGACGCCGAACAGCTGATCCGCCGCCCGCAGGACCCCACCGACAACGCCACGCCGTCCGGCTGGACCGCGGCCGCCGGAGCGCTCCTGTCGTACGCGGCGCTGACCGGCAGCACGCCGCACCGGGAGGCCGCCGAACGCGCCCTGGGCGTCGTCAAGGCGCTGAGCGGCCGGGCCCCGCGCTTCATCGGGTGGGGGCTGTCCGTCGCCGAGGCCGTGCTGGACGGGCCGCGCGAGGTCGCGGTCGTCGGCCCGGACGGCGTCCCGGCCACCCGGGCGCTGCACCGCGCCGCCCTCCTGGGGACCGCGCCCGGTGCGGTGGTCGCCCTCGGGGAGCCCGGTATGGAGGAGGTGCCGCTGCTGAAGGACCGTTCGCTGGTCGACGGCCGGCCCGCCGCGTACGTCTGCCGGCACTTCACGTGTGAGCGTCCGACGACCGGGCCGGAGGAGCTGGGGGAGAAGCTTCGCGGCGGCTGACCTGGTGCTGGTGCTGGTGCTGGTGCTGGTGGTGGCAGGGGCGGGGCGCATCGTCCTCGCCCCTCCGTCCTGAGTCCTAGGACCACAAGCCGACTTGAACTTCACGCGGGCGTCAAGTTCTAGCGTGACGGCATGACGAACCGCACGGATCGCACGAACCGCACCGGTGGCGGCCTCCCCGCCACCCACCATGAAGTCCGGCTGACCGGCCGTCCGCAGGGCCCGCTCACCGACGACCTGTTCGAGATCGTCGAGGTGCCCGTACCCGAGCCGCGGCCCGGGCAGGTGCTCGTCCGCAACACGACCATGGGCGTCGCCGCCGTGATGCGGACGCTCATGGACGAGGTCACCACCGTCCCGATGCCGTCCTTCGTGCCCGGCGAGCCGCTGTACGGGTCGGCCATCGGCGAGGTGGTCGCCGCCCCCGGCACCGACTTCACCCCCGGTGACCTGGTGGAACACAACCTGGGCTGGCGGGAGTACGCCCTGCTGGACGCCGCGCGGGCGCAACGCCGGGACCGGGACCTGCTGCCCGACCCGGCCGCCTACCTCTCCCAGGGGCCGACCGCCTACATGGGCATCGTCCGAGGCGCCGAGGTCCGCGCGGGAGACACGGTGTTCGTGTCCGGCGCGGCCGGCGGGGTCGGGTCGCTGGCCGGGCAGCTGGCCCGGCTGCGGGGCGCCGCACGGGTCATCGGCAGTACGGGGTCCCAGCGCAAGGCCGACTACCTGGTCGAAGAGCTGGGTTACGACGCGGCGGTGATCCGCGGCGCCGGCCCGATCGAGAAGCAGCTGCGCGCGGCCGCTCCGGACGGTGTCGACGCGGTCTTCGACAACGTGGGCGGTGAGCAGTTGCAGGCGGCCATCGCGCTCGCCAACCGCGGCGCCCGTATCGCGCTGGTCGGCGCGCTCGCCAACCAGCTCTCCGGCAGCGGCGCGCACACCACCGAGATCGACACGCTGTCCCTGGTGGCGGGCAGCATCACGCTGCGCGGTATCGCGCTCTATGACCACCTCGACCTGATCCCCGAGTGGAACGAGCAGTTCGGGCGCGGCCTGCGGGACGGCACGCTCACCTTCCCGCACGCCCGGCTGCACGGCCTCCAGGAGGCCCCGCGCGCCCTGCGGGAACTGACCGAGGGACGCCACCTGGGCGCCGTACTCGTGGAGTTGTGAGCGGTCTCCCCGTAGCGCGGCTCCGTCGGTGTGCCTCCGGTCGGCGACGTACGGTCCCAGTGGGCCGACGTACGGTGTGGAGGAGTCGACGTACGGAGCTGGGCGCGACCGGCCCGGCCCCGGTGGGGGAGGACCGGATGCGCATCGGGGACGCCGCGGCCGCGGCGGGCATGACGGCCAGGGCACTGCGTTACTACGAGGAACAGGGGCTGGTGATCGCCCGGCGTACGCCGTCGGGCCACCGGGTGTACGAGCCGGAGGACGTACGCCGGTTGCGCACGGTGCGTGAACTGCTCGACGCGGGGCTGACCGTGGGCGACATCCGGTCCTTCGCGCCGCTCCTCGACGCGCTCCCGCCCGACGGCCTGCCCGAGGTGTTCTTCACGGGTGGCGTCCGCGGCGACCGTGGTGATCGCGGTGATCGCGGTGATCGCGGTGACCGACGCGGCACCGGGGGTGGCGGGGACGGCGCGGCGGATGCCGGAGGCGGCGCGGCGGACGGCGGTACGGGCCACTGCCGTACGGCGGAGCAGGTGGCCCGCCGCCGGCTGGCCGACCTGGACGCCCGGATCGAGCGGCTGACACGGCTGCGCGGGCGGCTGGCCCGGCGGCTGGGGGAACCGGCCAGAGAGCCGGGGCGGGTGGCTCCGTACGGGAGGGCCTTGCGGGAGTGAGGCGGGCCCCCTACAGAGTCAGCCCGCGCGCCAGCACATCCATGGTCCGGTCGACGAGTTCTCCCAGGTCGTCCCGCTGATCGTTCGCGACCCAGTGCATCAGCGCTTCCTGCAGCCCGGCCAGGACGGCCGTGGCGATCACCCGGATCTCCAGGTCGTCGGGGGACCGGCCGGTCCGTTCCGCCAGTACGTCGCTGAGCATGGTGTCGCGCGCGGTGTTCTCCGCCGTCCGGCCGCGGATCGCGGGCACCTCCCGGACGAGCCGGATGCGCAGGACCAACTCGGCGCGCTCCTCGGCCGGGAGCTGCCGCAGCGCTTCGACGGCCACGTGCCGCATGGACTCGGCCATCGGTTCGCCGACGGGCCTGGCCCGCAGTCCCGCCTCCAGGAGCGGGTCGTACTCGTCGGTGAGCACGATGTCCTCCTTGGTGGGGAAGTAACGGAAGAGCGTGCTGGGGGAGATGTCGGCGGCCTCGGCGATCCGGTCGACGTGGGTCGCCTCGTACCCCTGCTCCTCGAAGAGCCGGTACGCGGCCCGGCGGATCGCCCGCCGGGTCTGGATCTTCTTCCGCTCCCGCAGCCCGAGCTTGGGGGCACCGGGCTGAGCGGCGGGTTTCTGTGCAGAGGCCATGCGCGTCATTGTCCGGTGGCGACCGCCGCTCCCGCACGCATGAGGGTGTCGGTCCGGCGGTGTTCCTTGATATCTCCTTGTTTGTCAGTGGTGTGTGTAACGCTTCAACAAGGGCAAGGTCACTGTCAGTGATGCCTGGAGGGGGTGTTGCGGGTATGCGTACCGCGATTGATGTGTTCGCCGTGTTCGCGGCGGCGCTGTGCGTCGGAGGGTTCCTCGTCGGCGGTACGGCCGCGGTGGTCGCGCTGGTCCTGGCCGGGGTGGCGGCCCTGACATGGCAGGTGGCCGCGGCCTCAAGGCCGCGGCCACGTACGGGGGCCGGGGGCGTGCGCCGGCGGGGCGGGGGCTCCGGACGGCGCGGCGGCGGGGATGCGACGGGCGGTGCGGGAGCCGCGCCGGGCGCCTCAGGCGTGCGAATAGGCCACCAGTGAGATGCCGACGTAGTGCACCACGAACGCCGCCAGTGTCAGGGAGTGGAAGACCTCGTGGAAACCGAACCACCGCGGTGAGGGGTTGGGGCGCTTGATGCCGTAGATGATGCCGCCCACGCTGTAGAGGACGCCGCCGACGATGACGAGGACGAGTACGGCGATGCCGCCCTTGCGCAGGAAGTCGGGAAGGAAGAAGACGGCCGCCCAGCCCATCGCGATGTAGCAGGGTGTGTAGAGCCAGCGCGGCGCGCCCACCCAGAAGACGCGGAAGGCGATGCCGGCGAGGGCGGCCGCCCACACGGCCCACAGGAGTGCCTGGCCGCGGCCGCCGGGGATCAGCAGCATGGTCAGCGGCGTGTAGGTGCCCGCGATGATCAGGAAAATATTGGCGTGATCCAGCCGTCGCAGCAGGGCTTCGGCGCGAGGGCCCCAATTGCCGCGATGGTAGAGGGCGCTGACCCCGAAGAGCAGGCAGGCGGAGAGGGTGTAGATGGCGCAGGCTATCCGGCCGCGGGTGCTGTCGGCCAGTGCCGTGAGCACCACTCCGGAGATGAGGACCGCGGGAAACATTCCCGCGTGCAGCCAGCCCCGCAGCTTGGGCTTGAGCGGCGCGGCCACCGCTGCGACCGCGGATACTGCGTCGGCGGCCGCGCTGGTCACGGAAGAAGAGCGGCTTTCGGCGGCGTCGGGCGCGGAAGTCATGGGCGCCATGCTACCTACGCAACCGTAGGTTACAGGTCGGTCCGGAAGTGGTGACGGTCACGAGAACCCCCTCTGGACAGATGCCCATGAGGATCGGATGATCAAATGAGTGCGGTCGGCACCGGATGAGCGGTCGCGAAGCATCCGGGTCGCAGCCCCCAAGGGGCAGGCATCTTCAGAAGCGGGCTCTGCCGGCATGTGCGCGGACAGCTGTCCGTCCAAACCCTCATCTAGGAGCGATCGTGGCGCGCGACAACGCGGCTCCCTCCCCCGTACCGACCAACCACCAGGAACTGATCTCCTGGGTCGACGAGATCGCAGCCATCACCGAGCCGGACCGCGTCGTGTGGTGCGACGGCTCGGAGGCGGAGTACGAGCGCCTGTGCGAGGAGCTCGTCGCGAAGGGCACCTTCACGAAGCTGGACCCGATCAAGCGCCCCAACTCGTACTACGCCGCGTCCGACCCCTCGGACGTCGCCCGGGTCGAGGACCGCACCTTCATCTGCTCCGAGAAGGAGGAGGACGCTGGCCCGACCAACCACTGGAAGGCCCCGGCGGAGATGTGCGACATCTTCACCGGCGAGCAGGGCGTCTTCCGCGGCGCGATGCGCGGCCGGACGATGTACGTCGTCCCGTTCTGCATGGGCCCGCTCGGCTCGCCGCTCTCCGCGCTCGGCGTGGAGATCACCGACTCGGCGTACGTGGCCGTCTCGATGCGCACCATGACCCGGATGGGCCAGGCCGTCCTGGACGAGCTGGGCGAGGACGGCTTCTTCGTCAAGGCCGTGCACACCCTCGGCGCCCCGCTCGCCGCCGGTGAGGCCGACGTGCCGTGGCCGTGCAACACCACGAAGTACATCTCGCACTTCCCCGAGGACCGCGAGATCTGGTCGTTCGGCTCCGGCTACGGCGGCAACGCCCTGCTGGGCAAGAAGTGTTACGCGCTGCGCATCGCCTCCGTCATGGCCCGCGACGAGGGCTGGCTGGCCGAGCACATGCTCATCCTCAAGCTCACCCCGCCGCAGGGCGAGGCCAAGTACGTCGCCGCGGCCTTCCCGAGCGCCTGCGGCAAGACCAACCTCGCCATGCTGGAGCCCACGATCTCCGGCTGGACGGTCGAGACCATCGGCGACGACATCGCCTGGATGCGGTTCGGCGAGGACGGGCGCCTGTACGCGATCAACCCCGAGGCCGGTTTCTTCGGCGTCGCGCCCGGCACCGGCGAGCACACCAACGCCAACGCCATGAAGACGATGTGGGGCAACTCGGTCTTCACCAACGTCGCGCTGACCGACGACGGCGACGTGTGGTGGGAGGGCATGACCGAGGAGCTGCCCGCCCACCTGACCGACTGGAAGGGCAACGACTGGACGCCGGAGTCCGGCACCCCGGCGGCCCACCCCAACGCCCGCTTCACCGTCCCGGCCGGCCAGTGCCCGATCATCGCGCCCGAGTGGGAGGACCCCAAGGGCGTGCCGATCTCGGCCATCCTCTTCGGCGGCCGCCGCGCCAGCGCCGTACCGCTGGTGACCGAGTCGCTGACCTGGCAGCACGGTGTCTTCCTCGGCGCGAACGTGGCGAGCGAGAAGACCGCGGCGGCCGAGGGCAAGGTCGGCGAGCTGCGCCGGGACCCGTTCGCCATGCTGCCGTTCTGCGGCTACAACATGGGCGACTACATGGGCCACTGGATCAAGGTCGGCGCCGACAAGGACCAGGCGAAGCTGCCGAAGATCTACTACGTCAACTGGTTCCGCAAGGACGCGTCGGGCAGCTTCGTGTGGCCGGGCTTCGGCGAGAACAGCCGGGTGCTCAAGTGGATCGTCGAGCGCCTGGACGGCAAGGCCGAAGGCGTCGAGACGCCCATCGGCATCCTGCCGACCAAGGAGGCCCTGGACACCGACGGCCTCGGTCTGGACGACGCCGGGCTGGACTTCCTGCTCACCGTCGACAAGGACGTGTGGCGCGACGAGGCGGCGCTCATCCCCGACCACCTGAACACCTTCGGTGACCACACGCCGAAGGAGCTGTGGGACGAGTACCACGCGCTCGTACGCCGTCTGGGCTAGGTCGTGTCTTTTGGATCAGCCTGGATCAGCCCGCGGCGTCTGGTGGTGGGGGTACCTCCCGCGCCCGTCCAGGGCTGCGGGGGAGCCTCGCAAGGCGGAGCATTGCCCTCGGACTGGGTGTCCGTGGGTGATGCGACAACGCCGCGTGGGGGTACCTCCCAGCGGTAGCTGGGGGAGTGCCGTGCCAGGCGCCGCGGGCCCAGGATGATCCGAAAGACACGGCCTAGTACAGGAACACGGTCCGGCGCGGACGCTGACGCGCGCCGGACCGCCACGGTCGGCGGCCGGGGTCACGTGCACGAACACGTGGCCCCGGCCGTCCTTTTCGTCCTGGCCCCGCTTCGTGGCCGCGCTTACTGGCCCCCGCTGCCTGCTCCCGGTTTCCGGTGCCCGCCCGGCCCGTCGCTCAGGCCGTGGCCAGCTCCTGCACCAGCCCGTCGGCCTCATGGGCCTCCATGCGCTCCGCCGCCAGCGCGGCGGCCGCGGCGTCGGCCCGTGAGGTGGCGACGGCCAGGGCGCTGCCGGCCAGCATCCGGGCACGGCGGTGCAGCCGGGGCGCCCGGGCCGGGTCGCCGCCGCCGGTCGGTGCGGCCCGCAGCGGGTACGTCCCGCCACGCAGCCGCGTCACCTGCGCGGCGATGCGCTCGGCGGCGTCGTCCAGCGCGGGGTCGGGGAGGGTGGCGCGCAGCTCGTCGGTGACGGTGAGCAGCGCGGTCAGATGACCGGCGAGCCGGATGTCCAGTTCCTCCGTGCGGGAACGGTGCGGGACCTCCTGGTCGGCGGCCATGGAGTGGACCGACTTGGTGCGGATCGGTTCGTACATGGGACGGCCTCCTGGCAACGCTCAACGGCTAGGAGACCATCCTAGCTTAGACAGTGTCTAAAGTTGTGATCCGTACAGTCCACGTACGGGTGACATCTCCCGGGACGCGCTCCCCGGCCGGGCCCCGGTCGGCCCCCGGCCGCGCTCAGTACTGCCCGTAACCGTCCAGGAACCTGCCGATGCGGGTCACCGCGTCCGTCAGATCGTCCTTGTTCGGCAGCGTGACCAGGCGGAAGTGGTCCGGCTCCGGCCAGTTGAAGCCCGTACCGTGCACGATCATGATCTTCTCGGCGCGCAGCAGGTCCAGCACCATCTGCCGGTCGTCCTTGATCTTGTAGACCTTCGGGTCCAGTCGCGGGAAGGCGTACAGCGCGCCCTTCGGCCTGGTGCAGGTGACGCCCGGGATCTGGGTGAGCAGGTCGTACGCGGTGTCCCGCTGCTCCAGCAGGCGCCCGCCCGGCAGCACCAGGTCGTTGATCGACTGATGTCCGCCGAGGGCGGTGGCCACCGCGTGCTGGGCGGGCATGTTGGCGCACAGCCGCATGTTGGCGAGGATCGTCAGGCCCTCGATGTACGAGGACGCGTGCGCCTTCGGGCCGCAGACCGCCATCCAGCCGCTGCGGTAGCCCGCCACCCGGTAGGACTTGGAGAGCCCGTTGAAGGTCAGGGTCAGCAGGTCGGGGGCGATCGCGGCGAACGGGGTGTGGGTGACGCCGTCGTAAAGGATCTTGTCGTAGATCTCGTCGGCGCAGACGATCAGGTTGTGCCGGCGGGCGATCTCGGCGATGCCGCGCAGCAGCTCGTCGTCGTACACGGCGCCCGTCGGGTTGTTCGGGTTGATGACGACGATGGCCTTGGTGCGGTCGGTGACCTTGCGCTCGATGTCGGCGAGATCCGGCATCCAGTCCGCCTGCTCGTCACAGCGGTAGTGCACCGCCGTACCGCCGGACAGCGAGACCGAGGCGGTCCACAGCGGGTAGTCCGGGGCCGGTACGAGTACCTCGTCGCCGTCGTCCAGCAGCGCCTGCATCGACATCTGGATCAGCTCGGAGACGCCGTTGCCCAGGTAGACGTCGTCGACCGACAGCTCGATGCCCTTGGTCTGGTAGTGCTGCATCACCGCGCGGCGGGCGGAGAGCAGGCCCTTCGCGTCGCCGTAGCCATGGGCGGTGCCGACCGTACGGAGGATGTCCTCCAGGATTTCCGGCGGGCACTCGAATCCGAACGCCGCCGGGTTGCCGGTGTTGAGCTTGAGGATGCGGTGTCCCGCTGCTTCGAGCCGCATCGCCTCCTCAAGGACCGGACCCCGGATCTCGTAGCAGACGTTGGCGAGCTTCGTTGACTGGATCACCTGCATGTCAGCCACCATACGGGCGCGTAACACGCCCCGCCTGGTGTTTTTGTTCACGCCGGAGGAGCCGGAGGTGTGGGGTTGCTCACCCGGCGTCATGGCGGGCGGGGGCGCACGGGCGCGTACGTGAACGGTCTACGCGACGCGCGCGCCGGCGGTACGCTCCGGGGCACACGATCACGCGGGCGGCATGGTGGCATCGGAACAACGGCTCGCGCTGCTCAACGACGAGCCGGTGGACTCGGCCGGCACCGACCTGCTGGGCGCGGGCCGCGCCGCCCGGCAGCTCGCCGGCCTGCTGATCGCCTCCCGCTCCGCCACCCCCTTCACGCTCGCCGTGGACGCCGGGTGGGGCATGGGCAAGAGCAGCCTGATGCGGCTGGTCGACGCGGAACTGATGTCGGCGCCCGAGGTGCACACCGTCTGGTACAACGCCTGGACCTCGACCGGCGCGGACGCCCTCGAAGGGCTGATCAAGTCGGTGCTGATGCGCTTCGACCGCAGGCTGCTGCGGCGGGCGCTGCACCGGGCCTCCGAGCAGCGGGCGCTGCTGCGCGTCCTGCGGGCGCTCGCCACTGTGGCGGCCGGCCCGCTGGGCGCCGCCGGGCTGGTCAACGAGCTGTGGAGCAGCCTGTCCGTCAACTCCCAGGCCCGCAACGAGATGCGCGACGCGATCAGTGACATGGCCCGGGAGTGGGCCGAGAACGCGGTCCACTCGCCGCGGCGGATGCTCGTCGTCTTCATCGACGACCTGGACCGCTGTTCCGAGGAGACGGTGCTCGCGGTGTGCGAGGCGGTCAAGGTCTACCTGGACGTGCCGGGGCTGGCGTTCGTCATCGGCTGCGACCGCTCGGCGATGGGACCGAGCGGCCTGCTGCGTGATCTGTCGCCGGCCGGTGCCACGTTCATGGAGAAGGTCTTCCAGACCAGCTACCGCATCCCGGTGGCCGACGGCCAGGGCGTACAGGAGTACATCAAGTGGTGCGCGCGCACCGCCGGTATCGAGCAGCTGCTCGACGAGCCGCTGGTCGACCTGCTCGCCGAGCGCTCGGCCCGCAACCCGCGCCGTATAAAGCGGCTGGTCAACGGCTTCGTCCTGGAGGCCACCCTCAACCCGATGTGGGCCGACCATCCGCCGGAGGCGGTGCTGCGCACCCTGCTGATCCAGTACTTCTACGCCGACTTCTACCGGATGATGACGAGCCCGCCGGGGGCCGACAGCGGCGATGTGATCGCGGACTTCCGTACGTACCGGCGGGTGCGGACGCTGGTTCGGACGTCGGCGCCCATGTCCGACGAGGAACGGCCGCTGATCGAAGCCTTCCTGGCGCAGCGGGACGTACCGAGTACCGTGTCAGGCCCGCCCACGGTGCTGGAACGGCTGGAGCGCGAACTCCCCACCGTCTTCCCCGAGGTGGTCGCCGACGCCGCGTTCAACTCCCTGCTCGACGGCCTGCTCGACCTGCCGCACTCCGAGAAACTGGTGCGCAGGCTGCGCGAGGGTGCGCCGGCGCTGGTGGCGGTGCCGCAGCGGGAGCCGGACATCGTGGGTGGGGTCATACCGGACACGCGGACCGGTGTCCTCGCACGGCTCAGGGCCCGTTTCCCGGACATCGACCCGCTCCCGGACATCGACCCGCAAGCGCCCCTCGTCGGCCGCACGATCCTCTGGGTCGACGACCGCCCCGAGAACAACACCTCGCTGGCCGCCTGGTTCCGGCGGGAAGGGGCGACCGTGGAGATCGCCGTGGACTCCGAGGCCGCCGACGCCGCCATCGCCGCCCGGATGCCGTCCCTGATCATCTCCGACATCGCCCGCGGCACGGCCGACCGGGCCGGGTTCTCGCACGTGGCGGCGCTGCGCCGGGAGGAGCGCTACACCGGCCCGGTCGTCTTCTTCGCCGGCCGGGTCACGCCCGCCCGCCAGGACACCGCCCGCGAGCTGGGGGCGCTGGGGGTCGCAGCCGACGCGGACGAGCTGATACGGCTGGTCAGGGGCGCGTTCACCGGCCCGAGCGCCCCATCCGTACGTCCGTCCGCCGCACCGCCCGCCCCGCCAGCACATCCGTCCGCCGCCCGTCCTCGATGACGAACCGTCCGTCGATCAGGACGTGCGGGATGCCCGTCGGCAGGGTGCGCGGCGCCTCGAAGGTCGACCCGGCGCCGACCGTGTCCGGGTCGAAGAGGACCAGGTCGGCGCGGTACCCCTCGCGGACCAGGCCGCGGTCGGGCAGCCGCAGCCGGGCGGCGGCGCGCGACGTCAGGTGCGCCACGCACTCCTCCAGCGACAGCACGCCCAGCTCCCGCACATACGTCCCCAGGTACTTCGGGAACGTACCGTACGCCCGCGGATGCGGCTTGTGGCCCTGGAGGATGCCGTCGCTGCCGCCGGTGTGCATCCGGTGGCGCATGATCGCGCGGACGTTCTCCTCGTGCCCGACGTGCTGGAGGATCGTCGAGCCGAGCCGGTCCTCGACCAGCAGCCGGCGGGCCGTCGTCCACGGCTCCTCGCCGCGCTCGTGCGCCGAGCGGGCCACCGTCCTGCCGACGTACCCCTCCAGTGCCGGGTTCGAGACGCCGGAGATCTCGATGGTGTCCCACTCGACCGGCACGCCGTGGCAGCCGTCCGCGCCCTCCACCTCCATGACGTGCCGGATGCGCTCGGCCGCCGCGTCGTCCCGCAGCCGTTCCAGGATCGCGTCGGGTCCGCCCTCGCTCGCCCAGCTCGGCAGCATGGCGACCAGGGTCGTACAGCCGGGCGTGTACGGGTAGGTGTCCAGGGTGATGTCGGCGCCGGACTCCAGGGCGCGGTCCAGGAGGGCGAGGAGTTCGGGGGCGCGCCCCTTGTTCACGCCGAAGTTCATGGTGGCGTGGGCGAGGTGCAGGGCGCAGCCCGCCTGCCGGGTCAGGCCGATCATCTCCTCGTACGCGCCGAGCGCGCCCGCGCCGTACGAGCGGTGGTGCGGGCAGTAGTAACCGCCGTAGCGCGCCACGACCCGGCACAGCTCGGTGAGTTCGGCGTCGTCCGCGTACATGCCGGGCGTGTAGGTGAGGCCGGAGGACAGGCCGACGGCGCCCTGCTCCAGGCCCTCGGCGACGAGCTGCCGCATCCGCTCGGTCTCGGCGGGCGTGGCCGCGCGGTCGTCCCAGCCGAGGGCGAGCATCCGGACGGTGCCCTGCGGGACGAGGTACGCGGCGTTGACGGCGATGCCCTGCCCGTCGAAGCCGTGGTCCAGACGGTCCAGGTATGCGCCGACCGTGCGCCAGCTGAAGTCGATGTCCGAGCCGTCCCCGTTCCAGCCGGTGATCTGCGCGCGGACCTCGGCGAGCGTACGGTCGTCGACCGGCGCGTACGACAGGCCGTCCTGGCCGATCACTTCGAGGGTGACGCCCTGCGCCGCCTTCGCCTCGTGCGACGGGTCGCGCAGCAGCGCCAGGTCGCTGTGCGCGTGCATGTCGATGAAGCCGGGGGAGAGGGCCAGGCCCGCGCCGTCCACCACGCGGGGGGCGCCGGGGCGCGGTCCGGGGGCCGTCTCCCGGTGGATCTCGGCGATCCGGCCGCCGTCGAGGGCGACGTCCGCGCGGTACGAGGGGGTGCCGGTGCCGTCGATGACACGTACGTCGCGGACCACGGTGTCCATGACCGAACCGCCTTTCCTGTCGAACAAAGGCCCTGTCGAACAGAGGCTGTGAGCCGGGCCGCACCGCGCGGCCACGGCATACGGGCCCCGCTCCGGCGACGGGGGGATGCGCCGGAGCGGGACCCGGGCGCGCCCGGGGGTGGGCGCGCCGGCCGGGGGCGGGGGAGCCCCCGGCGTTCGGCGCGGGACTCGGGGGTGGTGCCCCGCGCCGAAGTTCCGCGGCCTCAAGGGGCCGTGGGGACCGTCAGAAGAACGTACGGACGTAGTCCACGACCGTGCCGTCCGCCTCGGCCACCGGGATCAGCGGCCACTTGTCGAAGGACGTGCACGGGTGTGACAGCCCCAGCCCGACCCAGTCGCCGACCTCCAGATCACCGGCCCGTTCCGTGGTCACCCAGGCGTGCTGGTCGGACAGCTTGGTGACGGTGACGCCGTCCGCCGGCCGCTCGGTGCCGTCCCGGCCGGACCGTACGACCTGGGCGCGCGGCAGGTCGAGGTCGTACGCCGCGTCGCGCTTGCCCGCGTTCAGGAACGCCTGCTCCGGGGTCGGGCGGGAGACGACCTGCGACCAGAGCCGGAAGGCGGGCTGCAGGGCGCCCTCGTCCGGGACGCGGTTGAAGGGGGTCAGGCGGCGGTAGTGGCCGTCGTCGTGGGAGACGTACGCGCCGGAGCGCAGCAGCTTCAGCAGCGGCCGGGACAGTTCGGGCGCCTCGTCGAAGACCTCGGCGACCGCGTCGAACCAGGCGCTGCCGCCCGCGCTGAGCACGATCTCGTCCAGGTCGGCGAAGCGCCCGGAACGGTCGAAGGCGACGGTGAGCGCGAGGAGGCGGCGCAGCCAGGCCGTCACCCGCTCGTGCGTCGCGTCGGGCACCTCGCCCTCGTATCCGGCAATGCCGACCAGGCGCAGGGTGTCCACGCCCGCCACGGCGTCGGCCAGTTCGACGCACTCGGTGTCGGTACGGACGCCGGTACGGGCGCCCTCGCCCGCGGCCAGCTCGATGACCACGTCCACCGGGCGGGTCGCGCCGGCCTCGCGCAGGGCGGCGTCCATCAGCTCGATGCCGCGCAGTGAGTCGACGTAGCAGATGCAGTGGAAGCCGGGGTCGGCGTCCAGTTCGGCGGCGAGCCAGCGCAGCGCGACGGCGTCGACGACCTCGTTGGCGAGGAAGATCCGCTGGATGCCGTAGGCGCGGTAGACGCGGACCTGGTGGGGGACGGCGGCGGTGATGCCCCAGGCGCCGCGGGCGAGTTGGCGGGCGAAGAGCTGCGGGGCCATGGAGGTCTTGCCGTGCGGGGCGAAGGCCAGGCCGTGCCGCTCGGAGTAGGTCTCCATCAGCGCCAGGTTGTGTTCCAGCGATTCGGCGGACAGGGCGAGGACGGGGGTGGTGAAGCCGCCGGTGAACAGGTTCCGGCGGTCGGCCGCCAGTTCGCCGACGGTACGGCCCTGGGCGTCCGGGGGAAGCCCCTTGAAGCGGTGGTCGACCCGCTCGTCCGCGAGGGTCTTCGCATGCCGCTCGGCGGTGGCTGCGTCGGCGCCGGACGCGGCGCCGGTGGCGCTGCGGTCGGCGTGGGGCGCGGCGGCCATGGGGCCTCCTCAAAGTTCTTGTTGCACTCTATGCAACACCCATTGCGCATATCGCTTACTGCTGTCTAACATCCGAGCCATCGCCGGGTCAATGGTGCGTAACACGTCGCGGAACGGCTCAACGGGCCCGTACGCAAAGGAGTGCAGAAGATCGTGACCACGTCCAGCAACGTCAGCGC
The DNA here is from genome assembly GCF_055577005.1 of Streptomyces sp. NPDC033221. Taxonomy (NCBI): domain Bacteria; kingdom Bacillati; phylum Actinomycetota; class Actinomycetes; order Kitasatosporales; family Streptomycetaceae; genus Streptomyces; species Streptomyces sp. NPDC033221. Next base: position 311,298 of record NZ_JBVIQN010000001.1, on the reverse strand, counting down.
CGACGGCAACGACGCGCCGGACGGCACCCCGCCCGCCCGGTACGAGGCCCCGGACGGCACCCCGCCCGCCCGGCCGGAAACCGCTGCCGTCACTGCCGCCACCACCGCCGTCGACGTCGTCTGTCTCGGCGAAACCATGGTCACCTTCATGCCCACCCGGCCGGGGCGACTCGCCGACGTACCCTCCTTCGAGCGTGGCATCGGCGGCGCCGAGTCCAACGTCGCCTGCGCCCTCGCCCGCACCGGCCACCGCACCCGCTGGATCTCCCGGGTCGGCGCCGACGGCTTCGGCGACCACGTCCGCGACGCCGTCGCCGTCTGCGGCGTGGACGTCTCCCACGTCCAGCGCGACCCGGCCCGCCCCACCGGCGTCTACTTCCGTACGGCCGGCGAACGCGCCACCGGTACGGAGACGGCAGCCGGCGAAGCCGAGGTGGCGTACTACCGCGCCGGGTCCGCCGCCTCCGCCATGTCCCCCGAACTGCTCGACACCGACGCCCTGCGCGACACCCGCGTCCTGCACCTCACCGGCATCACGGCAGCCCTCTCCGACAGCTGCCTCGACGTGCTGCGCACCCTCACCGCCCCGGCCCCCGGACGCCCCCTCGTCTCCTTCGACGTGAACTACCGCGTCGGCCTCTGGCGCGACCGCACCGTACGCGGCCCGGAACTCCTCCTCGACCTCGCCCGCCGCTGCGACCTGGTCTTCGTCGGTGCGGACGAGGCCGCGGCCGCCTGGGACCTGCACGGCCCCGACGCCGTACGCGCCGCCCTGCCCGAGCCCGCCGTCCTCGTCGTCAAACAGGGCGCCGACGGGGCCACCGCGTACGCCCGCCAGGCCGACGGCACCGACACGGTCACCACCGCCCCCGCCCTCACCGTCGACGTCGTCGCCCCGGTCGGCGCGGGTGACGCCTTCGCCGCCGGATTCCTCTCCGCCACCCTCCGCGACCTGCCCGTCTTCACCCGCATCCGGCACGGCCACCTGATGGCCGCCGCCTCCCTCACCGTCTCCGGCGACGTCGGCACACCCCCGCCCCGCCAGCTCGCCGACCACCTTGCGGGCCTCGACCCCGCCGCCTGGGGGAGACTGCGACTCGGCCCCGGCTGGACCACCGACGGTGACGCACCCACTGACCGCAGCAGCGGCACCACCAGCCACGGGGTGCACAACCCACGGGTGGAGGTCCGTACCCCATGAGTCAGACAGTCGACCGCGCACTGAGCATCCTGCCCCTGCTGGCGGAAGGCCCGGCCAACCTCGAACAGGTGGCGGGCCGGCTCGGCGTGCACAAGTCCACCGCCCTGCGCCTGCTGCGCACGCTCCACGAGCACGGCATGGTCTACCGCCAGAGCGACCAGCGCTACCGCCTCGGCGCCCGGCTCTTCGCCCTTGCCCAGCAGGCCGTGGAGAACCTCGACGTACGCGAGATCGCCCACCCGCACCTCGTCGAACTGAACGAGAAGTGCGGACACACCGTGCACCTCGCCGTGTACGAGGAGAACGAGGTCCTCTACATCGACAAGGTCGAGAGCCGCTACCCGGTACGGATGTACTCGCGCATCGGCAAACCGGTCGCCATCACCGTCGCCGCCGTCGCCAAACTGCTCCTCGCCGACCTGCCCGAGCCCGAGCGCCGCGCGCTCGCCGAAAAGCTCGAATACCCCCTCTACACGTCCCGTTCGACACCCCACGCCCAGGCCTTCCTGGCCGAGCTGGCCAAGGTGCGCGAACAGGGCTGGGCCACCGACCTCGGTGGCCATGAGGAGTCCATCAACTGCGTCGGGGCTCCCATCCGCGGCGCGGACGGCCGGCTCGTCGCCGCCATGTCGGTCTCCGCGCCGAATGTCGTCGTCACCGCCGAGGAACTCCTCACCCTGCTCCCGCAGGTGCGCCGCACCGCGGACGCCATCAGCCGGGAGTACTCCGGAAGCACCCCCGTACCCGAGCCGCACGACCGGAAATCCGACCCGCAAGACCAGAAGGAAGCCCGACCATGACCGAGAAGACCGCTCTCACCCCGGCCACCCACACCACACCGCCCGCCAAGTTCTCCCACGGCGTGAAGAAGGGCAACATCCTCCAGGTCGCCGGCCAGGTCGGCTTCCTGCCCGCCGTCGAGGGCCAGGCCCCCACCCCGGCCGGCCCCACCCTGCGCGAGCAGACCCTTCAGACCTTCGCCAACGTCAAGGCGATCCTCGAAGAGGGCGGCGCGACCTGGGACGACGTCATGATGATGCGCGTCTACCTCACCGACACCGACCACTTCGCCGAGATGAACGAGATCTACAACGCCTACTTTGAGGCCGAGGGCCTCAAAGAGGCGCCGGCCGCCCGTACGACGGTGTACGTCGGCCTCCCCAAGGGCCTCCTCATCGAGATCGACGCCCTCGCGGTGCTGAGCTGACCGGGACACCCCCTTGCCGTTACCACCGCTGAACCCGCCGCACGGTGCGGCGCCCCACCCGCCCGGGGCGCCGTGCCGCGGTCCCCCCTGCCTGGAACCACCCTGTCTGACAACGGAGTCGTCACATGGTCCACGCTGCCCTCACCGCTGCCGGGGCCCCCGCCACACCACCGGCACCACCCCACACCGGCGGCCTGCTGGCCCTCATACCAGGCACCCCCGGCCTCCTGACCGTCGCTGCCCTGGGAATCCTGCTCCTCCTCTTCCTCATCATCAAAGTCCGCCTCCAGCCCTTCGTAGCGCTACTGGGCGTCTCCATAGCCGTAGGCCTGGCAGCCGGCCTCTCCGTCACCGAACTCTTCGGCACAGTTCAGAAGTCCTCCCTCCCCTCCCTCATAGAGAGCGGCATGGGCGGCATCCTCGGACACGTCGCCATCATCATCGGCCTGGGCACCATGCTCGGCGCGATCCTCGAAGTCTCCGGCGGCGCGGAGGTATTGAGCGCGCGCCTGCTCGGCCTTTTCGGCGAACGCCGGGCGCCCCTGGCGATGGGCTTGACCGGCCTGATCTTCGGCATCCCGGTCTTCTTCGACGTAGGCATCTTCGTCTTGGCTCCCATCGTCTACGCAGCAGCCAAACGAAGCGGCAAATCCATCCTCCTCTACTGCATGCCGCTCCTCGCCGGCCTCTCCATGACCCACGCCTTCCTCCCACCCCACCCCGGCCCGGTCGCCGCCGCCGGCCTGTTCAAGGTGGACCTCGGCTGGATCATCCTCATGGGCATCGTCTGCGGCATCCCCGCCGTACTGGCCGCCTGGGGCTACGCCGCGTGGATCGGCAAGCGGATCTTCGTCCCCGTACCGCAGGACATGGTCGAGGCCGCGGAGGAGGCCCGCGACGCGGTGACAGCCGAACAGACGGCGGCAGGGGCTCAGCCCCACGAAAAACCGGTCGCCCTCGGCACCGTCCTCACCATCATCGGCACCCCCCTCGTCCTGATCCTCCTCGCCACCTTCTCCTCCATCGCCCTCGCCTCCTCCACCCTCCGCTCGATCGTCGAATTCTTCGGCAACCCCTTCGTGGCCCTGACGATCGCGCTGCTCCTCGCCTACTACCTCCTGGGCATCCGCCGCGGCTGGTCCCGCAAATCCCTGGAAACCGTCTCCACCGCATCCCTGAAGCCGGTCGGCAACATCCTGCTGGTGGTGGGCGCGGGCGGCATCTTCGGCGCCGTCCTCAAGGGCAGCGGCGTCGCCGACGCCCTCTCCGAGACCTTCCACAACGTCGGCCTGCCCGTCATCCTGCTCGCCTGGCTGGTCTCCGTCGTCCTGCGCGTAGCCCAGGGCTCGGCAACCGTCGCCATCGTCACCACGGCAGGCATCGTCCTGCCCCTGGTCGAAGGCCAGGGCCTCTCCCAGGCCCACCTCGCCCTGATCATCATGGCCATCTCGGCCGGCTCGATCTTCGCCTCGCACGTCAACGACGGCGGCTTCTGGATGGTCGCCAAGTACTTCGGCATCTCCGAACGCGACACGCTGAAGTCGTGGACGGTCCTGGAGACGGTGCTGTCGGTGGTGGGGTTCGCGGTGGCGGCGGGGGTGAGTTTGGCGGTGTAGGTCAGCCTCGCCCGCGACCGAGGCCCGCGAGCACCGCGTGCGCACGTTCGTCGGAGTCACTGGCAGTGGTGGCGGTACAGCCGTGGGCCGGGCGACGCGCTGCTGGAGTACGAGACGCAGCCCGCCGTCATGGGCGAGCCTGCTCCAACTGGCACGAGGCAGATCGATGCACTGCCGGAATGACGAGTTCACCGTGCGCGGGCGGAAGATGCTCGCCACGCTCGTCCGCGTTCCGGAGATCGACGGGACCTATGTCGAGCTGGAGGCGCAGGTGGTGGGTGCGGAGGAATTGCCGGGCGCTCTCGCGGATGTGCGGGCGGTTCTCGGCGATGGGGTGTCGGGCCGGGTGACCTGACGGCCGAGATGTACACCGATGCCATTCGGGCGCTCGGCGTGCCGAGGGAAAGTGACGGCCGGGGCCCGCCGTACTGCAGGCCCGGCCCGCAGAGCGTCGTCCGGGGGCAGAAGGCGAGCCCTAGCGACGCTTACCTACGAGCCCCGCCTGCTCGGCCCGTGCCAGGCGGGCCGGGTCGGCCTGTTCGCGGGCGCGGGTTGCCTTGTCCTCTTTGGCGATCTCCAGGAACAGGGCTTCCTCGGTGCCGGGTACGACGAGGATGCCGCCGAACGCCAGGTCGCCCGCGACCCAGGCGCCGTTCTCGGCCTCCTTCGGCCAGCGACGGCGGCCGATCACGTTGACCGCCCGGAGCCACGGTGCCGGGCCCTGGCCGCGGCCGGTGATCTTGAGGGTGAAGGAGGTGCCGTACTTGGACCAGTCGTCCGCGTCCTTCTTCGCGACGCGCGGCCAGAACTCCAGGGGGTAGTTCCGGAGCACTGCCCGGCACTTGCCGAGGCGGACGTTGAACACGAAGCGGTAGAGGGTGAAGAAGGCGAGGAAGACCGCGACGACGGCGAACAGGCTGAGGAACGGGGAGTCCCAGATAGCGGTCCGCGTCAGCACGATGGGCACGGCGACCAGTACGGCGATGATCACCAGCCGCAGCGCCAGGTCCCCGAGCAGGCGCCGGGTGGCGCGTCCGAGGACGCGGTCGACGTCGACGGGGGCGGGCGATACGGGCGGGGCCGTGGCGCGGGATGCGTCGGTCAAGGTCGTCTCCTCAAGCTTTCCGGGCCGGTTCAGCCGAAGATGTCGCGGAGGGAGCCGCCGCCGGGGTCCCGCTGGGCGGGGTCCTCGGCCTCGGTTCCCTTCGCGCGCGCCGGGTCGGTGAAGGTCAGGGTGGCCGCCGTACCGAGCAGTACGTCGCGGTAATCGCCGGCCAGTCGCACGGCGGCCGTCACCAGCTGCACCACGATGATGTCGGGCGTACCGGTGCCGGTCACGGCCACCGTGCCCTGCCAGACCGTGCCCTGCGGCGGGCCGTCGGCGCCTTCCGGCGTCCTGCCGGGAGCCGTGGTGCGGCGCTCGGTCTCGGAGAGGAACCCCAGGCCGCAGGGGAGTTCGACCGGGGTGAGGATCTCGCCGGGCGGCCGGTCCCCGGGTGCGCCCAAGAGGCCGGCGAGAACGAGTTTCGGATTGACGCCGGTGGCCGGGACGGTGGACACGGTCAGGACGGAGAACGCGATGCCGCCCGCGCCGTCCGGGTGCAGGCCGATCGCGCAGCCCTGCACCTCCTGGTCGTTGAGCAGGGTCAGGATGCCCGCGTAGAAGCGGAACGCGCCCTCGGCCCGGTCGCGTACGCCGTCGGGCAGCGCGCGGACCTGGGCGGCGAGGTCGTCGATGCGTTCCAGGGACGGGTGGAGGTCCAGCCGTACGCAGCCCTCGGGCAGCCCGTACCAGAAGGCGGGGCGGGGCTCGGCCGCCGGTTCGGCGAAGGCGCCGTTCATGAGGTGACCGCCGGTCGGTGTCCGGGAGAGTGGTTCACGCGATGCCCTCCAGTCCGGCGATGCCGTGCAGGGTCGCGGCGGCCTTCGTGCTCTCGGCGGTGTTGTGACCGGCGCCTTCCTTCGGCAGCCAGCCCAGGCTCTCGGCGGAGGACGCGAGGTTGGCGGTGACGTTGACGCCGTTGGCGCTGATCTCCGTGACCCGCTTCGCGGCCTCCCGGCCGCCCGCGCTGAACGCGGCGGCGCCCTCCTCGGCGGCGGCCGTCGCCTTGCCGGAGAAGGCGGGCACGATCTCCTTGGCGAACCCGGAGACCTGCTCGGAACGGGAGACCGCCACGCCCCACCGCTCGGCCGTCACCGACGCCTCGAAGACCTCCTTGCCGGCGCGTCCCAGCGCGCCGACGCCGGGGATCATGCCGACGGTGTCACCGGCCAGCGAGGCGTAGGCGGCGAAGGTGTCCGAGCCGCCCTTCTCGCCCGCCAGCGCGGCTCTGAATTCGGGGTCGGAGAGGTTCTTGGTCATGGACGCGGCGCTGGCGGCCACCGCGATGCCGGCGAAGAGCGGTGTCAGCGGGGTGGGGAAGAGCGCCAGCAGGCCGGCGATGGCGCCGATGGTGCCCGCGTGCTCGTACAGGAACGCGCCGACGGCCTTGATGCCGTCCCAGATCGCGTCGACGGCCTTGCTCAGCCAGTCCGGTTCCCTCGGGGCGAGCTTGTCGGTGGCGCCGTCGAGTTCCTTGGCGACCGTCTCGGCCTGGTCGGCGTGGCTGGTCTCCAGCCGCTCGGCCTTGCTGATGACGTCGTTGTACGAGCTGTTGGCGCTGTTGAGCGCGGTGGTCGCCTCGTTGAGGCTGCGCTCGGCCGCCCGCAGCCGCTGTTCGGCCGCGTCAGCCTCCGCCTGGGAGGGGAACTGCTGCCCGGCCAGCTTGAGATCGGGGTGCTGCGCGGCCTGCGAGCGGTGCGCCGCGGCCCGTTCGGCGGCGGCCTTGCGCTCGCCCGCCTCGTCGTCGTACTTGCGTGCAAGGTCGCGATTGGAGGTCAGGTCGCCGTCCCAGACCTTCAGTTGCGCGGACGCTTTCTCCAGGGAGCGGGCGGCATTCTTGATATAGGTAAGCAGTTCGCCGTCCAGCGCTTCACGGAATGCCTTGGCCGCTTCGCCCTGCCAGTAACTGCTTTCGCCGATGAGCTGCTGAATCTGGTGGTGGCAGGTGCGCAGCGCGGTGGCTGCCCTGGTCACTTTCTGCTGGAGCGCGGTGACTTCGGAGGGGATGCCGGGTACGGGGTTCCAGCCGAGGTGCGCGTAGGGGTTCGCCGCCACTACTTGGCCCCTCCGCCCTGGCCGGCCGAGGTGGATTTCTGCGTGATCTCCTTCAGGGCTGCTTCGAGGGCCTTCTCGACCTCTTCGTAGCCCTTCTTGTTGGACTTCACGCCCTCGCTGATCGCGTCGATCATCTTCTTGGTCTGATCGGACCCGTACTTCCAGCGGTCCTGGAATCCGTCGCACGCCTCGTCCAGGCGACCGGTGCCGATCTGGTCGGACCGTACGCGGGCGAGGGCCGAGCGGGCCTCGTTCAGTTCCCGGACACAGCCTTCGAGGGTCTTGAGAAAGGCCCCCAGCTGGTCTGTGTCCGTTGCGAAATGCTCCCCCATGGAACGAAGGACTCCCTAACCGGTGATCGCCTCAATACGGACAAGGGGCGAAGTCCCGTACCTGCGCGCACGAAGGTGAATCGGAGCCGGGGATTCGCCGTAGGGGCACCTTGCATTGCGGGGAAATGGCTGCCCTCTCCGGATTTATCGATCTTGTTCCGGGGCGTTCTTCTCCGGGGTAAAGGGATGGTATAGCGGGACTTGTCCGGCGCTGCGACAGCAGAACTCCGGATACTTGCGCAAGCGTACAAGTATCGGAGTCCGCTGCCGGCCGGTGCGTCACCGGGGCCGCGATGACGGCCGCGGCCCCGGCGAACGGCTTTCCGGTTCAGCGGGTCCGGCAGTACTGCGCTTCCTTGCCGATCGAGCGGTACATGCAGTCGCTGTTCTCCAGGAGTTGCAGGACCGCGTCCCGGTTGCGCGCGGTTTCCCGCGCGATGACGGAGTCACGGGGGTAGAAACCGCCCTGGCCCGCCGAGGAGGGGTACATCTCGAAGGTGTAGGCGAAGATCTTCTGGTTGCCCCAGAGCCAGTCGTCGATGGAGCCGTCGGTGATGTAGAGGTCGCTGGCCTGTTCCGGCGTGTAGCCGTTGCTGGCGGCCATGGACTTGCCGACGGCGGCGAAGGCGTCGCGGTCGTCCTGGGTCATGCCGGGGGCGGTGTCGCTGTAGGTGTAGCCGTACGGCCACAGGACCAGTTCGCTGTACGTGTGGAAGTCGATGGCGGTCTTGATCTGCTGGACGCCGCCGACGACCCGGCCGCGGACGAAGTCGGAGACGACCTTGACCTCGGGTGCGGACGCGGGGGACGGGCCGCGGTAGGTCTCGGAGCCGGTGCTGCCCGAGGAGCCGCCGCAGCAGCCCCACTTGAAGTCCCAGTTGCGGTTGAGGTCGGTGCCGACGTTCGCGGAGCCGGCGTTGGGCTGGCGGTTCTTGCGCCAGCTGCGGAAGGAGCCGGTGGCGATGTCGTACGCGCCGCCGTCCGGGTTCACGTCCGGGATGATCCAGATCTCGCGGGAGTCGAGCATCTTGGTGACGCGCGGGTCGCTGCCGTACTTGGACGTGTAGTCATTGAGCAGGTAGAGGGCCATCTCGACGGTCAGGTGTTCGCGCGCGTGCTGGTGCGCGGTGAACAGGACCTCGGGTTCGTTCTCGTCCTGGGCGACGTTCTTGCTCAGCTTCAGGGCGAGGATGTCCCGGCCTTGGTACGACGTGCCGATGACCCGCTTGCTGAGGATGGCCGGGTACTTGGCGACCAGGTTGTTGATCTCCGCGGTGGCCTCGGCGTAGTTGTGGTACTTGCCGTAGCCGGAGGGGAAGTCCTTGACGCGGTCGCCGGCGCCCGACGGGGGCGCGGGCAGCGCCCGCAGCCGGTGGCCGAGCTTGCGTACGAGGGTGGCCTGCGCGGTGTCCGCGGTGATGACGACGGTGCGGCCGTGCACCTCGTCGATGGACACGCCCGTCGAGGCGAGGGCGCTGCGCTGGGCGGCGGTGGTGAGACCGGTGATCTCGTACTGGCGGGGTGCTCCGGTGTCCGCCGCCGTGGTGCCGGCGGCAGCCGTGCTGGTGGGAGTGGACTGACGAGGGGAGTCCTCCGCGCGGGCGGCGAGGGGTGCGGCCAGCGCGAGGGAGAGGAGTGCGGTGAGGACGGTGGTCCGTCTGCCGCGTAACCGTGGTCGCATGGTGTGACCTCCGTGGGGGTGTGAGGCGGGCGACGGCGCCAGTGTTTTGCCATGGCATGGCTCGGTCAATGCCTCGCGTTGACGCAAACACGCCAAATTCCCGCCGGTTTCCGGAAGATTGTTGCCAGGGGCCTGTGCCGCACCAACAATGCGCACGACAAGTCCGGCGCCACGCCGGACTCACCAGTGTGAGAGGACCCCCACATGAACAGACCTCTCGTCGGCGCCCTGGCCACGGCCGTCCTGGGCGCTACGGCGCTCATGGGCGCCAGCGGCACGGCCAGTGCCGTCACGACGGCGGACGCGACGGACCGGGGCGCGGCCCGGACCGCGGCGGCGCCGCAGCTCCAGGCCGAGCCGGCGGCCCCGGCCGCGGCGCAGGCCAAGGGCAAGGCCGTGACCTTCGCGGGCACGGTCGCGCTCAGCAACTGCTCGGGTTCGATCGTCCGGATGCCGACTTCGACCGACAACGACCCGGCCCTGGTCATGTCCAACGGCCACTGCCTGGAGTCCGGCATGCCCGACCCGGGCGAGGTCGTCGTCGACCAGCCCTCCAACCGCACCTTCACCGTGCTGAACGCCTCGGCCGGCAACCTCGGCACGGTACGCGCCACCAAGGTCGCGTACGCGACCATGACCGACACCGACGTGTCGTTCTACGAACTCTCCTCCACCTACGCCCAGATAAAGCAGCGCTACGGCATCAAGGCGCTGGACATCGCCACCACCCACCCGGCCAAGGGCGCCGCCATCACCGTCGTCTCCGGGTACTGGAAGAAGACGTACTCCTGCAACGTGGACGGGTTCGTCCATCAGTTGAAGGAGGGCGGTTACGTCATGAAGGACTCGGTCCGCTACACCTCCGCCTGCAAGACGATCGGCGGAACGTCCGGCTCGCCGGTCATCGACGTGGCTTCCGGCAAGGTGGCCGCCATCAACAACACGGGCAACGAGAGCGGCCAGCGCTGCACGATGAACAACCCGTGCGAGGTCGACGAGAACGGCAAGGTCACCGTACGCAAGGGCATCAATTACGCCCAGCAGATCTACACCATCCCCAAGTGCTTCGGCACCGGCAACAAGCTGGACCTGGGGCGGCAGGGGTGTGTGCTTCCCAAGCCGTGACGGCGGGGAGCCCCCGATAACCCGTAGAACGTGAGCGACCGGCCGCGCTGCCCGAGCGCGGCCGGTCGTCTGCCGTTGGTCCGGAGGCCGTACGGCGGGTTACGGCAGGCCGTGGACGTGCGCCCCCACCTGGCTCGCGAACGCGTTGCCGCTCGCCGCGTCCCAGTTCGTGGACCAGGCCATCGCGCCCCGCAGCCCCGGGTACGTCTTCGACGGCTTGAACGAGCCGCAGTTCTTGCCCTGCGTCAGGCAGTCCAGCGCCGCGTTCACCACGGACGGCGCCGCGTACCCGCCGCCCGCCGCGCGGGACGACGCCGGGACGCCGATGCCCACCTGTGACGGGTCGAGGCCGCCCTCCAGCTGGATACAGGCGAGCGAGGTGAGGAAGTCCACCGTGCCCTGGGAGTACACCTTGCCGTCGCAACCGTTCATCGAGCCGCTGTTGTAGTACTGCATGTTGACGGCCGTGAGGAAGTCCTTGATGTCCAGGGCCGTCTTGAAATACTCGTTCTGCGGCGACTGCATGTCGATCGTCTGCGGCGCCATGGTGACGACCACATCGCTGTGCTGCGCGTGCACGGCCTTGAGGGCCTGCGTCATGTAGGTCGAGTCGAGGCCGTTCTCCAGGTCGATGTCGACGCCGTCGAAGCCGTACTCGTCCATGAGCTTGCCGAGCGAGTCGGCGAAGTTCCTGGCAGAGGCGTCAATCAGTGACGGACACCGCGCCCTTCTCGCCGCCGACCGAGATGATCACCGACTTGCCGGCCGCCTGCTTGGCCTTGATGTCCGCCTTGAACGCGTCGGCGGAGCCGTAGCCGACGGCCGGGTCGAGGTGGAAGTCCAGTCCGCCGGGCGTGGCCGTCGCCTCGGCGAAGGAGACCGCGATGATGTCATAGGCGTCCGGGACGTCCTTGAGCTTCTGGACGGTGGCGCCGTTGTCGAAGTTCTGCCAGTAACCGGTGACGGCGTGCTTCGGTACGGCCGCGGAGTGCGCCGCCGTGGGGGCGTGGCCCGCCGGGGCCTTGGCGGTGCCGGACGCCGGTGCCTCGGCCGCGCCGGCGGTGCCGGCCGCGACGAGTCCGGCGGTGGTCAGTGCGGCGGCGACCAGCCCCGCCGGCAGTCTCGGGACGCGTCGTGTCGTGTGTCCCGCGTGCCGCGGCTGGGCCGGTCGTCCCGGCTGTTCTGAACGTGCGCGTACCACTGGTGCCTCCGTGGGGGGAGTTGGGCTTGGTGGTGCTGTTGCGCGTTCAGGGGCCCCTGAGCTGCTGTGGTGCTGATGATGCGTGTGATGCGTCGTACTGGCGTACAAGGTGGTCCAGACCAATGTGCATGTCAAGGGGTGCCGCGGAAGCGGCACTTCACCGGTGGGAGGGGAGCGGCGGAAGCAAGGAGATGCCAAGGCGGGCGTCCAGTACCCCAGAACGTGTTCTCCAGGGCGGAACTCGTCGATAAGGTGCTGAGCCAACAGCAGTGCCGACAGCGCCAACAGTGCCGACAGCGCCAGCAGCGCAGTGGGGGACGCGACGTGCCGACCGCGATTGCAGTCACCAGCGCCGACCTCGCGCTGCCCGCCACCGACCGGCAGACCCCGGCCGCCGTGCTCGTCCGGCCGCCGCACGCCCAGCCGTTGGACGACGCGCTGACCGAGCTGGGCGCGGTGCTGGAGCACCACGGCCACCTCGTCGCGCTCTACTCCACCGCCTGCCCGCCCGGCCACGTCCGGCGGCTGCACACCCTGCGCGCGGTCCTGGAGTCCGACCGGTTCGCGATCGTGCCGCTGGACCTGCCGCCGCTCGGCCTGGCCGTACTGGCGCACCAGCTCCGGCAGTTGTCCCTCTGCGACTTCAGCCCCGGACTGCTGGCCTGCGCCGCCCGCCTGCTGGCCCACTACGTGCACGCGGGCGCCCTGCTCGGCAGCGTCGCACGCCTCGACAGGGTGGCGACGGACCTCCGCTCCCACCTGCGGTCCTGGGTGCCCGGCACGCACTTCGCGGTGCTCGCCAACCCGGACCCGCAGCTGGTCCGCCTCGACCGGCACGCCGAACGGGCCGCCGAAGCGGGCCTGCGCCCGCCCGGCTTCGCCACCCGGCTCGCCTACGCGCGCGGTCAGCTCTCCGGCGAGTGGGTCGGGGGCGTCCTGGCGCGCTCCTGGCAGGTGCAGGGGACGTACGAGGTCCCGTTGCCCGCCGAGTCGGCGGCGTGGTGGGGCACGCACAAGGTGACCGAGTTCGCGGCGGCCATCCCGGATCTGTCGGTGCTCTACCAGCTCGTGGCGTCCGTACGGAGAGAGGAGTGCCGCTGGTGCGGACTCGAACTCATCGGCGACCGGTGCGCGTTCTGCTCGGCGCCGACCGCCGCCCCGGCCCCGGGCCCGGCCGCGGGCGGTGGGCGCCGTACGGAGGCGGCTCCGCGGCCCCTCACCGGCCCGCGTGCGGCGCCGCCGGACACCGCCTCGCCGGGCTCCTCCTTGCTGCGGCGCCGCGGCCTGGCGCCGGTGGCGCCGGGCGGCGTCCCCGGCCCCGAACCGGGAAGGCGGACGGCCGTACGGGCCCGCTGACCCCGGCCGCCGTACCGGACCGGTACGGGGACCGCCCGCGCCGGGCACGGCACCCCGGCCCGTACCGGCAGCAGCACCGGCCACCCCGCCCGGCACCGGCTGCCGCCCCCGCCTCTGCCTGCCCCGCCCCTGCCCGTACCGACTCCGACGAGGTCCCGCACTCATGAACTCACGCCAGCGCCGCGGAGTGATCCTGCTGCTCCTGTCGGTCCTCTGCGCGCTCGGCGCGTTCGTCGGCGTGCTGTCGGTGATCCGCAACGTGGAGTCCAAGGTCGGCCCGGAGCGCACCGCGTACCGGCTGAAGGCGGATGTGGCCGCCTACCAGGCGCTGGACCCCGGTCAGTTCGAGAAGGTGGACATACCCGAGCGCTGGCTGCCGTCCACCGCCGTCACCGATCTGGCCCGGGTCCGTGGGAAGATCGCGGTGACGCCGCTGCACAAGGGCTCGCTCCTCCAGGACGACATGGTCGTCGACCGCCCGGCGCTCAAGCCGGGGCAGCAGGAGATCGCCATCATGATCGACGCGGCCACCGGCGTGGCCGGGAAGATCAACCCCGGTGCCCGGGTGAACATCTACGCCACCTTCGAGGGCAAGCGCGCGGCCGACCGGCCCGTATCGAAGGTGATTGTGGCGAACGCCCAGGTCATCGACCGGGGCAAGCTCACGCCACTGGAGAACAAGGACCCCGGCGACACCCGCTCCTCCAGCACCCGCCGCGCCACCGACGCGGTGCCGATCACCTTCGCGCTGAGCACCCAGGACGCCCAGCGCGTCGCCTACGCGGAGTCCTTCGCCACCCATGTACGGCTCGCCCTCGTCGCCCCCGGCACCGAGGCCGAGATCCCGCCCGGCGAGCGCACCTACACCCTCGACGGCGACAAGTGACCCGGAGGCACTGGTGACCATCCGCATCCTCCCGGCGGTCGGCGAGCCTGACGCGGCCCGCGCCGTGTCATCGCTGCTCAGCCAGTTGCCGGGCGCCGAGCCCGCGCCACCGGTCGCCGACTCCACCGCCCTGCTCGACGCGCTGGACCGGGCTGCGTCCCGGGCCGCCGCCGGCTCCCCGGAACTGCCGGGGCCACCGCTCGCGGCCGTGGACGAACTGCCCGAGGTCGTCCTCGTCCACGAGCGCATCGGCCCGGTGCCCGCGCTGGAGCTGATCCGCGACATCGCGCTGCGTTTCCCCGCCGTCGGCGTCGTACTGATCACCACCGACGCGGGCCCGGCCCTGTTCGCCGCCGCCATGGACGCGGGCGCGCGCGGCATCGTCGGGCTGCCGCTCGGCTACGACGAACTGGCGGCCCGGGTGCAGGCCGCGGCCCAGTGGGCCGCAGGCGTACGGGTTCACCTGGGCGGCGGGCACGAGGCCGCGTCCGGACCGGCCGGCACGCTCGTCACCGTCACCGGTGCCAAGGGCGGCGTCGGCACGACAGTCACCGCCGTGCAGCTCGCGCTCGCCGCGCGCGCCGCCGGGCGCAGCGTCGCGCTGGTCGACATGGACCTCCAGTCCGGCGATGTGGCTTCTTACCTGGACGTGCAGTTCCGCCGTTCGATCGTCGACCTCGCGGGCATCCAGGACATCTCCGTACGCGTCCTCCAGGACGCCGTGCACGCCCACCACACCGGCCTGGGCCTGCTGCTGGCGCCGGAGGAGGGCGAGCGCGGCGAGGAGGTGGACGACCGGGCCGCCCGTACGGTCCTGGCGGCGCTGCGCTCGCGCTACGAGCTGGTGGTGGTGGACTGCGGCTCGCAGATGCAGTCCGCCAACGCCGCGGCCGTTGAACTCTCCGACACCGCCCTCCTCGTGACGACGCCGGACGTGGTGTGCGTACGGGCCGCCAAGCGCCTCGTGCGGCTCTGGGACCGGCTCCAGATCCGCAAGGCCGAGGACACCACGACCGTCGTCAACCGCCTCACCCGTAACACCGAGATCCAGCCGCCACTGGTCGGCAAGGCCACCGGCACCCAGGTGGCCCGGACCCCTGTACCGGCCGGCTTCAAGGAGCTCCAGCCGTACGTCGACGCCGGCCGGATGCAGGATCTGGACGCCCGGTCCACCGTCCGGCAGGCGCTGTGGGCGCTGGCGGGGGAGCTGGGCCTGGTCGACGCGCCGGCCGCGGCACGGCAGGGACGGGGCAGCCACCGCGCCCGTACGCCGCTGACCGGGCGGCGCCGCAAGGCTCTGACGGCCGGGCCCGCGGCGGGGGAGCCGGGCGCTCCGGGAGCCTTCGGCCCGGCCGGTCCCCACGAGGAGGGCTGAGGGATGCGCCGCCCACGGCTGGGCGACGACCGCGGCCAGATCTCCGTCGAACTCCTCGGGCTGGCCCCGCTGATCCTGGCCGTCCTCGTCCTGCTCTGGCAGTTCGTGCTCGTCGGCTACACGTACGCGCTCGCCGCCAACTCGGCCGACAAGGGCGCACGGGCGGGCACCGCAACCGAGACGGGCGGCCCGGCCGCGTGCGCGGCGGCCGCCAGGAAGGACCTGCCCGGCGCGTGGACGGGCGATGCCGAGATCTCGTGCGCTCCCGAGGGCGGCCTGTGGAAGGCCCGGGTGGGCCTCCAGGTGCCGGTGCTCTTCCCCGGCGCGGTGAACTTCCCGTGGCGCGTCGTGGGCACGGCGGGCGCGGCGGAGGAGGAGGGGGCATGACGACGACGGTGCGTGTCCGGGGAGGGCGAAGGGCGCGCCGCCTGCGGGACGACCGCGGCCAGATCTCCATCGAATTCCTCGGCTTCCTGCCGATCCTGCTGGTCATCGCCCTCGCCGTGATCCAGCTCGGCCTGGCCGCGTACGCCGTCCAGCAGGCCGGTACGGGAGCACGCGCCGCCGCCCGTACGGCCACCCTCGACGCGGCCGACCGCAAGACGAGCCCGGCGGCGGCGGGCAAGGCGGCCATGAGCGGCTGGGTCGGCGCGGACGCCGACGTCCAGGCGTCCGAGGGCGGCGGCGAGGTCCGGGCGACCGCGACCGTGGAGATCCCCTCCGTCATCCCCGGTGCCGGACCCTGGCACGCCACCCGCAGCGCCACCATGGCGCTGCCCGCCGAACCCGGAGGAACCACCACCCCATGAGCCTCAAAGCCCGCATCGCCGCGCCGGAGGCTCCCCCGGCGGGCCGCGAGGACGGCCACCTCGTCGCGGTGTACCGCGCCAAGCTGCTGGCGGAGATCGACCTCGCCGAGATGTCGGCGCTCGCCGCGGCCGAACGCCGCACCCGCCTGGAGCGCGTCCTCGGCCACATCATCAGCCGCGAGGGCCCGGTCCTGTCCACCGCCGAACGCGCCCAGCTCATCCGCCGCGTGGTGGACGAGGCGCTCGGCCTCGGCGTCTTGGAACCGCTCCTCGAAGACGCCTCGGTCACCGAGATCATGGTCAACGGCCCCGACCAGGTCTACGTCGAACGGCACGGCCGGGTGGAGCTGGTCCCCGTCCGCTTCGCCTCCCACGAACAGCTCATGCAGACGATCGAACGCATCGTCTCCACCGTCAACCGCCGGGTGGACGAGTCCAACCCGATGGTCGACGCGCGGCTGCCCTCCGGGGAGCGCGTCAACGTCATCATCCCGCCGCTCGCGCTGAACGGCGCCACCCTCACCATCCGCCGCTTCCCCCGCGCGTACACACTGCCCGAACTGATCGGCATGGGCACGCTCGACGACCAGATGGTGATGCTGCTCGCCGGACTGGTCCGGGCCAAGTTCAACGTCGTCGTCTCCGGCCCCACCGGCGCGGGCAAGACCACCCTGCTCAACGCCCTTTCCGGACTCATCCCCGAGGGCGAGCGGATCATCACCGTCGAGGACGCCGCCGAACTCCAGCTCCAGCAGACCCATGTGATCCGCCTGGAGTCCCGACCGCCCAACGTGGAGGGTAAGGGCCGCATCACCATCCGCGACCTCGTCCGCAACTCCCTGCGCATGCGCCCCGACCGCATCATCGTCGGCGAGGTCCGCGGCGGAGAGACCCTCGACATGCTCCAGGCGATGTCCACCGGCCACGACGGCTCACTCGCCACCGTGCACGCCAACAGCGCCGAGGACGCCCTGATGCGCCTCCAGACCCTGGCGTCCATGTCCGACGTCAAGGTCCCCTTCGAGGCGCTGCGGGACCAGATCAACAGCGCCGTCGACTGCATCGTGCAGATCACCCGGCACGCCGACGGCTCCCGCCGCATCGGCGAGATCGCCATCCTCGACTCGCACGGCCACGCCGATCACCGCCTCGCCACCGTCTGCCGCTTCGAGGCCGAGCCGAGCGGCGCCGACCGCACCGTACGCGGCCGCTTCGGCTACTTCCCGCTGCCGCGCCGCGTCGCCGAACGGCTCTACCTCGCCGACGAACCCGTACCCCCGGCCTTCGGCGTCGCCGCCTCCGCCGACCGGCTCGCCACCCGAGACGCCTCGTAGCGGCCCACCACTGGAGGACGGACCCGCGCCCATGTCCCTGGACAGCATCGCCCTGCTCACCCTCGGCACCGCCCTGCTCTGCGCCACGCTGGCCGTCGTGGGCCTGCGGCTGTACGCCTCCGGACGCGAGCGGCACCAGGCCCTCGTCGACCGGCTCTCCGACGGCCACGGCCTGCCCCGGCCGGGCCACGGCCGCCGCTTCGCCGCGGTGGACCGCCGGCTGCGCGCCACCCGCCTCGGGCGCGCCCTGGAACTGCGGCTGGCCGCCACCGGCCTGGACGTCACCCCCGGCGAGTTCTTCGTGTACCTGCTCGCCGTCGTCGCCGGGGTCTGGATCGCCGCGCAGGCGGTCCTGGCCCCCTTCTTCGGGCCCCTCGCGGCCCTGGCGGCCGTCTGGTCCGCGTACGCCTTCCTCAACTGGCAGCGGCAGAAACGTATCGAGAAGTTCATCAACCAGCTGCCCGAGCTGTCCCGCATCCTCGCCAACGCCACCCAGGCAGGGCTGGCCCTGCGCACCGCCCTGGGCATGGCGGCCGAGGAGCTGGAGGCACCGGCCGGCGAGGAACTGGCCAAGGTGTCCGACAAACTGGCCGTCGGCCACTCCCTCGACGAGGCCCTCGACGAACTCGCCGCCCGGCTGCCCTCCCGCGAACTCGTCGTCCTGGTCACCACCCTGGTGCTGTCCAACCGCGCGGGCGGCACGGTCGTCGGTTCGCTGCGCAACCTCACCAAGACCCTGGAGGAACGCAAGGAAACCCGGCGCGAGGTGCGCACCCAGCTCTCCCAGGTCGTCGTGACGGCGTACGTCGTGCCGTTCCTCGGCCTGGGCACCCTGCTGCTGATGAACCGCATCGCGCCCGGGGCCATCGACCGGATGACGGCCACGTTCCTGGGGCAGGCCGCGGTGGTCGTGGCCTTCGTCCTGTACGCCGTCGGGTTCTTCGTGATCCGCCGCATCTCCAAGATCGACGTCTGACGGCACGGCCCCCGACGGCCCGCCCCGCCCCACCCGGCCCCCACCTCGAAGGCACCCACCCATGGGAATCGGAACGACCGGACTGCTCCTCGCCCTCGCGCTCGCCCTCTCCGTCGCGGGCATCTGCTACGGCGTCGCCCTGTACCGCCGCGAGGCCAGGCTGCCTCCGGACATCGCCGTCGCCCTGGAGGTCGGCTCGTCCCGCACCACCGTCGTCGGCTCGGCGGTGGACCGGGCGGGTATGCGCTACGCGCCCCTCGTACTACGCCTGATGGGGGAGAAGCGGGTGGCCAAGGTGCGCAGGCGCATCGATCTGGCGGGCAACCCCGGCGGCCTGACCGTGGACCGCTACGCCGCCCGCCGCGCGGTCTACTGCTTCCTCGGCTTCGGCGGCGCGTTCGTCATGCTGCTGCGCTCCCAGCTGCTGCTCGCCCTCCTCCTGGTCGCCTTCGGCCTCCTCTGGAACGAGGTCGGCATCTGGGCCGCGATTCGCCAACGCAAGGACACCATCGAACGCACCCTGCCCGACTTCCTCGACGTCCTGGCCGTCGTGGTCAGCGCGGGGCTCGGCTTCCGCCAGGCCCTGGACCGGGTGGCCGACAAGTACGAAGGGCCCTGGGCCGACGAGCTGCGGATCACCCTGCGGCAGCTGGACATGGGCGTCAGCCGCCGCGAGGCGTTCGAGGAACTGCGCAGACGCAACGACTCCGAACAGGTCGCCCAGTTCGTCACCGCGCTCCAGCAGGGCGAGGAACTGGGCTCCCCGATCGTCGACACCCTCATCCAGATCGCCGACGACATGCGCCGCACCGACGCGCAGAACGCCCGGCGGCGCGCCGCCCGCGCGGTGCCCAAGGCGACCATGGTGGTCACCACGTTCATGGTCCCCGCCACGATGATCCTGCTCGTCGCGGGCTTCTTCCTCGGGTCCGGTACCAACTTCGGCTCACTGATGGGTGACTGACGTACGCGGGCGGGGCGGGGCGGGGCACCGGGTGGGGCGCCCGTCAACTCCCGTAGGTCCGTGCCCCCTTCCGCGTCTCGAATCGGCTCCTGTTGGGCAAACGCCCTTCGCGTACGCAACGGTATGTGGCACAGTCGGCATCCGTGTGTTCCCGGGACCCGGCCGCACCGCCGGGCACACCGGGACGGGTGGAGACGGCGCTGTCGGCGAGGACGGGCGGGGGTGGGGAGAATGCCGTCGGCTGGTACGGGCGTACCGGGCGATCCGGACGTACCGAAGATGCCGGAGTTACCGGGCAAGCCGGGCGGCCGTACGGGACCGGGTTCCCCGCCGAGGCTTCAACCCGCTCCCGCGGGAAAGGAATGCGGGCGGACGCCCTGTTCCGGGACCGGTGTTCCGGCGTACTTTTCTCGTGTCGCGAGCGAGCGTGTGCGCAGCGTGCTCACGTCCGGTGTACGCGTGTTCGGTGTGCGTCCGTACGACGTCCGTCCGTACGGCGTCCCGCCGTGCGACGCGTGCGCGCGGCGCGACGCCACGGGGGCAGACCATCCGGACCGGAGCGGCCCGGCCGCCCATGGAGGGGAACACGATGGCGAAGCGGTTATCGGGAAACGACCGGGGGCAGACCTCGATCGAGTACCTGGGCATCATCGCCGTGGTCGTGGCGATCGTGCTCGTCCTGTCGACCACGGACTTCGGCAGTCAGATCGCGACGGCCATCTCCAACAAGATCACCGAGGTCGTGGGCATCTGACCCGGGCGGCGTCCCGCCGCCGGCAGCGGGACGCCGGGCAGGCGTTCCCCGTGTACATCGTGGCCGTGGCCGGCCTGCTCTTCCTCGCCTTCGCGTTCTTCGCGGTCGGGCAGGCCGCCGCGACCCGCAACTCCGCGCAGACCGCGGCGGACGCGGCCGCGCTGGCGGCCGGGCAGAAGTACCGGGACGAGCTGGCCGCCAAGCTCCTCGACGCGATCCGTACGGGCGCGCCCTGGGAGGACCTCCTCGGCGGCCGCGGCGTGCCCGGCGACGCGGCGTGCGCGAATGCCCAAAGGTTCGCGGGCCGCAACGACGCCGACGCGACGTGCACCCCGGACTCGTACCCGACGTCATTCGCGGTCCAGGCCGACACCCGTAAGACCGTGGGCCATTCGGTGATCCCCGGAACCGAGAACACGCACGCTTCGGCGCGCGCCAGGGCAGTGGTCGAGCCGCGCTGCGTCGCGGGACCGGAGCCGACACCGGCTCCGGGACAGGGAGACGGCTCCGACAGGGGCCAGGGTGACGGCGGTGACTCGCCCGCCGGTGAACCACCCGCGGACGACCCGCCCGCCGGTCCCCCTGCCGTGAACCTCGACTGTGAGGACGGCAAGGAGTGGTCCGTCGACCCCGCCGACCCCCGTGACCTGCCCGAAGCCGCCGACCTGTTCTCCGTACGCCTTGCCGAATGACCAGCCGACGACGAGCAGAGGGAATCGCATCCATGGATACTGGGCGCCCTTCGAAGGCCACCAGGAGAGTGGCCGCCGTGGCGATCGCCGCCGGCCTCGCTCTCGTCGCGAGCGGCTGCGGCGGTGACGACGGCGGCGGCAGCGGCGCGGACGGCAAGCCGCCGACGCGGGCCGCCGTCCCCAAGGACTCCGGGCGCGGCACCCCGGCCGCCGACTCCAAACAGGCCATCGGCGAGGTGAAGGGGCCCGACGGGGTGCTCGTCACGCTGCACTCCGCCGTACGGGACACCGGCGGCTTCGTCACGGTCAGCGGTACGGTCACCAACAACGGCACCAAGATCTTCAACGCCATCAACTGGCGCTCCAACGAGACCGGCATGCGTTCCCGCTCCTCCGTCTCCGGCGCCACCCTGGTCGACAAGGCCGGCAAGAAGCGCTACCTGGTCCTGCGGGACACCGAGGGCGAATGCCTGTGCACCACCGGGCTGAGCGGCCTGAAACCCGGCGAGAGCCGGCCCGTCTTCGCGCAGTTCCCGGCCCCGCCGGTGAAGGTGACCGAGGTCGACTTCCAGCTGCCGACCATGCCGCCCGCCACCGTCTCGATCTCGGACTGACCCATGGCCACCACGCCCGGGACCAGGACCCGCACGGCACGGGCCGCCGTCACCGCGGCCGCCGCCCTCCTGCTCACCCTCACCCCGGCCCCGCCGGCCGCGCACGCCGACGACCCGCCGGGCGTGGCCGAGGACACCACCGCGCCGGTGAAGATCGACCCGAAGGACCCCGACCTCCGCATGGTCCAGGGCGCGACCCTCGCCCCCGCCAAGGTGCTCAACATCAAGTCCATC
This sequence comes from Streptomyces sp. NPDC033221, assembly GCF_055577005.1. Taxonomy (NCBI): domain Bacteria; kingdom Bacillati; phylum Actinomycetota; class Actinomycetes; order Kitasatosporales; family Streptomycetaceae; genus Streptomyces; species Streptomyces sp. NPDC033221. The sequence continues at coordinate 289,784 of NZ_JBVIQN010000001.1, read as the reverse complement.
GTCGAGACCGACGACGGCGCCGAGCGGCGGCAGGACACCAACGCCAACGTGACCTTCGCCCTCCAGGCCGAGGTCCTCTTCGGCAAGGACAGCGCCGAACTGTCCCCCGACGCGCTCTCCCGCATCACCACCATCGCCGCCGAGATCAAAAAACAGCACGCCGCCAACCTGCGCGTCTTCGGCTTCACCGACAACCTGGGCACGGCCGCACACGGCCTGGTGCTGTCCAAGGACCGCGCCAACGCCGTCCAGCGCGAGCTGGCCAAAGGCCTCGGCTCGACGGTCACGTTCCAGATCCGGGGCTACGGCGAGCAGTACCCGATCGCCGACAACGCCACCGAGGACGGCCGCAAGAAGAACCGGCGCGTCGAGGTGAGCTTTCCGCGTACGGGGTCATAGGGGCCTGTTGATCCTGTGGCGTCAGATGCTCCCAGCGCCTCCGCGATCTCGCGTATGGCCAGGTCGACGACATTGCCGGGGGTAACCCGGAGGCGTGAGGAACTTCAGGGCCGACGCTGTCGTGAACCACGTCGTCGACGTTGCGGTCCCCGTCGCGTTCTAACGGGTGCAGTGCTCAATCGCGCTCATACCAGCTGACACCGTGGCCTTGACGCCACCCGGTGCCGTGCGCATGGGGCGTCACCGGCAACCAACCCTGCAGGGGGAGCCGTGACCACGGTGACGCGGAGTTGCGCGGTGCCGAGCTGCCGAGCCAGGCCTGGGGCACTTCTCCGGTTGCGGGCCGGCATTGGCGATGCCGCTGTCCTAACGAAAACCGCCCTGCGCTGAGCCCCGTTCAGCCGTCCGGGAACTCCGCGGTCCTCACCGGTACGGCGCGGGAGCCCGAGGCGATGTGAGAGGTGCGCCGAGGCACCGGCCGAAGACGTCGGTGGAGAGGTCCGGCAGCACGTCGTGGCATGCGCCCTCGATCGCGGCGTCGTAGGAGGGACCCGCGAGGATGCGATCCACCTCGTGAAGGAGGATGTGGTCCGGGTACGCCTGGCTGGTTTCCTCCTGGAAACACATGCAGTCCGCTGAGGCCGTGGCGAAGCACCGACCGAGGGGGCCCGGAAGCGGAACGGAAGAGAGGGCCGAGCGGATGCGACATCTCCTGCGGTCGCCGAGCAGAACGATGGATCCTGGCCCCCAGATGCGGAACTGAGGGCGAGCGCCCTGAGAACGCAGTGGCGCTCGTTGCTCAGTTGTCGCTCGTACAACAAACGTCTCTTCTAATGACTTCCACCTCGGGCGCCTCGTCCAACGGAGGCCGACGGCCGAGGTCTGGGGTGAATTCCGGTCAGTTCCTGAGTGTTCGTGCATTCCGCTTGTTCCAGCCGTTACACCACGTTCAGCAGGTCCGCCACCTGCTTGCGGTACACCTGCGACAACGGGCCCGCACGCCAGGCCATGATGTTCGCGTCGCTTCCGTGGGACGCCTCGTGTGGTCTGGTCTGTTCGGCGGCCGGGTCGGGAGCGGCGCCGCGAGGCCGACGCTGGCTGTGTCGTTGCCGAAGTAGGTCGTCGGCCTCCGGAGGAGGCCGGTCAGTGCCCGAAGATGCCGTAGCCTCGGGTCGTCCTTCTTGTACCTGAGCAATTGCCAGTTGTAGCTCCGAGAGGCCGGCACGCCGGTGCATCGGACCGCCGAAGCCACGTCTTCGTTGCTGTACTCGTGGGCGAGGTTCGTCCCGGCGCTCGCGAAAAGCCGGTTCAACTTTGTGGAGTGCCTGCGGTCCGCGTCCTTTGGCAGGGCTTCTCTCCCCAGCCTCGGCTCGGGCTTCCGCTTCCCCGCACGTGAAACGGCGTTTGGCCAACTCTGTCGAACTGGTTGAAGACGGTCAGGGATGAGGGCTACCGTACGGCTCGCCATCGTTTCGACCGAGATGAGAAGTGAATATTCCCGAGGGATCGATGTGGGCCGACGCTGTGTCAGGAAATCGCTCGATTGCTTGACTGTGCCTCGCATTCCGACCACGTCGGGATTCCTCGCCTGATGTCTCAGCCGCCTGTGTCGGCTCGGCGTACGAGCCAGAAAACAACCTGAACCGGAATGGGGATCACCGGAATGATAGCTGCGTCAGGACCGGCCGGCGCCCGTCTTCAGGGGAGTGGGGCAACGTTACCGCTCTATGTTCAGATCAGGATGAGGCTCAGAATGGACATCGCATCCGGTCGTTACGCGCAGGGGGAATTGCTTCCTGCGGCGAGCCAACTGAGCAAGGAGTACGGAGCGAATAGGAATACGATACTCCGCGCCCTGCGAATGTTGCGTAGCGAGGGAATCATCGACTTCGGGCGCGGACGCGGTGCCATGGTGCTCTGTCCCCCCTGCCCCATGAGTATCGACGACATCTCCGCGCAGCTTCAACGAGTGGTCAACCTCGCGGACGCCTCCGGGATTTCGCGGGCCGCCGTCATCTCGTCCATCGAACGGATGCCGCGTGTCAGGGCGCGACACGGGCGGCCCCACCGTGGGCCGCTCACTGTGAGGCAAGCCCGGCTCCCTGCGTGAGACACGCTGAGCGCCGCACGAGTTCGCAGAGCGGTACAGCGGCAAGACGAGCGCCGATCGGCATGGTGCCACTGAAGCTCCTGCGGAGAGTGAGCAAGAGCCTAGAAGGACCAGGCTGATCGGGCCCCCGAGAGATGCCGGTCCGAGCACTCCTACTCGCTGGTGGGGCCCCCTTCCGGGTGCCGCGGATCGACCCGCTTACCGCGGCGACGCACCGTGATGGGCCCGGTAAAGCCTTGATCGAATAACGAGCATTGGTAACGATTTTCTGCGGCGGTTCGCAACACTGTCGCCCTCCCGGGAAGACCGGTGAGAGAACGGGGAGAACGTATGGCCAGAAAGTTCCACGAGGCTCCGGTGCCGTTCATGTCCGGGGCCTTCCGCAAGGACACCTGGTTGTCGAACCTTGGTCCGTACGAGCCCCGGGGCCACCTGCCCCTGGGGAGGTAGCCCGGTGACAGGCCACGGCGTGGGGTGGTTCGCACGTTCCCGGACTGTGAGGCCACCCTCTTACCGGCTTCTCGCGCCATGCGGCAGGCGCCGGGTAACTCTGTTCGTCGAGGACCCGTTCTGCCGTCGGCTGCCCACCAGTCACCCTGCGCATCCCGGCGCGGACAGGAGCGTTGCAGCACCGTGAGCGACACCGAAATGCCTCTACCCGGGGCCGCGCGCGCGGCAAGCGAACCGCATTGGAAACCGTCTCTGGGCAGGGTCGGCCGGCTCACCCCACGCGAACGAGAGACCTTTCTGCTGCTGGCCGAGGGCCTGTCCAACGAATTGATGGCTCAGCGACTGCACGTCACCGAGAGAACCGTACGTGCTCACGTTGCCGCCGTCATGAACAAGCTGGAACTCGATTCCCGGCTGGCCGTCTGTCTGGCGTCCTACGTCTTCGGTGCGGAGACGCCTGCCAGTGCGCACCTTGGAACGCATCAGGCATCCCGTCCCTCACGCAGAGAAGACTGGCGTCACGGCCAATAGCAACGCCTAATGCGGCTCGGCAGAATTTGTTTCGCGCCGGGAAAGGTCCGGCGCCTTCGGCGAAACTTTGCCGAGGAATGCATCTGAAGGGAACTGACATGTCGGACGCTTTTGACCTGGACGCCAAGATCTCCACCCACACCGCCGGCCCCGGCGGCGATCAGGCGCCCGTGCCGTCCATTTCGGCGATCGCCACCCGTACGGTCTGCACCAAGGTCGCCTGCCAGGTCACCAAGACCTGCGCCTGCACCGGAATGTGCACGATCTTCTGCGTGGCCGGCAAGTAATCACACGCTGAATATCTGACGGGGTGCTGCCGTGCTGCAGACACGGCAGCACCCCGTTGTCGTAGAGCGCGAGAAGCACGCCGAACAGACAGGACTGACCATGCAACACGCCTATCACGGTACCGGCACCTGGGTCCGCGCGGCAGAGGCCGGACTTGCGGATCGGGTGCTCACGGCCGTCCGGAACATCGTCGAACGGACCGTGACCACCTCGCAGGTGAACGATCTCGCGCTGCGCGCCGCCGAACAGAGCGAGATTGCGGGCGGCTGGTACCCGCCCAGTCTCGCCCAGGGCCAGGCCGGTCTGGCACTGCTCCACCTGTACGCCGCACGGGCCGGGGTGGGCGGCTTCGAGGCGGCTGCAGGCCACATACGCGAGGCGGTCCTGTCGACACAGGTGGAACCCCTGGAAGGTCACGGGCTGTTCGCCGGCACCAGCGGACTCGCCCTCGCGCTCACGGACGTCAGCCGCGACGAACCCCGCTTCCGCCCCAGCCTGGACCGGCTGCACGAGCAGCTCGCCGACCAGGTCCTCGCCGCTCCGCCGCGGTCGGCCGAGCGGGCTGTCAGTGACCTGGACTACGACCTTGTCACCGGGGCGGCGGGGACCCTTGTGCACCTCAGTTCCATCCCCGAGCCCGGTGAGCGGGTCACCGAGGCTGCCGCGGCGCTCGTCGACTACCTGATCTGGCTCGCCCAGCCGGCCGAGACCAGTAACACGCCGCACCGCTGGCTCATTACTCCAGAGTACTACCCGCCAGTTGGCGACTACCACGCCAAGTACCCGCACGGTTACCTCAACTTGGGGCTGTCGCACGGGATGCCGGGCGTAGCGGCCGCGCTCGCCTCCGCCTGGGAGGCGGGACACCGCCGCCCAGGCCATTCGGAGGCCATCGCAACTCTCGTACACTGGATCCGCGACCAAGCCGGCTTCGACGCACACGGTCCGGTCTGGGGTGACGGTACTCCCGTCGACGCGCACGGCCGGGAGGAGCGGGCCGGGTGCGGACATGACCGGATCGCCTGGTGCTACGGCACCGCAGGTGTGGCAGGTGCTCTCCTGACCGTCGCGTCGGCCACCGCTGACGAGGAACTGCACACCACCGCAGTCAGAGCCTTCGACGGCGTACTGGCCCGTGCCGTGCATATCCGGCCACTGTCGCCCACGCTGTGTCACGGTCTCGCGGGCCTGGTTCTGCTTGCCCTGGACTTCGCCCCCTGGAGCGACTACGCCCGCCACCGGCTCCCGGAATTGGTCGGGCAGTTGCTCGACCACCATGACCCGGGGCGTCCGCTCGGTTTCGCCGATGTGGAGGTACCCGGCAAGCATGTCGACGACCCGGGGCTCCTCACTGGCGCCGCCGGCATCGCCCTCACCCTGCTCGCGGCCATCGGCGACGAGCGTCCCCAATGGTTCCGCGCCTTCCTCGCCCGGTGATGCCCATGCCTCTGTACGAGCCCGCCGGGTTCTTCCTCCTACGCACTCCGGTCCTGCCGGCCCGTACCTACCTCGACGTCACCGCGGATCCTGCCCGGACCCCGCAGGCACTGCTCGAACTCGCCCGGCGCCCCGATGTCGCACGCGCTTTGCTCATCGCGAGTGAAGACCTGGCCGACGGCCTGGACCGTCTAAACCGTCTGAGCGACAAGCGCACCCGGCGGTTGTACTCACGGCTGCTCCGCTACGTGACGCGTATGGCGACAAGGCCAACGCCGTTCGGGGCGTTCTCGGGTGTGGCGATGGGGGAGTTCGGCACCGAGACCCTGGCCCGCCTCGGCCGGCCCGAGGGGCACCGGGTCAGGGTGCGTGCCGATATGGGCTGGCTGCTCGCCCTCATCGAGCACCTGGAGAAGGACCCCGCCGTACTGCGTCAACTCCACCTCGTTCTTAACCCGATGGCTCACCTCGCCGGCGACCGCTACGTGCTACCGCAAGCCGACAAGTACGGTCGGCACGACGAACGCACCGTGCGGATCCGAGCCACGCCCGCCGTGGACCTGGTCATGCGTACTGCGGCCATGCCGGTCCCGTACGAGCGGCTCACCGCCGAACTCTCAGCTGCCTTCCCCGACGTGGCACCCGAGCGCGTTGAGGGCCTCGTGCGGCAGATGTGGGACCTCGGCTTCCTCACTGGTGACCTGCGGCCCCCGCAAACCGCGGAGCGGCCCGAACTCCACCTCTTGAAAAAACTCACCGGCATCCCGGCCGCCGCCGGCACCGCCGAACGCCTGCGGGCGGTGGCCGACCTCGCTGACCGCTCGCACAGCCCCGAATCGCTGTGCCGCCTGGAGGCCGCCCAGCGTGAGCTGGTCAAGGACTACAAAGGCCGGACATACCAGGCCGACACCGCCGTCGACCTGCGCGACCCGGTGCTGAGCGATGCGATCGCCCATGCCACCGCCGAAGCGGTGAGCGTCCTCATGCGGCTCAGCTCGGCCCACGGATCGCGCAACCACCTCACCCGGTATCGCGAGGAGTTCAGCGAGCGTTACGGCGCTGGGACGCGCGTACCAGTGCTCAGCCTGCTCAGTCCCGACACCGGGTTGGACGCCCCGCCCACGTACACCAACCCGCCCCGCAGTTTCGGGTTGCAGGCCACACCCCCCGACGACACCGGACACCTGGAGGGACTGCTCGTCGAGTTCGCCCAGCAAGCGTGGTGGGACCGAGCCACCGAGGTCGAGCTGACCGATGCTTGGCTGGGCCGGCTCGCTCCGGCCGGACGCGCGCTGGATCCTCCGCCCGTCATGGAGGCTTACCTGCAGATTCACGCCGCCGACCGGCAGGCCGTCGATCGGGGGGAATGGCGCGCCGTCATGCGTTCCGACAGCCTCACCTTCGGTGGGCGCACCTTCGGGCGTTTCAGCGACTTGCTCGGCGAGTCCGCCGTGGACCGGCTGCGTGACTACGCCCGGGGCGAGGAGTCACTCTTCCCGGACGTCGCATACGCCGAGCTGGCTTTCTTGCCGCCTTACGGCCGGGCGGCAAACGTCACACTGCGGCCGGCCATTCGGCCGTACGAGATACCCGTCAACACGACGCCATCGGTGGGGCCGGATCGGGTCATCCCACTGGAGGACGTTCTTGTCGGCGTCTCCAACGAACGCTTCTACTTGTGGTCGCGAAGTCTCGACCAGGAGATCGTCGTTGCCCAACACCACATGCTCAGCCCCGATCTCGCGCCGAATGTGGCGCGTTTCCTCATCGAGGTGTCGCAGGACGGCTGCGTCCACCCGACCGGATTTCACTGGGGCCCGGCGGAGGCGGCTCCGTACCTGCCCCGGGTGGTCCGCGGAAAGGTGGTGCTACGACCGGCGCAGTGGCGGCTTGTGGCAGGCACTGCCGACGATCTCGACGGCTGGCGCGAACGGTGGGGCGTGCCCCGCCATGTCTACCTCGTCGAATCCGACCAGCGGCTGCTGCTCGACCTTGACCTGCCCGTCTGCCGCGACGAACTGCGGCAGGAACTGCACAAGCGACGCACGCTCGTCCTCCACGAGATGTTGCCGTCCTTCGACGGAATGTGGCTCCAGGACGCCGACGGTGAGCGCTACGCGGCCGAAGTCGTCGTGCCGGTCGTGACCAGCGACGCCATGCGGTCCACTCGGCGCCCCGTGCCACGCCGTCGGCGGGAGGTGTCCATCGAACGTCACCTGCCGGGCGGCGAGTGGTCCTTCCTCAAAATATATGCGGCCCCCGAGCGGCAGGACGAGATAGTCGCCGGACCATTGCGGGACTTCGTCACCGAACTGCGCGACCAGGGCGCGCTGGACCGGTGGTTCTACATCCGCTACGCCGACCCGTTTCCGCACCTGCGGCTCCGTGTGCGCGGCACGGACGCGGAGCAGACCCTCATCCGCATTGTGGCCTGGGGCCGGGAGCTGGTCCGGCAGGGTATGGCCCGGGACATGGAGATCGCCGGCTATGCACCGGAGGTCGCCCGGTACGGCGGTCCGGAGAGCTATGACGCGGTCGAGCAGCTGTTCCAGGCGAACAGTGAGGTCACCGCGCTGCTGCTGTCCCGTCGGCTGGATGTTAGGCCCGAGTTCCTCGCAGTGGCCGCTCTGGACACCTTGTACGCGCAATGGGGCGTCGAGCCGGCTCAGCGCCCCGGCCACGCAGGTAAGGACGACGACCATGTGCGCGAGACCCGGATGCTGTTTCGTGACCACCGCGCCTACTTGTGTGAACTCCTCAGCTCGTGGCCGCGTGCCCCGCACGAGGAGGGCAAGGCTCACCGGGAGCTGCTCGCCGGTGCCTTCGCGGCCCAGGCGCCAGCCGTGGCACGGGCGGCCGAAGCTGTGCGAGAGGCGGCCCGTGGTGGCACCCTCGTGGGATCGGAAGACCAGATTCTCGCAAGTCTGGCGCACATGCACGTCAATCGGCTGCTGCCGATCGATCTGGATCGAGAGGCCCGCGCCCACGCTCTGTGGGCTCAGGTGCTGCACGCGATCCGTGGCCGCATGGCCGCGACCATCAAGGAGGAGCGATGATCTGGCTACGCGTCACCGGGCTGTTCTGGCGACTCAGCCCGCTGCGGGTGTCCGGTTTCGCGGTCGTGTCCGTGCTCGTCGCCCTCGTGCCGGCTGCCCAGATCGCGCTCGTGGCCGCGGCCGTGCAGGGCGTGGCTGACGCCGTCGCCGGTGACGCGGGCGCCGGGCGGTCCGCCCTGCTTGCGGGCGGTGCTCTGATGGCGGTCGGCTTCGCGAACCACTTGCTGGGGACGTGCCAGCAGTACCTTGACTCGTTGCTGCGGCTGGAGCTGACCGCGCGCGTAGGCGAGTGGGTGATGCGCAAGGGCACCATGCTGGACCTCCAGCAGTACGAAGACGCCGAGGTTTACGACAACATGCAGCGCGCCTTCCAGGAGAGCAACGGAGGACGCGTCTATCAGGTGTTCACCCAACTGCTCGAAGTCGCCAGGGAACTGGTCACGCTGGCGACGGTCAGCGCCGTGCTGTTCTCGTGGAATCCGTGGATCGCGCTGGTGATCCTGATGTCCCCCGTACCGTCGGTGATCTCCTACATGTTTTTCAGTCACAAGGCGTACGAGATCGAGTACGACCGGGCGGCCGATCGGCGCCGTCTGTACTACTACCAGCATCTGGCGACCACCGACCATTCGTACAAAGAGATCCGACTCTTCCAGCTCGGCCCGCATCTCCTCGACCTGTACACCCGCCTCGTCCGCACCTTCTTCGACGTCGACCGAGGGCTCGCACGCCGTCAGTCCCTGCTCGGTGGCGCCCTTGGCCTCGTCAGTGTCGCCGCTTCGTCCGGTGCCGTGCTGTGGGCGGTGCACAGCACGACGCACCTGGGCCAGGTCGGGCAACTCGCCGGATACCTCCAGGCGGTCGGCTCTGTGCAGGTGTCCGCGCACGGCATCCTGCTCGGCATCGCGGCCCTCTACAAGGACAGTCTCTTCCTCGGAAACCTCTTCGACTTCTTCGCATTGCCGGAACGCCAGCTCAAGGGAGGGACCCGGCCCTTCCCAGACAAGATCAACAAGGGCATCGAGTTCCGCGATGTGCGTTTCGTCTACCCGGGCACCGACCGCGTCGTCCTGGACGGCGTCAGCTTCACCATCCCAGCGGGCCGGTGCGTCGCCCTTGTGGGGCAGAACGGCGCGGGAAAGACCACGCTCGTCAAACTGCTCACCCGGCTGTATGCGCCGACCAGCGGCCACATACTCATCGATGACGTACCTATCGAGGAATACGACATCGACGACCTGCAACGTCATATGGGCGTCATTTTCCAGGACTTCATACGGTACGAGTTGCCGGTACGTGACAACATCGGCTTCGGCTGTGTCGACGCCCGCCACGACACCGCACGCGTGGCAGAGGCCGCGGAGGCCGGCGGCGCCGCCAAAATCGTCGAAGCGCTGCCACGGACATATGACACCATGCTCGGCCGTCACTTCGAGGCCGGTCACCAGCTTTCCGGCGGCCAGTGGCAGAAGATCGCTCTCAGCAGGGCTTTCATGAGGCGGGCGCCCGTCGTCGTCCTCGACGAGCCGACGGCCGCCATTGACGCGGAGGCGGAAGCGGAGATCTTCACCCGCCTCCGGGACATCGCCCGCGGAGCAACGTCCCTGGTCATCGCTCACCGCTTTTCCACGATCCGCATCGCGGACCAGATCGTGGTCGTGGAGAACGGCAAGGTGGTCGAGCAGGGAGTGCACGACAAGCTCGTGCACGCCGATGGTGTCTATGCCCGTCTCTTCCATCTCCAGGCTTCGGGCTATCTGACCGAAGCTGCGTCCCACTAGAGGTCGAGATATGCGCGTTTCCCTCTTGTTTCCCGTCATGCCCACGGCCCCCGAGCCCGTGACTCCCTTCGCCGAACTGGTCCGTACCGGGCAGGCCGCTCGCCTGTGGCAGGGCCAGTCCTTGAGCGCGGACACCTTCCAGGTGTTCGCCTACCTGGCCGGCATGGGGTACCGCATCCCCGTTGGCACCAGCATCGCCTTGATGCCGTTGAGGCATCCCATGGAATCGGCGATCCAGGCCCGCTCCCTGGCGCTGCACACGGGGCACCGAGTGGTCCTCGGACTAGGTCCAGCGACGCCCGATTTCGTCACCGGGTTGCACGGCAAGCCGTACAGCAGCCCGCGCGACGCCTGCCTCGATTACCTCACCGAAGTCCGGCGCCTACTCGGGGACGAGTCCGGCGGCGGTCCGGCGACGGTCGATCCCGGAACCGCCGGCCTCCCGGGCATGACGCACCCGGGAGTAGAAACGGGACTCGGAGTGCTCCGGCCTGTGCTCGCCCGTGTAGCCGGGCGGGCGGCCGATGCGTCGATCAGTTGGATGACGCCGCCTGGTTACGTGCGTGACACCCTGCTCCCCGCCATGGCGAAGGGCGCAGCCGATGCCGGTCGGCCCGTACCGAGGATGGTGACCGTGGTGCACGCCGCCGTCGATCGCCCGCACCGCAACCCGTACCGGCTCGCGTACACCGCCGCCCGCGCCCACCTCGCCGGGCCGCACTACACCGACATGCTGCGTCGCGCCGGCCTGCGAGTGCACCACAGCCGGCCGAACCTGGGAGCTCGCGCCCTGGTCGACTCCGGCACCTTCGTCCACGGATCGCCCCAAGACATAGCCGCACAGTTGGCCGAATACGGTCGTGCGGGCGTGGACGAAGTTGTCGTCAATGTCGCCGGCGTGTATTCCGAGCATGGGCACCCGGACGCCGTGCGAGATCTTCAGGACATCCTCGCCGCCTGCCCGGGGTGAGACCTGGCATTGACCCTTGTCCCCCTGCGGGTGTACGGGCACGCCGAGAAGCAACTCGATCCGTACGCAGATAGGAGACGCACGCAGTGCCCGACGACATCGCGCGCTGGCTCGCCGAGCACGCCAGGCCTCTCGGCACGCTGACACCGGGCAGCGCTTGTCCGGACCTCGGACCGCTGGGCGACATGCTGCGAGACGTGCGGATCGTCGGGCTGGGTGAATCCACGCACGGCACCCGCGAGTTCTTCCGGCTGAAGCACCGGATCGTGGAGTTCCTGGTGCGGGAGAAGGGCTTCACCGTCCTGGTCATGGAGGCCAGCGCGTCGGCCGCCCGCGCTCTGGACGCGTACGTGTGCCACGGCACCGGAGATCCTGCGCGTCTCATCACCCGCCTTGGGTTCTGGACGTGGCGGACGGAGGAGATGCTCGACCTCATCGAGTGGATGCGGGCCCACAACCGCGGTCTGTCCGAGGGCCGACAGGTGCGCTTCGTGGGCATGGACCCCCAACGCTCTGCGGATTCGGTCGAGGCTGTCGCCGGCTTCCTGCACCGGGTCGCACCCGACCGGATGGGCGACGTACGTGTCCTGGACGTGCTCGCGCAGGCCCGGCCAGCTTCTCGCCCGGACCCGCAGCAGTCCCTCCTTCGCCGCGCCGAAGCACTTGCCGTCTTCCTGTCGAACCACGGAGACGAACTCGTCCGGCAGGCGGCGGCGGACGGCGTTGAAGAAGCTTCAGAGCTGGCGGCGGCCCACAGCGCCATCCTGGAACATGTACAGATCCTCGTCCGCACCGCAGACCTGGTGACCCGCTCCCCCGACCCGGGCGCTGGAGAGGACAGCGTGTTCGCCGTGCGCGACCGCTACATGGCCGAAGCTGTGGCGCGCCTCGTGGACGACGATCCCGCGGCGCGCGTGATGGTCTGGGCGCACAACGGGCACATCGCGAAGGGCACGTACGGCGAGGGAGTTCCGGCGCTCGGCAGCAGACTCCGCGAACGTTACGGCGACGCCTATTACGCGCTGGCCCTCCTCTTCGGCAAGGGTTTCTTTCTTGCGCGACGCGGCGACGACGTCCGTGGCTCGCCGGTGCGGCACCGGATCGGTACGGGCATCCGGTCCGTCGAAGCACGGCTCGCCGATGCCGTATCCGGCGACTACTACGTCAACCTGGCTACCGCAGGCTTATCACCCGCAGTCGCGCAGTGGCTGCGGTCCCCGCAGGCTCAGCGCAGCTTCGGTGCCAATGTGCCGCGGTTCACCTACCGCTTCCACGTGGCACCGTTAGTGCCGGCCGAGGACTACGACGGCATAGCGTTCGTCGGCCGCTCGACCTGCTCCCGCCTCCTGCCGCCCGGGGAAAGTGAGCGGTAGTGAGTGTTCTTCACATCCACACACCGAGAATCGCGTCGAAAGTCAGCTTCCACATCGGTTCGGCTCCGGTACCGAACGCGGCGGCGAGTGTGTACCCCACGGATGCGTCGTACGGTTCCGGTACGGCGTTTGTCTCCCACTCGGCCGTCACGCTTCCGTCGCCGGTCGACGCGAAGGCACCGAGGAGCGTGCCGTCCCTGAACAGGCGGCTGGTGCCGATCGTCACGGGCAGCAGCCGGTGCCCGTACCCCTTATCCCCGGATGCGATGTCCACCCGATAGGACCGGCGCGTCAGGAACCCCTTTGTGGGGCACAGAGGGACGAGGGCCCCGTCGATGCTCATGGTCAGGCACATCGGATCACGCGTGCCGATCGGCACGTGGCTCTCCAGAGGTGTTCCGGCGGCCCGGCGCACCTCGACGCGCGGCACGCCGTCGCCGCTCACGGAAAGTACTCCGGCATCGTGATCGAGTTGGATGCGGATGGAGCCGAAATGCGAGTCCTCGGCAGACGCGTTCGATAACGGGTGCATCAACAACTCCCCTGTCAGGCGCGAGCCGATCTGGCTGATCCTCGGCCGTCGATTCTTTCAGCTTGCGGCGAGCGGAGGAGCGTTGGGACCCGCGCAGGCCGCCGGCCATTTCCCCTGAGAGCCGGCGGTCGGATCAGCAAGGTATTGGACCGCTCGATCCAATACCTGTAGTGTCCTCCCCATGGCCCGACCCAGGAAGTTCGACGAGGAGCGGGCGGTCGGCGCCGCGGCGGAGGCGTTCCGGGCCGCCGGGTACGAAGCCACGTCCACGCAGGACCTGTGCGAGGCGACCGGCCTCGGCCGCAGCAGCATCTACAACACGTTCAAGAGCAAGCACGACCTCTTCGAACGGGCGCTGGACCGCTACATGGCGGACCGCAACGGCGAGTTGTTCGCGCTCCTGGAGGGCGACCTGCCGGTACGGGAGAAGATCCGCACGCACCTCCAGCGGGTCGTCGACGAGGAGTGCGGCGACGAGGGGGCCCGGCGCGGCTGCCTGGTGGTGAACACCGCCGTCGAGGTGGCGGCTCGCGACGAGGAGGTCGCGGGCGAACTGGCGCGGGACTACCGGCTGCGGCTGGAGAAGATCGGCGCCGCGATCGCGTCCGGGCAGCGGGACGGCGGCATCGCGGCGGACAAGGACCCGCGCGCTCTCGCCCACCTGGTCATCGCGGCCGTCGGCGGCCTGCGCGTCTCGGCGCGCTGCGGGGCCGATCGCGCGGCGCTCGAAGGGGTCGTGGCGGGGTTCATGGCGGCGTTCTGACGCGGCGCCCGGCACTCGCGGCTCCCCTCGGGCCGGCTCCGGTCGGCCCTTTTTTTGCCTCCGTTTTGGACCGTCCGATACATAATCCCTCCAACCCCTCACCCATCCACAGGAGCCCGTACCTCATGCCCATAGCCGTTTACCTCCTCGGCCTGGGGATCTTCGCCCAGGGAACATCCGAGTTCATGCTCGCGGGACTGCTGCCCAACGTGGCCGCCGACCTCGGCGTCTCCATCCCCGACGCCGGACTGCTGGTGTCCGCGTTCGCCATCGGCATGGTGGTGGGCGCGCCCGTACTCGCCATCGGCACCCTGCGCCTGCCGCGCCGGACCGCGCTGGTCGCCTTCCAGCTCGTCTTCGTGGCCGGACATGTGGTCGGTGCGCTGGCACCCGGCTACGGGGTGCTGTTCGCGACGCGCGTCGTCAGCGCCTTCGCGTACGCGGGGTTCTGGGCGGTGGCCGCCGCGACGGCGGTGAGCCTGGTGTCACCCGGGGCCAGGGGCAAGGCACTGTCGGTCGTCGGCACCGGACTCACCCTCGCCACGATCGTCGGCGTACCGGCCGGCACGGTGCTGAGCCAGCACGTCGGGTGGCGCGCGGCGTTCTGGGGCGTGGTCGCCCTGACCGTCATCAGCCTGGCCTCCCTGCTGACCGCCCTGCCCGCCGGACGCCCGGACCACGGCGAACTCCCCTCCGTACGCCGCGAGGTCAAGGCCATGTCCCGGCCCGCCCTCTGGCTCTCCTACCTCGTCACCACACTGAGCTTCGGCGCCGCCATCGTCACCTTCAGCTACCTCGCACCCCTGCTCACCGAGGTCAGCGGACTGCCGGCGGGGCTGGTCCCGGCCGTACTCGCGCTGTACGGGGTCGGCGGCCTCCTCGGCATGACCCTCGGCGGCCGCGCCGCCGACCGCCACCCGCTCCGCACCCTCTTCCTCGGCATCGCCGGACTGGCCGCCGCCTCCGCCCTGCTGGCCCTGACGGCCGCGAACCTGACCGTGACGATCGTGCTGATCTTCGCCCTGGGTCTGACCGGCTACGTCACCAACCCGGTCGTCCAGTCCCGGGTCTTCGCCCTCGCCCCCGACGCGCCGACACTGGCCCCCGCGCTCAACACCTCCGCCTTCAACGTCGGCATCACCCTCACCCCGATGCTGGGCGGCCTGACCATCGACGCGGGCTTCGGCTTCACATCGGTGGCCTGGGTGGGAGCAGGGGTGGGCGCGGCGGCGATGGGAGCGGCACTCTGGGCGGCTGCTCTCCAGCGCCGGGCGAACTCCCGTACGACGTTGGTTCGGACACAGGATGCTCTGGCCCGTCCCATGGCTGGACGCGGTGCAACTCGGCGCTGAGCATGGGGCAGTGTCAACGGCCTGCGAGAGGACGCAATCGTGTCCATGAGCAACTGGCAGAAGTTTTCATACAGCGGCAACGCGAGCAACTGCGTCGAAATGGCGGCATCGCCCGGTGAAGCAGTTCTCATACGCGAGAGCGATCAGCCTTCGGTGCAAGTCATGGTCACCCCGGCAGCGCTGACGCGATTTCTGAAGTCGACCTACAGCAGTGAAGGCAACAACTGCCTTGAGCTTGCCGTAGGCCCAGGGGGCGTAGTGCTTTTGCGTGAGAGTGAGGCCCCTTTCGTGGCCGTCGCTGTCAGTTCCTTTGTGCTTGCTGCGCTGGTGCGGTCTCTTCGGGCTCGGTGAGATGGTCGCGCGGGTGCACCGGCGACCACATAGTCGTACCGGCCCACCAAGGGGCGCGCCCCGCGGGCCGGAGTGGCGCGGTCATGTCCGTGTTGACGGGACGGGGCGGTGTTTGCGGGGGCGGTGGTCGGGGCTGGCGACTGGAAGGGGTAATTGCGGGGTGAAGGAAGGTGGGTTGGTGCTGGAAGATAGTACATATGTGGGTATGTGCCCTATGGTCGTTTTCGCACCGCTCACACGCGATCAGCTGGAAGCGCATCGCGCGGGCCTGCCCGCTTGCTCCTGCCCTGGGAGAGGCCGGTCCGCGGCAGGGAGACGAGCCACCAGCTGATGCGGCGTCCGGGCGGTGCCGAGCTGTCGGGTGGGCGGAGGGCCGGACCGGAGGGTCAGGGGGTGTCGATCGTGAGGCGGGCGCCGGGGCGCAGGTGCCAGCGGGCCATCGCGCCGGCTTCCGCCTCCAGGACATGGCGGGCGCGGAGGCGGGGGAGGCCGAGCCGTCCCGGCCGCATGGTGCGTACGGCGAGGACGGTGAGGTCGCGGGTGAGGTACGCGACGTCGATGGCGAAGCGCATACGGAAGGTGTGTACCGCGCTCGCCGGGGTGAGCAGCAGGGCGCCGTGGATGCCGTCGCGGCCGAGGAGGCCTCGGGAGCGGGCGCGGTAGGAGGCGGCGATCTCCAAGGGGATGGCGGGCGCTCCGTTCCGAGCCGTCCCGCTCCCGGGTGCCCCCGTGTGCGTGGGCGTCGTTTCTCCGTCTTCGGTCTGTACGAAGCGGAGCGTTCCTGATCCGTTCTGCCAGCGGGGCATGGGAAGCGTTTTATCAGCCTAGGGTCGGCCGTGTGGCTGTGATGCTGATGGTTCTCGCCGCTGGGTACGGGGGCGTGGTCGGTCTGCTGGTGCCGCGGCCGGCGTACCGGCTGGCTGTTGAGCCGGGGGAGGAGTGGCGCGCTCGCTGTCCGTGCGGGCGGGTGATCACCGGGCCCGCGCGCGGGTGGGTGGGGGTGGGGCGTTGTCGTGAGTGTGGGCCGTATGGGCCTGGGGCGGCTGTGACCGCCCTGGTCACGGCATTGGTCTGTGTGCTGCTCGCGGCCGCTGCGGGCGCACGCCCCGAGCTGGTCGTGTGGCTCGCGGCTGCTCCTGTGGCCGTGCTGCTCGCCGTCGTCGACTGGCGGGTGCACCGGCTGCCCGATGTGCTGACGCTGCCGCTGGCGGCCGGTGTCGTGATGGTGCTGGGGCTTGTCGCGCTGGGTGGGGGAGGGGTGGGGGTGTGGAAAGGGGGGCTGCTCGGGGGGCTGGCCCTTGGGGGGTTCTATTTCGTCCTATATTTGGCCAATCCAGCTGGAATGGGGCTCGGTGACGTCAAGTTGGCGATCGGGCTGGGGGTCACTCTTGGGTGGTATGGCTGGGCAATTCTGATCACTGGCGCGTTCCTGGGGTTGCTGCTCGGCGCGGTCTATGGCTGCGGGCTGCTGCTGAGGCGCCGCGGGAGCCCGGATCGCCGTGATGATGGGCCCAAACCGGCCATGCCGTACGGCCCCTTCATGATCGTTGGGGCTCTTCTCGGGGTGCTTCTGGGGGCCGCGGCGGCGTCTTGATCCAAAAACCGGGCGCGCCGTTCCGCGCGAAGTTGCACTGAGCACCCCCTCGGCGGGGTTATGGTGGAAACCCCCCCTCGGGCCGGTCCGTATCCCCCCCACGGACCGGCCCGCTTTTTTGCCCGGGTACGGATCTCGCCATGATCATGTCGGAGCGGGTTTCGTACACGGATCGGGCGAACGTCTCTACGGGGTGCGGGGAGCGCCCCGCGAAGGCGGCATGGACCGAACAGAATCAGCCGCGCTTGGCCCAGATATTCACACCGTCGGTCGACTTCGCGAACTCCTCGATCTCGGACAATTCCTCGTCCGTGATCTTCGGGGCACCCACCGCCGCCACATTGGCCTCCAGCTGCGCCACGCTGCTCGCCCCGATCAGCGCCGAGGTCATCCGCTCGTCCCGCAGCACCCAGGACAGCGCCAGCTGGGCGAGGGACTGCCCGCGGCGCGCGGCGATCCCGTTCAGGCCGCGCAGCCGCCGCCGTACGTCGTCCGAGAGCAGGCCCGGATCGAGCGACTTGCCCTGCGACGCGCGCGAGCCCTCCGGAATGCCGTCCAGGTACTTGTCGGTCAGCAGGCCCTGGGCGAGGGGAGCGAAGGAGATGCAGCCCATGCCCTCCGCCTCCAGGGTGTCGAGGAGGGCGTCCTCCTCCGTCCACCGGTTGATCATCGAGTAGGAGGGCTGGTGTATCAGCGGCCGGACGCCCATTTCCCGCAGGATGCGGGCGGCTTCGCGGGTCTGCTCGGCGGAGTAGGACGAGACGCCCGCGTACAGCGCCTTGCCCTGCCGGACGGCGGACGCCAGGGCGCCCATCGTCTCCTCCAGCGGCGTGTCCGGGTCGAATCGGTGCGAATAGAAGATGTCGACGTAATCGACACCCATCCGCTTCAGTGAGGCATCCAGCGACGAGAGGAGATATTTGCGCGAACCCCATTCGCCGTACGGGCCGGGGTGCATCCGATATCCGGCCTTCGTGGAGAGGACGATCTCGTCGCGGTAGGGCCGGAAGTCCTGCGAGAAGATCTTTCCGAAGTTCAGCTCGGCCGAGCCGGGCGGCGGGCCGTAGTTGTTCGCCAGGTCGAAGTGCGTGATGCCCAGGTCGAAGGCGCGGCGCAGGATCGCCCGCTGGGACGCCAGGGCCCGGTCGTCGCCGAAGTTGTGCCACAGGCCCAGGGAGACGGTGGGGAGTTTGAGACCACTGCGGCCGGTGCGGCGGTACTCCATGGAGTCGTAGCGCGTATTCGCGGCAATGTGGACAGAGCCATCAGTCATGGTCATCTCCTTATCACGGAGTTGTGACACACCTGATTGGGCCGCCGGGACGTGAGCGACGTAAAGTTGCCGACTTGAGGCGACGGGGGCGACCGCCATTTGCACGGAGGGGCTTGACCACACATGCTGCGATCTTCCGGGGTGCGCATCCCGTACCCGCCCGCGTTGCGCAACCTCGTCTACAGGCTCTACGCCCGCCGGGTCGAAGGCCGCCTCGACCATGACCAGGTCCCCAAGCACATCGGCGTGATCCTCGACGGCAACCGCCGCTGGGCGCGGGCCGACGGCCGGACCACCGTGCAGGGCCACCAGGCGGGCGCCGACAAGATCAGCGAGCTGCTGGGCTGGTGCGCGGAGACCGACGTCGAGGTGGTCACGCTCTGGCTGCTGTCGACGGACAACCTGGACCGGCCCGAGAAGGAACTGACCCCGCTGCTGGGGATCATCGAGAACACCGTGCGCGGCCTGGCCGCCGACGGCCGCTGGCGGGTGCACCACGTCGGCAACCGCGACCTGCTGCCCGACGGCACCCAGCGGGTGCTCAAGGAGGCCGAGCAGGCCACCGCCGACCACACCGGCATCCTGGTGAACGTCGCCGTCGGTTACGGCGGCCGGCAGGAGATCGCGGACGCGGTGCGCTCGCTGCTCCTGGAGCACGCCGAGCGCGGCACCTCCTTCGAGGAACTGGCCGACATCGTCGACATCGACCTGATCTCCGAACACCTTTACACCCGCGGCCAGCCGGACCCGGACCTGGTGATCCGCACCAGCGGCGAGCAGCGGCTCTCGGGGTTCATGCTCTGGCAGAGCGCCCACTCGGAGTACTACTTCTGCGAGGTCTTCTGGCCGGCCTTCCGCAAGGTGGACTTCCTGCGCGCCCTGCGCGACTACGCCGCCCGTCACCGGCGTTACGGCTTTTAGGCCAACCAGCCCACCCCTCCCGGCGCGGGAGCACTCCCGCGTCAAATCCGTAACCAAGCGTTCACCGACCGTGCGTCATATGCCATTGCATGGGTGCGCACGTTCGCGGGAATATCCCTTCCAGGTCGGTATCCGGCAGGACCAGTCATCGGATGCCGTATCTCAGCGGACGGCACGGGGCCGTCCGCCCGGGAGGCCCTTTGCACATCACGGACGACCGTGCGGACCGCACGGACGACGCGGAGGGCCGGCGTTCGGCCCGTGCATCGCGGCCCGAGCCCGGCCTCGTCGCCCGCCGCCTGACGGCGCGGCGGCTCCACTCCCGCGACGCCGTCGCACCCCGACCTCATCCGAGGGGGTACGTCCACCCGTGGTGAACAGCAAGCAGCGCCGTGAGAACGGCCGGCGCACCTATGTCCTCGACACCAGCGTGCTGCTGGCGGATCCAGGCTCCATGTCCCGCTTCGACGAGCACGAAGTCGTGCTGCCGGTCGTCGTGGTCACCGAACTGGAGGCAAAGAGGCATCATCCGGAACTCGGCTATTTCGCCCGGCAGGCCCTGCGCCTGCTCGACGAGTACCGGGTGCGGCACGGACGGCTGGACGCCCCGATCCCCATCGGGGAGCTGGGCGGCACCCTCAGGGTCGAGCTGAACCATGCCGACCCCGGGGTGCTGCCGGCCGGCTTCCGCCTGGGCGACAACGACTCGCGGATCCTCGCGGTGGCCCGCAACCTCCAGGCGGAGGGCTACGACGTCACGGTGGTCTCCAAGGACCTGCCGCTGCGCATCAAGGCGTCCGCGGTGGGCCTGCTGGCGGAGGAGTACCGCGCCGAACTGGCCATCACCGACTCCGGCTGGACGGGCATGGCCGAGCTGACCGCGAGCGCGGAGCAGATCGACGGCCTGTTCGCCGAGGAGACCGTGTATCTGCCCGAGGCCGGGGAGCTGCCCGTGCACACCGGGCTGGTGCTCCAGTCCGAGCGCGGCAAGGCACTCGGCCGGGTCACGGCCGACGGCTCAGTACGGCTGGTGCGCGGCGACCGGGAGGCGTTCGGCATCCACGGGCGCAGCGCCGAGCAGCGGATCGCGCTCGACCTGCTGCTGGACCCGGAGGTCGGCATCGTCTCGATGGGCGGGCGGGCCGGTACGGGCAAGTCGGCGCTGGCGCTCTGCGCGGGCCTGGAGGCGGTGCTGGAGCGCCAGCAGCACCGCAAGGTGATGGTCTTCCGGCCGCTGTACGCGGTCGGCGGGCAGGAGCTGGGCTATCTGCCGGGCACCGAGGCGGAGAAGATGAGCCCGTGGGCCCAGGCCGTCTTCGACACGCTCTCGGCGGTGACCACCTCGGACGTGAT
Source organism: Streptomyces sp. NPDC033221 (assembly GCF_055577005.1). Lineage (NCBI taxonomy): Bacteria > Bacillati > Actinomycetota > Actinomycetes > Kitasatosporales > Streptomycetaceae > Streptomyces > Streptomyces sp. NPDC033221. Next base: position 269,250 of record NZ_JBVIQN010000001.1, on the reverse strand, counting down.
CGAAGAGGTGGTGGGCCGCGGCATGTTGGAGGTGCTGCCGCTGACCCACATCCGCGGCCGGTCGCTGCACGACGCCTTCGTCATCGTCGACGAGGCGCAGTCGCTGGAGCGCAACGTGCTGCTGACGGTGCTGTCCCGGATCGGCGCCAACTCGCGTGTCGTGCTCACCCATGACGTCGCGCAGCGCGACAACCTGCGGGTCGGCCGGTATGACGGCGTGGTGGCGGTCGTCGAGAAGCTCAAGGGCCACCCGCTGTTCGCGCACGTCACGCTCACCCGCTCGGAGCGGTCGCCGATCGCGGCACTGGTGACCGAAATGCTGGAGGACGGCAGGATCTGACCCCGTTGCAGGGAGAACCGCCCCTTGTGGAGTACGGCGCCGCCCGGCAGGAGCGCAGGAGCTTAGCCGGGCGGCGCCGCGCTGCGCGGGGATTTCCGCAAATCACCTGTGGCAAACGGGGTGTGAGCTTTCACACGCAACGATGAATTGATTCCACGCGTCCGGTTCGGGCAGAGTCTGGGTCCTGTCAGGCCCCGCATACGGCACACCAGCACCCCCAGCGGTGCGGAACCCCAGAACTGCATAGCGTCGCCGTATGCCGCCCGAGCACCACGCGGACCCCGAGGGGGACGTACCGGGCCCGTGCCTCCCGTGACCAGCCGTTCCCGCCGCTCAATCGGGGGCGGAACAAGGGGAGACCAGCGCCAGGGGCACGATTGCGTCCGCGAGGTCACCTATGCGGACGATGCTGGAAGGAAAGCGTGTGAGCCGGATTTCGGTCCGGGGATTCGCCGTGGCCTCCGCCACCGCGGTCACCACCGTCGGCGCCGTTGTCGGTGTCGCGTCAGGTCAGGAGCAGGGCTCGGTCGCCCACACCGAGGCCGCCGCGGCCGACGCGACGATCGCCGACATACCCGCGGGCCTCCAGGCCCAGGTGCAGACGGCCTCCCTTACGCAGCAGGCGGACGAAGCGTCCACCCAGGCGGACGCCGCCGCGCTGAAGTCCGCGCAGGAGTCGGCCCGCAAGGCAGCCGCCCAGGACGCGCAGGACAAGAAGGACGCGGCCGACAAGAAGGCGAAGGCCGAGCAGGACGCCAAGGAGCGCGAGAAGGAGAAGGAAGCCGAAGCTTCCCGCTCCGCCACGCGCGACGCGTCCAGCTTCACCGCCAAGGCGTCGTACTCGATCGCCGAGACGCAGGCCATCGCCCGGCAGATGCTGCCGGCCGACCAGTTCCAGTGCTTCAGCAACATCGTGGATCACGAGTCCGGCTGGAACTACCGCGCCACCAACGCCTCCTCCGGCGCCTACGGCCTCGTCCAGGCGCTGCCGGGCACCAAGATGTCCTCCGCGGGCTCGGACTGGCGGACCAACCCGGCCACCCAGATCAAGTGGGGGCTGAACTACATGAACAGCCGCTACAACAGTCCCTGTGGTGCCTGGTCCTTCTGGCAGAACAACCACTGGTACTAGAACGTGAGGGCGGTCCACCGCGTAAGGTGGTCCGCCTCTCCGCTTCGTACGCGAAACCCCCGGCCGCGACGGCGTCGGGGGTTTCGCGCGTCCCGCACCGGTAACGTCGTCCTGACAGCACCGGGGGGCGGGAGGGGAAGAGGAAGCGACATGTCCAGATTGCCGCAATGGGTCGGTGGCCTCGGCGCCCATCTGACGCGGATCGCGCAGCGGCTGGAGGAACAGCGCCGCCGCGCGGAGGCCGCGGAGGAGGAGAGCGACCCGGAGGGGCGCAGGCGCGCCGGGCACGCGGTCGGGCCCCGGGCGCCGCGCGACGACGCGTACGCAGGTACGGCCGGGCCCCGGGCGTCCGAGGGTGACGCGTACGCAGGTACGGCCGGGCCCGCCGCCCCGCAGGAGGACGCGCACCGGGAGCCGGACTCGGTACCGGCTCCGCAGGAGGACGCGCACCGGCAGCCCGACTCGGTGCCGGCCCCGCCGACGTACGCACCCGCCGTCGCGCCCCGGCCCGACCCGGTGGCCGCCGTGCCGTGGGGGGTGCGGGTCGCGGCCGAGGCGAGCTGGCGGCTGCTGATCCTGGCCGCCGCGATCTGGGTGCTGGCCAAGGTCATCACCTCCATCCAGCTCGTGGTGCTGGCGTTCGTCGCCGCGCTGCTGATCACCGCGCTGCTCCAGCCGACCGTCGCCTGGCTCAAGCGCCGCGGCCTGCCGCGGGGGCTGGCCACGGCGCTCACGTTCATCGCCGGGTTCATCATCATGGGCCTGGTCGGCTGGTTCGTCGTGTGGCAGGTCCAGGACAACATCGACTCGGTGTCCAGCCGCATCCAGGAAGGCATCACCGAGCTGAAGGGCTGGCTCCTCGACAGTCCGTTCCATGTCACCGAGGACCAGATCAACAACATCGCCAAGAACCTCCAGGACGCCGTCGGCGCCAACACGGAGGCGATCACCTCGGCCGGCCTGGAGGGCGTCACGGTCGTCCTGGAGGTGCTCACCGGCATCCTGCTGGCGATGTTCACCACGCTCTTCCTGCTGTACGACGGCCGGCGCATCTGGAACTGGGTGCTCAGGCTGGTGCCCAGCGCGGCGCGCGAGGGCGTGGCGGGCGCCGGGCCGCGCGCCTGGCGCACGCTGACCGCCTATGTGCGCGGGACGGTGATAGTGGCACTGATCGACGCCATCTTCATCGGCATCGGCATCTACTTCCTCGACGTGCCGCTGGCCGTGCCGCTCGCCGTCTTCATCTTCCTGTTCGCCTTCATCCCGCTGGTCGGCGCGGTGGTCTCGGGCGCGCTGGCGTGTGTGGTCGCGCTGGTGACGCAGGGCGTCTTCGCCGCGCTGATGGTGCTCGCGGTCGTACTGGCGGTGCAGCAGATCGAGGGCCACATCCTGCAGCCCTTCATCCTGGGCCGCGCGGTACGGGTCCACCCGCTCGCCGTCATCCTGTCGGTGGCCGCGGGCGGCCTGGTCGCCGGTATCGGCGGGGCGGTGGTCGCGGTCCCGCTGGTCGCCGTCACCAACACCGTCGTCGGCTATCTGCGCTCGTACTCCAAGGAACAGGCACTCAGGATGACGCCGTCACCGCACGGCGCCACGGCGCTGGACGTCGCGCCGACCCCGCCGAAGAAGGCCGGCCCGCAGGATTGACCGGACGCCGGGGCCGGACGCCGGGTCGGGACTTCGGGCCCGGACCCGGCGCCCGGGCGGCGCGGCTGCGCGTGCCGTGGCCGGCGGCCAGGAAGTGTTCTCGGGGTGCGCTCGGTGCCGCCATGGGATTCTCGTCGTCCGGGCCGCGTCCGCCACGGAGCCCTTCCCCTGCCACCGCACGGCGGCTACCTTCCCTCCATACATGGCTGCACGGATGGGGTTCACTCATGAGGCTCCCGAACACCGCGCACACATCCCGGCCGTGGCGGATCCACGAGCTCACCGGCGATTTCCGGCTGGAAGACGTCTGGGCGCTGCCGACGCCGGGCGGTCCGGACGACCTCCCGCGGCTGGTGGCGCTGATGGCCTCGGATGATCCGTCGGACTGGTCGCTTCCCGCCCGCACGCTCTGGGCGCTCCGGCAGAAGATCGGTGCGCTGCTCGGCTGGGACAAACCCGGTGCCGACGTCGGCACGCGGGTGCGGTCACTGCGCGAGCGGATGCCACGGGACCTGCGCGACGCACCGAACCCGGAGTTTCCCGCGCCGCCGTTCACCTCCCTGTACCTGCTGCGGGACGAGTGGGCCGCCGAGATGGCCAACCGGACCGTGCACGGGGTGATGCACATCGGCTGGGTCCCGGACGGAACCGGCGGTCACCACGGCCAGATGGCCGTCCTGGTGAAGCCGAACGGACGGCTCGGGAGGGCCTACATGGCCGCGATCGCGCCGTTTCGACACCTGATCGTGTACCCGGCGCTGATCTCCGCCGTCGGGCGGCGCTGGCAAGCCGCTCGCCCTTCTCAGTGAACCTGGTCGCTCTTCGGCCCGATGCCTCTGGTCCTGGTCGGGGTCCCGTCCGGGGTGAAGGAGTGGTGGAAGGTGAAGGCGTGCGGCGCGGGGTCGTGGTCGTGGAGGTGTTCCAGCCGGGAAACCCCGTCCCGCCAGGTGGGTATCACGCCGTCGGGGACCCACCAGAACACGTAACCCGGGTGTTCTGTCCGCTCGAACCAGTCGTAACGCCTGTTCAGCGCCGTACGGTGCAGGCCGGTGTAGATGGCGTCGAAGGCGGGGCGCAGGCCGGTCCAGAGTGAGAGGGTCGCGGCCAGGGCGGTGGTTTCCACCGTACGGCCCTTGTCGTACCAGGTCGGTACGGTGAACTGCCCCCATGCGCCCCAGTCCGCCTCGAAGTGCGATCCCCGGCCGCCGTCTGCCGCTTCGGCATGCCCGAGGAATCCGGGGTGCTGACTGAGCGTCCGGTAGACGGCCTCACCGATGTCGTAGAACTCGTGCGTGAGAGGTGTGGGATCGGCGAGAGGTGACTTCAGGACGCCGAAGGTGTACAGCGCAAGACGGGGCATGCATCTCTCCCTGGTTGGGGGCTCCTGGTGTGGACCCGGTTCGGCGGCGTACGCATGGGGACGAGGGGTCGTGAGGCGTGACCGGCTCATCCCGTCACGGGTGGCTCAGCTTGAGGGAACTCCGGCGCGACCGTGGGTGATCGCCGCAGACCAGGTGAAGGTAGCTGCCTCCGCGGGCCCTGTCGAAGTTGCGTTTTCCCGGCCCAAGTGGCTTCCTGCACCGGTCATTGCGGGGGCCGGGGCGGTGGCGCTGCCTGCCGTCGCGAACGTCCGCACCGGCCCGGCGACTGCGGAGGAGCGGCATCGACAGCGGAACGGACCACCTAGTACGGCGCCTTCTTCGCGCCCTCGTACGCCCGCAGCCGGGCCGTGTCCCGGTCGGTCCAGCCCGGCGGCGGGACGACGGCCGCCCAGCCGTCCACCGCGCCGGTGCCGTAGCGGTGGCCGTGCGGCGGCGGTGCGCCGAAGGACACCGCGAGGTCGACGGTGGTCTGCCAGAAGGTGATGACCGGCCAGAACCGCATCTCGTCGGTGACGTCCGGGCCGAGCGGCCGGTCCAGCCAGGCGGGACGGTGCAGGAGCAGGGCGGGGGACCACCACACCACCGGGTCCGAGGCGTTCTGGAGGTAGACCACCCTGGGGTGCTCCCACGGGCCGTCAGGGCGCTTGAGGTCGCGCTCCGGGTACTGGGCGAAGCGGACGTGCCACCCGTGGTCGTACTCCGGCCGCCACACCGGGCTGCCGGGATCACGCCCGGCGGTCACTTCCCGCCAGATGGGGCTGACGTTGGGCGGCCCGGCCAGCAGCGCGCCGTCCACCTTGCCGAGCAGGTCGTCCAGCCCGTCGAAGCCCGCCTCGGTCGCGTACGTGCCGAGGCTCTCACCGCCCACGACCAGCTTGGGACGGTCGTCGGCGGGCAGCGCGGACCACTTCGCGTACACCGCGTCGAACACCGCGCGGGCGTCCCGTGCCGCCTTCTCCTTGTCGACGAGGAAGGAGATCCAGGACGGCAGGTACGAGTACTGGGTCGCGACGATCGCGGAGTCGCCGCCGTACATGTACTCCAGCGGCTCCGGCATCCGCGGGTCCACCCAGCCGCTGCCCGTGGTGCCCAGCAGTGCCAGCACCTTGCGGTCAAAGCCGCGGGTGCGTTCCAGTTCCTGTACGGCGAGGTCGGCGGTGCGGCGGAAATGCGCGTCGCCGCCGTCCTGTTCGCCGACGTACACGCGCACCGGGTCCTTGGCGGGGCGGCCGGTGAAGGCGGTGATGTCCTGTCTGCGGGGCACCGAGCCGATGAAATTGCGGCCCTCGGCGCCCAGTTCCTCCCAGTCGACGACGGAGGTGGGGCCGCCGGAGACGTACGCGGAGGCGGGCCGGGTGATGCCGTCGGCGGTGCTCAGGTTCGCGGCCTTGGAGATCCGGTCGACGATGTCGATGAAGCCGCGCTCGTACAGGACGTCCTTGGAGCCGATGGTGACCAGCAGGGCGGTGAGCGCCACGCCGATCGCGTACGCGGCCGGGCGCGGCACCCAGCGGCCGAAGAACCGGGCGAGCCGGCGGGCCACCAGGCGCACGCAGCGGGCGAGGAGCACGAACAGCGCGCAGACCGCCACCGTGATCAGGATGATCATCGGGGTGTGCCAGACCATGGAGGGCTCGACCTCCTGGAGGCGGCGCAGGCGGCGCTGGGCGTGCGCGCTCCAGGAGACGGCCGCCGTGGACAGCGCGATGCCGAGCACGTGGAAGGCCAGCCAGCAGCGGGCGCGGGTGCGTGCGGCGGGGCGGTACCGGCACAGGGCACGGAAGAGGCCGCTCGCCGCGGCTCCGAGGGCGTAGCCGATGGCGGCCGTGATGCCGCCGATCAGTCCCTGGAGGTACCAGGGGCGAGGGAGGAGCGAGGGGGTGAGGGAGAGCCAGAAGAAGAGCGCCGCGACGCAGCAGGCGGTGAGGTCGGGCCAGCGGCGGACGATCCAGGAGGGGTCGGGCGCGTCCCAGTAGGGGTGCTTGAGCCACCGGACGGCGAGGTGCAGGACGGACATTTGCTCTCATTATGCGCAGGGCCCCGCGGACACGTGGTCCGCGGGGCCCTGTCGTACCGGCCCAGGCGCCGCAAGGCACCTCCGGTTCACCTATTCGGCGAGGACGGCCTCGGAGTCGAGGGTGGCGCCGACGGCCTGGAGCACGGAAGCGATCTTGATGGCCTCAAGGATCGTCTCGCGGTCCACGCCCGCCTTGCGCAGCACCTGCTCGTGCGAGTCCAGGCACATGCCGCAGCCGTTGATGGCCGAGACGGCCAGCGACCACAGTTCGAAGTCGACCTTCTCCACGCCCGGGTTGCCGATGACGTTCATCCGCAGACCGGCGCGCATCGTGCCGTACTCCGGGTCCGACAGCAGGTGCCGGGTCCGGTAGAACACGTTGTTCATCGCCATGATGGCGGCGGCGGACTTGGCCGCCGCGTACGCCTCGTCGGAGAGGTTGGCCTTGGCCTCCGGCTCCAGCTCGCGCAGCACCTTCGGCGAGCGCGAGGCGATCGCGCAGGCCAGGACGGTGCCCCAGAGCTGCTGCTTGGGCAGCTCGCTGTTGCCGATCACCGAACCGAGGTTCAGCTTCAGGTCCTTGGCGAAGTCCGGAACGGCGGACTTCAGTTCGTCGAGAGCCATGTCGGATCTCCTTCCGGTTCGCTAGCTGCGGTTCACTCGCCCGAGAGCAGCGCGACCGGGTCGAGGGTCTCGTCGCCCTTGCTCCAGTTGCAGGGGCACAGCTCGTCGGTCTGCAGCGCGTCGAGGACCCGCAGGACCTCCTTGGGGTTACGGCCGACGGAACCGGCGGTCACCATGGTGAACTGGATCTCGTTGTTCTGGTCCACGATGAAGACGGCACGCTGCGCGAAGCCGTCCTCGCCCTCGATGCCGAGCGCGCGCATCAGCTCGTGCTTGGAGTCGGCCAGCATCGGGAAGGGCAGGTCGGTCAGGTCCGGGTGGTCCTTGCGCCAGGCGTGGTGCACGAACTCGGAGTCACCGGAGAAGCCGAGGACCTGGGCGTCGCGGTCGGCGAACTCGTCGTTCAGCTTGCCGAAGGCGGCGATCTCCGTCGGGCACACGAAGGTGAAGTCCTTGGGCCACGCGAAGACGATCTTCCACTTGCCTTCGTAGGTCTTGTGGTTGATCTGGTCGAACTCCTTGCCGCTCTCCAGCGACACGCAGGCGGTCAGATCGAACTCGGGGAACTTGTCTCCGACAGTGAGCACAGACTCTCCTTCGTGTGCACGTAAGTCCTGGTTCAGGGCTTACGCGAGGGGTTGGACGGTTCCCTACAGTGCCACAGGGGGCATTGATCGGGGAAATAGCCAGATCATGAAGGGTTGATCGGCGCTGGCTATCAGTTGCCCCGGGGGTGCGGAGGGTGGAGTGACGTGAGGCCGGTCGTCATCATGTATGCACAGTCGTGCACAACAATGCCGGATCGGTCGAAAAGGGACGGAAATCCGGGGAATCCACCGGCTATCTCCGAAACGATGTTCCCCGGTTCGTTCACCTCGCCAAAGATTGGCCCCATCGCGAGCCGTGAGACGTACAATCACCCGCATGGCACAGAAGATCGTCACTATTTACACGGATGACCTCACCGGGGAAGAATCCACGGAGGTCGCCACGCACTCCCTCTCGGTCGACGGTATTGCATACGAGGTCGACCTCGCCCCGGACAGCTACGACAAGCTGCTGGAGGCGATCGGCCCGTTCCTGAAGGCCGGCCGCCGCGCCGGGCGTATGAAGACGGGTGCCGGGGCGCGCAAGTCGGGCTCCGCTTCGGGTTCGGGATCGGGGTCGGGGGAGACCGCGAAGATCCGCGCCTGGGCCAAGGAGAACGGTTACGAGGTCAACGAGCGCGGACGGGTGTCCGCCGATATCCGTGAGGCGTACCAGAACGCCAACAAGTAGCAGTGTCCCCCGCCGGCCGAAGGTGCCACGGCAGTGGCCGGATATCGGCCGGTCCAGGGGTATGGCCTGGTGAACGGTGCTGGTGGCAGCCGGTGCGCCGGAGAATCGGCGTCGGCTGCCGCCGTCCGAATTACGGTTGACCGCGGCCGCCGAAATCCCGGCGGTACGGGTGCCGGGAACGGCTCGTATCCGGCCGCGCCGTATCCACCCGGGCCGTATCCGCGGCGGTGTCGCGGCGGGGTGCCCGTGTGACGGGTGCGGGTGGCGGGTGAGGTGCCCCGCGGAGGGAAAATCGCACCGTGTCCGGGTAATACCGGACGGGCGGTCGGCTCTCGCAATCCCGCGGTGATCCCCGGAAATGGATGACGGATTCCCGGCCCCCGGAATGCGGGTGGCGGCGCATGGGCGGTGTGGACGGACGCCTGCCCCGAAACCCACCGGTAACACGACGCGGCAATTGTCCGGCCGGCCGTACGCCGGAACCGCCCCCGGGAAATCCTCCCCCTCGGCAGGCCCCCGAGCGCCATTAGACTGGATCACTCTGATCGGAGGTGGCTATCGGTGGCATCCCCCACGAATCCCGGGGCCCGGCCGCGGCAGCCCAGTCTGGCGCAGCTGCGGGCCTTTGTCGCCGTGGCCGAACATCTGCACTTCCGGGAGGCCGCGGCGGAGATCGGCATGAGCCAGCCCGCGCTGTCCGGCGCCGTGTCGGCCCTGGAGGAAGCCCTCGGGGTGCAGCTCCTGGAGCGCACGACCCGCAAGGTGCTGCTCTCGCCCGCCGGGGAACGGGTCGCCGCCCGTGCCCGCGCCGTCCTGGAAGCGGTCGGTGGCCTCATGGAGGAGGCGGAGGCGGCCCGTGCGCCGTTCACCGGCGTACTGCGGCTCGGGGTGATCCCGACCGTCGCCCCGTACCTGCTGCCGACCGTCCTGCGGCTGGTGCACGACACGTACCCCGATCTGGAACTCCAGGTCCACGAGGAGCAGACCGGCTCGCTGCTGGACGGACTCCAGCAGGGGCGGCTGGACCTGCTGCTGCTCGCCGTGCCGCTGGGCGCCCCGACGGTCGCCGAACTGCCGCTGTTCGACGAGGACTTCGTGCTGGTCGCGCCGAAGGACCACTGGCTGGGCGGGCGCGGGGACATCCCGCGCGAGGCGCTCAAGGACATGGACCTGCTGCTGCTGGACGAGGGGCACTGCCTGCGCGACCAGGCGCTGGACATCTGCCGGGAGGCGGGCCGCGACGAGGGCGCGCCGGTGACGACCAGCGCGGCGGGGCTGTCGACCCTGGTGCAGCTGGTCGCGGGCGGCCTGGGCGTCACACTGCTGCCGCGTACCGCGCTGCGCGTCGAGACGGCCCGCAACGACCAGCTGACGACCGGGTACTTCGCCGACCCGGCACCGTCCCGGCGGATCGCCCTGGCCATGCGGTCGGGCGCGGCGCGCCAGGGCGAGTTCGAGGAGTTCGCGGCCGCGCTGCGCGAGGCGATGAAGGGCCTTCCGGTACGGATCGCCGAGTGAGCCGGGCCGCCTGCCCCACGGGCCGCGGCCCGGCTACTCCGTACGCAGTCCGTCCGGCCGCATCAGCCGCCACAGCAGCGGCAGGCTGAGCGCGGTCACCGCGAGGATCACCGCCCCGGCCGTGCCGGTGAGCAGGGCGATGCCGGTCCAGTCCGGCAGCACCGGCTTGTTCACCAGGCGCAGCAGCAGGAGGCCGAGTCCCATGCCGCAGCCGACCGCGAGGGCCAGACCGAGGACGACGGGGACGGCGGTCTGCCACAGCACCGACCGGCCGAGTGTGCGGTGCGGCGTGCCGAAGGCGTCCAGGGCCGACAACAGCCGCCCGCGTTCGCGCAGTTGCTCCAGTACGGAGATGAGCAGGCCCGCCCCGATGAGGCACAGCACCGCCATCGCACCGGCCTGGAGCGCCGGGCCGACGACGCCGAACAGTCCGGGTTCCCGCAGGCCGGCCCCGTGCGGGTCGGCTTCCAGCGCCATGACGGCCAGGCGCGGGTCGATCTGCGCCGCCGTGTTGCGTACGTACTCGGTGGCTTCCGGCCGGTCCCCGTCGAGGTGGACCTCGACCTCGACGGCGGCGTGCCGCAGCAGCGCCGGGTCCAGGGCGCCGGGCGTGGCGAGGATGTTGGCGTCGTGCAGGGAGAAGTAACTGGGGAGCGTGTCGGCGGTGTGCAGGGCGCGCGGGACCGTCCAGGCGGCCGGCCGGCCCTCGGTGTCCGGGGAGATGAGCAGCCGGGTGCCGGGACGGGGGACCGGCGGTGCGTCGGGGGCGGGCAGGCCGGTTTCCGTGCCGTCCTCCCGGGTGATCTTGGGCGGGGTGTAGAACACGTCGCCGTCGGCGCACCGGTCGGTACGGACCATCCGGCGCAGCGCGTCGCAGTCGGCCACGGCCAGCCGGTAGGGCGCGGGGTCGGCCACCTCGTCCGGGGCGCCCTGCGCAGCTGCCCGGCGGCCCCCGGACGGCGGCGGGCCCGCACTGCTGAGCAGCGCGCCGTACGCGCTCCGCACGCCCGCGGTCTCCCGCAGCCGCTGGTACATCCCGGGAGCGCCGGACACCGGCAGCTCTCCCTCCCGGGAAGCGATCACCATCTGGTGTTTGCCGGACGGCGGGAGCGGATCCGGCAGGTCGTTCGTCTGGACACCGGCCAGCAGCAACTGCACCGCGACGGCACCGGCGACGGCCACGGTGATACCGCTGACCGAGCGGGCCGCCGCGGTGGTGCTCAACTGGAGCCGCCGCACCGCCAGCTGCCACGACGGCCCGCCGCCCGCGCCGATCCGGGAGACCACGGCGTCCAGCAGCCACGGCAGCAGCGCGGCGACGCCCAGCAGGAGCAGTGAGGTGCCCACGACCACCTGGGCCCCGGACCTGGTGCCCACCATCGCCGTACCGCCGAACGTCATCGGCCACAGCAGCGCGACGCCCGCGGCGGGCAGCAGCAGCCGCCACCACAGGCGGCGCCGCACCGGCGGTGCCGACCGGGTCACACCGAGCGGTTCGACGGTGATCCGGCGCATCGTCAGCAGGGCCACGCCGACCGAGCAGAGCGGGACGGCCAGCGCGACGAGGGCGGTCAGCCACGGGTCCGGTACGACGTCGGAGGGGAAGACGCCGTAGTCCAGCACCCGTATCCCGGACAGGGGATACCGGGCGGCCAGGAAGACGGCGGCGCCGGTGAGCAGGCCCAGCAGTGACCCGGCCAGCGCCTCGCCGGCCGCGATGCGCCGGGTGGTGGCGCGGTCGGTGCCCACCAGCCGCAGTGCCGCCAGCCGCCGGTCGCGGCGCTCGCCGCCGAAGCGCACCGCGGCGGCGATGAACACCGCCACGGGAGCGAGCAGCGCCACACTGCCGACCAGGATCGCCAGCAGCAGCTGGGGATTTTCGGCAGGGAAGGCTTCATCGGGGCCGCGTCCGAAGGCGGCGATCCGCGTGGTGCCCGGATGGGCGTGGGTGAGCCGGTCCGACCCCTGGTAGTACGCCAGTTCGTCCGGCCCGGTCAGCCCCTCGGCGCCGATCCGCCCCACCGTACGCACGCCCTTGAAGCGGTCGCGCAGGTCCGCGCCGTCCGAGGAGGCCAGCACATCGGCCAGGGCGGGCGAGACGACCATCTCACCGGGCCGCGGAAGGTGCGGCACGCCGGGCGGGGTGACGGGCCGGTCCCCGTCCGCCCGGACGAGGCGCCCGCGGACGGACCGGCCGTGATAGGCGGTGTCGGACCGGTCGACCAGCAGCGTGCGGTCGGAGGCGGAGGCGGCGACGCCGAACAGCTCGGAGCGGGCCTTGTCGCGGGCGACGGCGGTGCCGACGGCCTGCGGGACGGCGGCGGCGATCAGCAGCACCGCGACGCCCAGCCCCACGCCGAGCGCGGTCAGCGCCGTACGGATCCAGCCTTCGCGGCCGCCGTCGACCGCGAACCGTACGCCCATGGCGAGGTCACGGCACCAGCGCCGGACCAGGTGCCGTAGGGGCTCGTCCACCTGTGCTCACTCCGTCCGTAGGCCGTCCGGCCGCATCATCCGCCACAGCGGCGGCAGGCTTGCCACGGTCACCAGCAGGATCACCCCGGCCCCGGCGCCCGCCATGCCCGCCACCACCGGCCAGTCCACGAACACCGCGCTGTCGATCATCCACAGCAGCAGCGTGCCGAGCGCCAGCCCGCCCCCGACGGCGAGCATCAGGCCCAGGACGACGGGGATCGCGGTCTGCCACAGGACCGACCAGCCCAGCGTGGTGCGCCGGGTGCCGAACGCGTCCAGCACCGACAGCAGCCGCCGGTGCTCGTGCAGCTGCTCCACGGTGGAGATCACCAGGCCCGCGCCGATCAGCAGCAGGGTGACCACCGCGCCGATGAACAGGCCGGTGCGCAGACTGTCGTACTGCCCGTCGTGCCGGTTCTCGGCCAGCGGCACCACGGACATCGAGGGGTTGACGCGCGCCGCCGCGGTACGGATGTGCTCCACCGCGTCCGGTACGGCGGGGTCGTAGCGGACCGTCAGATGCATCAGGGGGTGGTACATCCGGTTCACGTCGACCGCGGACGGGGTGCTCAGGATGCCGCGGGTGGGCAGGTCGTCGGTGCCGGTCTTCGCGTGCACGGTCCGGGTGGTGGCGGGCAGTGTCCACAACTGCGGAGGGCGGGCGGGGCCGGTGCCCTCGGGCGGGTCGAGGTTGAGCCGGGCGCCCGGTTTCGCGAAGGTGCCGTTCCGCAGGTTGTCGGTGAGGAAGACGTCCCCGTCCCGGCAGGTGCCGACCTCGGCCAGCCGGGCCAGCTCGGCGCAGTCGGCGACCGTGGCGAACACCCCGTCCACCACGCGGAATTCGCTGCCCCCCATCAGCCGGCCCCGGTCGTCCGCCGCCGCCACCGAGGACTCGATCGAGCCGCCCGCCCGGGTGACGCCCTGGGTGCCGCGCAGCACGGTGAGCGCGTGCCGGGTCTGCTTCCAGCCGGTGGTGCCCCCGGTCAGTTCGACCACCGGGCGGCCGTTGCGGGCGTAGGACTCGGCGAAGCCGGCCTGCATCCCGGTGAAGGTCATGTGGACGGCGATGGCCCCGGCGACCGCGACGGTGATGCCACCGACCGCGCGGGTGGCGGCCCCGCTGTTCAGCTGGAGCCGCCGGGTGGCCAGCTGCCAGGGCACCGGGCCGCCGCGCAGTCGCCGTACCACCGCGTCGACCAGCCACGGCAGCAGCGCCGTGACGCCGAGCAGCAGCAGGGTGGCGCCGATGGCGAGCCGGGAGGTGTTCAGCGCGCTGTCCACCCGGTCGACGTCCCGGGACACGGTCAGCAGCAGTCCGGCCCCGGCCAGCGGCACCAGCGGCCGCCACCACAGCCGCCGCCGGACGGGCGGCCGGTTGCGGACGATGCCCAGCGGCTCGGCCGTCACACCGCGCTGCGCGAACAGCGTCACCAGTACGGCGGCGGACGGCACCAGCACCGCGACCAGCGTGGCCAGCAGCGGGTCGGGGGTGATGTCCGAGGGGAAGACGTTGATGTCCCACAGCGTCACCACGGAGGCGAACTGCCGCCCGCCGAGGAAGAACCCGGCGCCCAGCGCCAGGCCCGCCAGCGAACCGAGCAGCGCCTCCCCGGCGGCGATCCGCCGGGTCGTGCGGATGTCGGCGCCGACCAGGCGCAGCGCGGCGAGCCGGTGGCCGCGGCGCTCGCTGCCGAACCGGACGGACGTACCGATGAAGACCATGACCGGCGTCAGCAGCGCCACACACGTCATGATCACCAGCACCACCGCGGGGGCCCGCATCGGGCGCTGGACGAACTCCAGCCCGAAGTGGTCGAGGCGATAGGCACCGAGCCGTTCGGACAGCGTGGAGCTGCCCGCGAGGAAGGTCAGTTCGGCCGGGCCTTGCAGGCCGGCGTCGCCGATGGTGCCCACGGTGCGGTACGGGAGCCGGTCGCGCAGCGCCTTGCCGCCGGGCGAGTCCAGCAGCTCCTTGAGCTTGGGGGAGACCAGCATGGTCCCCGGCCCGGGCAGAGCGGCGACGCCCGGTGGCTTCGGCGGGTGCGTCCCGTCGGGTTTGACGAGCCGGCCGCGGATGTTCTGGTGGTGGTAACGCGTGTCGGCGTGGGCGTACAGCAGCGTGTCGTCGGCGGGGCGCGGCTCGTGCGCCTGCCCCAGGTTCTCGCGGGCCTTCTCCCGGCCGTGCCAGGAGTCGAGCAGGGACGGTACGGACGCGCCCAGCAGCAGGACGGCCACGCCGAGCCCGACGCCGACGGCGGTCAGCGCCGTACGGATCCAGCCCTCACGGCCGCCGCCCGCGGCGAAGCGCAGTCCGGCGGCGAGGTCGCGGGCCCAGACGGCGGGGCCGGCGGGAGACGAGCCGGGTATGGCAGGCTCCCCGGGAGCGGCCGACGGGCTGCCGCGCCCGCCGGATCCTGCGGCGCCGTGCTTGGTACGCGGGCCGAGCAGCGTCATCCGGCGGTGCCGATCGGGGCAGCGGTCCCGGCCGGGCCGGGCGTGACGGGGGCGCCGTGCGGACTCACAGCAGGCCCGCCAGCATGTCCTTCACCTTGCCGTCGCGGACGACGATCTCGCGGTCGGAGTACGCGGCGACCCGGGCCTCGTGGGTGACGAGCACGACGGCGGCGTTGGTGTCGCGGGCCGCGTCGGTCAGCAGGGTCAGCACGCGCTCGCCGTTGAGGGAGTCCAGGGCGCCGGTGGGCTCGTCGGCGAAGATCACGCGGGGCCGGGAGGCGAGGGCGCGGGCCACCGCGACGCGCTGGCCCTGGCCGCCGGAGACCTCGCCGGGCCGCTTGCCCTCGGTGTCCTCGACCTCCAGGCGCTCCAGCCACTCGCGGGCGTGCCGCTGCGCCTCCTTGCGCTTGACGCCGTTCAGGCGCAGCGGCAGGGCCACGTTCTCCACGCAGGTCAGTTCCGGTACGAGCTGGCCGAACTGGAAGACGAAGCCGAAGTCGGCGCGGCGCAGGGCGCTGCGCTGGGCGTCACTCAGCTGCGTCACGTCGTGGTCGCCGTAGCGGACACTGCCGGAGTCCGGCAGGACGATGCCCGCCAGGCAGTGCAGCAGGGTCGATTTGCCGGAGCCGGAAGGGCCCATGACGGCGACGACCTCACCGGGGTGGATGGAGAAGTCCACCCCGGCCAGCGCGTGGGTCTGTCCGAACGACTTGTGCAGGGCCTCGGCGGCCAGCAGCGAACCCTCGGGCGTCACGTGGTGATCACCGCGGCCAGCTTGTCCAGGCGGGCGGCGGTCAGCTCCAGCCAGCGCAGGTCCGCCTCCAGATGGAACAGGGCGTGGTCGCAGATGAGCTGGTCGGCGAGGTCGCCCTTGCGCTTGCGCTCGGTCAGGCCGCGCATCAGGCGCAGGTGCTCGGTGCGCTGGGTGTCCAGCAGTTCGGCGGCGTCCCGCCCGGTGAGCAGGGCCAGCACCACCTTCGTGTAGAGCGTCGACTGGAGGTACGGCTCGGGCTTCTCGGGCCGGGCCAGCCACTGGGCGACGTCGGTGACGCCGGCGTCCGTGATGGCGTAGCGCTTGCGCTCCGGGCCCGCGCCCGCCTCGACGCCGTCCACCTCGACGAGGCCGTTCTTCAGCAGGCGGGACATGGTCGAGTAGACCTGTCCGTAGTGCAGCGGGCGGTCGTGTCCGAAGTGCTCGTCGAACGCCCGCTTGAGGTCGTAGCCATGGCGGGGGCCGGACTCCAGGAGGCCCAGAAGCGTATGACCGATTGACATGCCGACCACCTTACTTCGTCGCTACGGCCGTGGTGTATACGCATCGTGCATAGCACCGCCGGTGTCCCGGGGCCATGGCGCGCGGGCCCCGGGACGCCGTTCCGGTCATTCCGAACGCAGCCCGTCCGCGCGCATCATGCGCCACAGCGGCGGCATGCTGAGCAGCGTCACGAGTACGACCAGCCCGCCTCCGACCAGGGGCAGCGGCCACACCGCCGACCAGGCGACGCCGCTCTTGCCCGCCAGCGTCAGCAGCACCCGGCCGAGCCCGAGGCCGCCGGCCACCGCGAGCACCAGGCCCAGGGCCATCGGAAGGGCGGTCTGCCACAGGACGGACCAGGCGAGGGTGGCGCGCCGGGTGCCGAAGGCCACCAGGACCGACAGCAGACGGCGGCGTTCGCGCAGCTGCTCCAGGGTGGTGACCAGCATGCTCGCGGCGATCAGTGTCATGGTCGCGATGGACGCGATCATCAGGCCCCGGCGCACGGTCACGTAGCGCGGGTCCTCCTTGGTGTCGGACAGCTGGAAGACGGTGGCCGTCAGGTCGACGCGGGCCGCGGTGTTACGGGCGTACTCGGCGGCGTCCGGGACGGCCGGGTCCAGTCGGATCATGGCCTTGGCCGTGGGACGCGCCAGCTTCTGCATGTCGACCGCGCCCAGGGTGGCGAACAGGCCGGTGACCTGCTCACCGCTCGGGTCCGGCCGGGCGTCGACCGTGGGGATCGTACGGGGCAGGGCCCAGGGCCTGGGCGCGCCCACGCGCTTGCCGTCCTCGTCGAAGTCGTTGAGGAGCACCGTGCCGCCGGGGCGTACGACCTTGGGCAGGTCCTCGTCGGTGAAGGAGCCGGGACGGCCCTTGATCAGGAAGACGTCACCGTCCTTGCACGCGCCGCCCGGCCGGGCGATCTCCCGCAGGGTCGCGCAGGAGCCGACCGAGACCGAGGTGCTCAGCGGGAAGCCTCCTTCGCCACGCTCTCCCTTGGCGGACAGGATCTGTGAGCTGACGGTGGCGATGACGCCGCTGACGCCCTTGGTCCGCTTGAAGTCGGCGATCATCTTCTCCGTGGCGGCGCCGTCCCGGGCCGGCAGCATGACCTGCAGCTGGGCCCGTGAGGAGTCCTGCCCGGTGGCCTCTTTGTAGTCGCTGCCGACGGCGGCGAACAGCATCTGGAGCGCGATGGCACCGGCCACGGCCACGGTGATGCCGCTGACCGCGCGGGCCGCGCTGCTGCTGCTCAGCTGGAGCCGGCGGGTGGCCAGCTGCCACGGGACCGCGCCGCCGTTGAGCCGCGTCACGACCGCTTCCACCAGCCAGGGCAGCAGCATGGTCAGGCCCAGCAGCGTCAGGACCGCGCCGCCGCCGATCTGGTACGGGTTGACGGACTCCGTTTCCTTGCCGAGCGAGCCGTACGCCACCAGCATCCCCAGCCCGATGAGCGGGATCGGCAGCCGCCACCACAGCCGCCGCCGGCGCGGTACGGCGTTGCGTACGACGCCCAGCGGCTCGATGGCGATACCGCGCAGCGCGAAGAGGGTGACGGCGACGGCCGACGCGGGGACGGCCAGCAGGATCAGGACGGCCAGGGCCGGGACCGGCGACAGGTCGGCGGGGAAGGCGTTGAGGCTGCTGATGTCGACCGCGCCGATGAACTGCCGGCCGAACAGGAACAGCCCGGCGCCGACGGCCAGCCCGAACAGCGAGCCGAGCAGGGCCTCCCCGGCGGCGATCCGGCGCGTCATGCGGTTGTCGGCGCCCACCAGGCGCAGCGCGGCCAGCCGCCGGTCGCGGCGCTCGCCGCCGAAGCGGACGGCGGTGGCGATGAAGATGGCCACCGGCATCAGCAGGACGACGCAGCCGACGAGGATCAGGACGAGCAGGATCGGGTCCATGCCCTGCGAACGGATGGTTTCGCCGAACCCGGTGGTGCGGTTGACGCCGTCCCCCGGTACGAGACTGGCGCTGCCCGCGTAGTAGTAGTGCTCGGCGGGGCCCACCAGGCCCTCGTCGCCGATGGTGCCCACCACGCGCCACGGGAGCCGCTCGCGCAGCAGTTCGCCGTCCGGGGACTCCAGGAGCTTCTTCAGTACGGGCGAGACCACCATCTCGCCGGGGCCCGGCATCCGGTCCACGCCGGGCGGCAGCGCCGGACTGACGCCGTCCGGGCGCAGCAGGACACCGTCCACGTCGGTGCCGCGGAACTTGGAACCCAGGTGCCGGTAGACGACGGTGCTGTCGGAGGGCTTCGCCTCATGTTCCGACATGACGATGCGGCGCGCGTCGCTCCGCTCGGTGCGGTTGCCCAGCAAGGTCGGTACGGAGGAGGCGCCCAGCAGCAGGGCCACGCCCAGGCCGACGCCGACGGCGGTCAGCGCCGTACGGGTCCAGCCCTCGCGGCCGCTGCCGACGGCGAAGCGCATGCCCATGACGAGGTCGCGGAACCAGACGGCGAGACCGGCCGGGGCCTTGCCGGAAGGTTCCTCCTGGTCCGTGGGGCCGGGGTGGTGGTCGACGGTGGTCATACGGTGCCCGCCATTTCCCGGGCCTGGCCGTCGCGGACGACGATCTCGCGGTCGGAGTACGCGGCGACCCGGGCCTCGTGGGTGACCAGGACGACCGCGGCGCTGGTGTCGCGGGCGGCTTCGGTCAGCAGGGTCATCACCCGTTCGCCGTTGAGGGAGTCCAGGGCGCCGGTGGGCTCGTCGGCGAAGATCACGCGCGGCCGGGCGGCGAGCGCGCGGGCCACCGCGACCCGCTGGCCCTGGCCGCCCGAGACCTCGCCGGGCCGCTTGGCCGCCACCGCGCCGACCTCCAGCCGCTCCAGCCACTCCTGGGAGCGCTCCTCGGCCTCCTTGCGCTTGACGCCGTTCAGGCGCAGCGGCAGCGCGACGTTCTCCACGCAGGTCAGTTCGGGGACGAGCTGGCCGAACTGGAAGACGAAGCCGAAGTCGGCGCGGCGCAGGGCGCTGCGCTGGGCGTCGCTCATCTGCGTCAGGTCGCGGGAGCCGTACATGACGCTGCCGGAGTCCGGGCGGACGATCCCGGCGAGGCAGTGCAGCAGGGTCGATTTGCCGGAGCCGGAGGGGCCCATGACGGCGACGACCTCGCCGGGGTGGATGGAGAACTCGGCGCCGTCGAGCGCGCGGGTCGAGCCGTACGCCTTGTGCAGGGCGCTGGCCTTGAGCAGAGAACCGGCCGGGGTCATACGAGGGCCTCCGGAAGTGCGGACGGGGGTGGTCCGGGCGGCGGGGCCGGGGCTCCGCCGAGGGGCGCCGGGGACCGCTGGCGGTCTCCGGGACTGCCCCGGTAGGACATGGCGTCACTCTACATGGCGTGTATACCTGTGGTGTATACCCGGCCCGGAAGCGGCCGGAGGCCCCGCCCGCGCACGGACCGGACCTCCGGCTTCCCTGGTGTCTCACCCGCCCGGCCCGGACTCCTCCGGCCCTTCCGGCTCCCCGCCGGCCGCCTCGTCCCGCGGCCCGGCGGCCTTTGGCGGCCGCCCCCGCCGCGGCAGCCCGCCCGCGCCCTTCGGCAGCCGCCCCGCGTCCGCCAGCGCCTTCCGCAGCAGGAACTCCACCTGGGCGTTGGCGCTGCGCAGCTCGTCGTCGGCCCAGCGGGCGAGCGCGTCGTGCACCAGCGGATCGAGCCGCAGCAGCATCTGCTTGCGCCGCTGCGCCCGCCGTTTCGCGGCCCGGTCGCCGTCCGCGGGTCCGGCGGCCCCGGAAGCGTCCCGGGGCGCGTCCTGGGAGCCGCCCGCACTCACTGGTAGAGGGAGCCGGTGTTCAGTACGGGCTGGGCGGCCCGGTCGCCGCACAGCACCACCATCAGGTTGCTGACCATGGCTGCCTTCCGCTCCTCGTCCAGTTCCACGATGTCCTGCTCGCTGATGCGGGCCAGCGCCATCTCGACCATGCCGACCGCGCCCTCGACGATCTGCTGGCGGGCCGCCACGACCGCGCCGGCCTGCTGCCGCTGGAGCATCGCCGAGGCGATCTCCGGAGCGTACGCGAGGTGGCTGAAGCGGGACTCGATGATCCGTACGCCCGCGGCCTGCACCCGGGCGGTCAGTTCGGCGGCCAGCTTCTCGGTGATCTCCTCGGCGTTGCCGCGCAGCGACAGCGCGTCCTCGTCGTGCGCGTCGTACGGGTACTCGATCGCGATGTGCCGCACCGCCGCCTCGGTCTGGGTGGCGACGAACTCCAGGAAGTCGTCGACCTCGAACAGCGCCTGCGCGGTGTCCTCGACCTGCCACACGACGATGGAGGCCAGTTCGATCGGGTTGCCGTACGCGTCGTTGACCTTCAGGACCGCGGTCTCGTGGTTGCGCACGCGGGTGGAGATCTTGCGGTCGGCGGTCAGCGGGTTGACCCAGCGCAGGCCGTCCTCGCGGATGGTGCCGACGTAGCGGCCGAAGAGCTGGATGACCCGGGCCTCGCCGGGGGCGACCATCTTCACGCCGGTCATGCAGAACAGCGAGCCCACCAGCAGCAGGACGCCGACGATGATCAGCGGTACGCCCACCGCCTTGGTCCCGTTGGAGGCGAGCACGCCGCCACCGATGATCATGCCGAGCCCGGCGAACACGCCCAGGACGGTGAGCAGCAGGCCCAGGCCGCCCGGAATGCTGTGCGCCGGCGTCTCGCGGACCTGCGGGCGGGGCATCTCCGGCGCGTCGGCCGCGAGCTGTGCGTCGCCGCCCGTCGCGTCGTTGCCGCCGGCCGGTGTCTGGTCGGTCATGGGTGGTCCCCGTTCCTCGTGAGTTCCCCGTGGCGGGCCGCGGCGCGATCGTTGCCGCGTCCGTGGCCGTACGGATCGATTGTGCTGTCGTCAGCTTAGCAAAGTGATAGCACTTTAAGGGGGCTCTCAGGTCGGTACGGCATCCTGACGGGACGGTTCCCCCGGTCCGGGTGCTCTTTGTCACGTCGGGAAAAGCCTTGATCGATGAGGATTTGTTGACAGATGCGGTGTTAGCTTCGTGAGCTGAGTTATTGGGGGCGGAACGACTGGAGTTGCGGGAGCGATGGGGCGAGCGGACGCGAGGCGAGCGGCGCAAGGGCGTAAACGCCGGGCGAAGCCGAAGGGCGAGAAGGGCGGCATACGCCGGTTCTTCACCTGGAAGAAGGTCCTCGGAGCCTTCCTCGGCGTGTGCCTGCTGGGCATCCTCGGTTTCATCGGGCTGTACCTGTACGTGGACGTCCCCGACGAGGGCAACTTCCAGGCCACCAGCCAGAGCAACGTCTACAAGTACGCCGACGGCTCGGTCATGGCCCGCAAGGGCGCGGACAAAGCGGTGAACCGCGAGACCGTCAAGATCGACCAGATCCCCAAGCACGTCCAGCACGCCTTCGTCGCGGCCGAGAACAAGACCTTCTACCAGGACTCCGGCGTCGACCTGAAGGGCACCCTGCGCGGCGTCCTCAACACCCTCAAGGGCCAGGGCAAGCAGGGTGGCTCGACCATCACCCAGCAGTACGTCAAGAACTACTACCTGAGCCAGGAGCAGACGGTCAGCCGCAAGCTCCAGGAAATCGTCATCTCCCTCAAGGTCGACAACAAGCTCAGCAAGGACGACATCCTCGCCGGGTACATGAACACCAGCTACTACGGCCGCGGCGCGTACGGCATCCAGGCCGCGGCCCAGGCGTACTACGGTGTGGACGTCGACAAGCTGTCCGTCAGCCAGGGCGCATACCTGGCCTCCCTGCTCCAGGCGCCCAGCCAGTACGACTGGGCCATCGCCTCCGACGCCGGCAAGAAGCGCGTGCAGGAGCGCTGGGCGTACACGCTCAACAACATGGTCGAGATGAAGTGGCTCGACGCCGCCGACCGGCAGCAGCAGACGTTCCAGCAGCCCATCAAGCCCAAGCCGCTGCCCGGCGTGGCCGGCCAGGTCGGCTACTTCATCAACGCCGCCAACGACGAGCTGATCCGCAAGGGCGTCGACGAGAAGGAACTGGCCGCCGGCGGCTGGACCATCACCCTGGCCATCGACAAGAAGAAGCAGCAGGAGCTGGAGAAGGCCGTCAAGCGCAAGCTGACCGACAAGCTCCAGCCGGAGAGCCGCAAGGCCGACCGGGACGCCCAGCTCGGCGCCGTCTCGGTCGACCCCAAGACCGGTCACGTCGTCGCGATGTACGGCGGCGCGGGCTACACCAAGCACTACACGAACAACGCCACGCGCGCCGACTTCCAGCCCGCCTCCACGTTCAAGCCGCTGATCTTCGCCTCGGCTCTGGAGAACCACGCCAAGACCCAGGCCGGCGTGCCCATCACGCCCGACACCGTCTACGACGGCCGCAACCGCCGCCCGGTGGCCAACAGCATCAAGCCCTTCGCGCCGCCGAACGAGGACGAGGTCTCCTACGGCAAGGTCAGCGTCCAGCAGGCGACCAACAACTCCGTCAACTCCGTCTTCGCGCAGATGGGCGCGGACGTCGGCCTGGACGAGGTCAAGAAGACCGCGGTCAGCCTCGGCATGGACGGCAGCCGGATGGACGTCCAGCCCGCGATGACGCTCGGCAGCATGGGCGCCAGTCCGATGCAGATGGCCGCCGCCTACGCCACGCTCGACAACCACGGCAAGAAGGTCGAACCGGCCCTGGTCGCCAAGGCCCAGCACGGCGCGCAGGAGGTCGAGCTGGCCAGCCCCATCGGCTCCCAGGTGCTGACCCGTGAGACCGCCGACACCGTCACCTCCGTGCTGCGCGGGGTGGTCAACGACGGTACGGCCAAGAACGCGATCGGCGGCACCGACTACCAGGCGGCGGGCAAGACCGGCACCTCCGACGACAACAAGTCGGCGTGGTTCGTCGGCTACACGCCGAAGCTGGTCACCGCGGTCGGCATGTTCGGCGAGGAGACCAAGGGCGGCAAGCAGGTCTCGCTCAAGGGCGCCGGCGGCGGCGGGCGCGTCAACGGCGGCGGTTACCCGGCCGAGGTCTGGGCCGCCTACACCGCGGCGGCGATCGGCGACGAGACCGGGGCCAAGTTCGACCTCGACACGAACCTCGGCGCCGGAGTGGCCCCGACCGTCACCCCGCCGCCGGCCGGCCCCCCCTCGCACTCGCCGCCCCCCACGGCGTCGCACTCGCCGTCGGAGACGCCGTCCCGCACACCGTCGCACTCGCCGTCGGGGACGCCGTCCCGCACACCGTCGCACTCGCCGTCGCGGACGCCCTCGTCGCCCCCGGAGTCGCCCCCGGCCTCCCCGTCCGGCGGCAGCGGCGGAAACGGCAACAACGGCCGGCCGCCCGGCTTCGAGGACCTGCCGTGACCGGCGCCTGACGCCGCTGAGCCGTGGCCCCCGCCTCCGGGCGGGGGCCACGGCCGTTTCGCACCGGGGCCGGGCCGGGGCTCAGCCGCCGTTGAAGCGCGCGGCGATCCGGTCACCGATCGCCTTGTCCACGTTGCGCCAGTACTGCAGGGCGCGCAGCAGCACCGGGCGGCTCACGCCCTTCGACAGGTGCCCGGCGACGTTGTCGACCAGCCGCCCGCGCGCCGCGTCGTCCAGCACCTGGCGTACCTGGGTGCCCGCCTGACTCCAGTCGTCGTCGTCGTCACGGCGCAGCCGGTACGCCTCCCGCACCATCTCGCCCGCCGCGTGCCAGCCCGCCGGGTCGCCGAAGTTCTGGGTGTCGGCCGTCGGCCCGCCGTACGAGTTCGGCGCGTACACCGCCGCCGTACGGGACGGCTCGTAGCGCATCGGGCCGTCCTTCGCGTACGAGGTGACCACCGAGTGCGGGCGGTTGGGCGGCAGCTGCGCGTAGTTCGGGCCGATGCGGTAGCGGTGGGTGTCCGGGTACGAGAACAGCCGGCCCAGCAGCATCTTGTCCGGCGACGGGCCGATGCCCGGCACCATGTTGGACGGCTCGAACGCCGCCTGCTCGATGTGGACGAAGAAGTCCTGCGGATTGCGGTCCAGCGTCATCCGGCCGACCTCGGTCAGCGGGTAGTCACCGTGCGGCCACACCTTGGTCAGGTCGAACGGGTTGAAGCGGTAGTCCGGCGCGTCGTCGAACGGCATCACCTGGACGTACATGGTCCACGAGGGCGGATCGCCGGCCGCGATCGCCTGGTGCAGGTCACGGCGGTGCAGATCGCCGTCCTCACCCGCCAGCCGGTCCGCCTCCTCCTGCGTCAGGAAGTCGATGCCCTGGTCGGTCTTGATGTGGTACTTGATCCAGAACCGCTCGCCGCCGCCGTTGACCCACATGTACGTGTGCGAGCCGTAACCGTTCATGTGCCGGTACGTCTTCGGGATGCCCCGGTCGCCCATCAGCCACGTGACCATGTGCGCCGTCTCCGGCGACAGCGTCCAGAAGTCCCACTGCATGTCATGGTCGCGCACCCCGCTGTCCGGGCGGCGCTTCTGCGAGCGGATGAAGTCCTGGAACTTGCTCGGGTCCCGCACGAAGAAGACCGGCGTGTTGTTCCCGACCAGGTCGTAGTTGCCGTACTCGGTGTAGAACTTCAGCGCGAAGCCGCGCGGGTCGCGCCAGGTGTCCGGCGAGCCCTGCTCGCCCGCGACCGTCGAGAAACGGGCCAGCATCTCGGTGCGCCGGCCCGGCTGGAAGAGGTCCGCCTTGGTGAACTGGCTGACGTCGTTGGTCACTTCGAAGAACCCGTACGCGCCGCTGCCCTTGGCGTGCACCACCCGCTCGGGCACCCGTTCCCGGTTGAACTGGGCCATCTTCTCGATGAGGTAGTGGTCCTGGAGCAGCAGCGGACCATCGGAGCCCACCGAGAGCGAGTGCTCGTCGCTCTCGACCGGGACGCCGGCGTTGGTCGTCGTACGCGGGACGTCGTGCGCGGAGCTGGTCATGGCGGAGCGCCTCCCGGTGGTGGGGTCGTCAGTCCCTGTCCACCCGAGAAGTCAACTCCGCCGACGCGGTGTCGGCAACCGTTGGACGCCGTCCGGTTCGAGACGAAGTCCGGCCGCCGGTACGCGCCCAGGCGCCCCGGCGGCCGCGTACGGCGACGCCCGCGGATTCGTGCCTACGGCGTGCCCCCGAACGGCATCGACAGCTCGAACCACACCACCTTGCCCGTGCTCAGCCGCGTCGCGCCCCACCGCCGGGCCATCCGGTTGACCAGGTACAGACCACGCCCGCCCTCGTCGGACGGCCGGGCCTGGCGCAGCCGGGGCAGCTGCGGCACGTCGTCGCCGACCTCGCAGCGCAGTACGTCCGTCCGCAGCAGCCGCAGTGTGATCGGCCGCTCCGCATACCGCACCGCGTTCGTGACCACCTCGCTGACCAGCAGCTCCAGCTGGTCGGTCAGCTCCTCCAGGCCCCACCGGGACAGTGCCCGGCGGGCCAGCCGGCGGGCCTGCCCGGCCGTCTGGGCCTTCGGGTCCAGGTACCAGTACGCGACGTCGCTCGGCGCGATGCCGTCGAAGCGGGCCGCGAGCAGCGCGATGTCGTCGTCCCGGTCGCCGGGACCGAGCATGTCCAGCACCTCGTCGCACAAAGGCTCCAGCGGCGGCGGGTTCGGCCCGGTCAGCCGGGCCGTCTCGGTCAGCCGCTCCCGCAACTGCTCGATGCCAGTCCACACGTCGCGGATACGGGACTCCACCAGGCCGTCCGTGTACAGCACGAGCGTGGCACCCGCGGGCGCGTCCAGCTCGACCGCCTCGAAGTCCACCCCGCCCACGCCGATCGGCGCGCCCGGCGGCACCCGCAGCACCTCCGCACGCCCGCCGCGGTGCAGCATCACGGGCGGCGGATGCCCGGCGTTGGCCACCATGATGCGGTGCGCGACCGGGTCGTAGACCGCGTACAGGCAGGTCGCCATCCGGTCCGAACCGAGCCGCTGCGCCTGCTCGTCGAGGTGGTGCAGCACCTCCTGCGGCGGCAGGTCCAGCCCGGCCAGGGTCTGCGCGGTGGTGCGCAGCTGGCCCATGATCGCCGCCGAGGTCATGGAGTGGCCCATCACGTCGCCGACGACCAGCGCCACCCGGCTGCCGGGCAGCGGGATCGCGTCGTACCAGTCGCCGCCGACCCGCGCCGTCTCCGCGGCCGGCAGATAGCGGCTGGCCAGCCGTACGCCGGTGGGCTGCGGCAGCGAGTCCGGCAGCATCGTGCGCTGCAGCGCGTCGGCGATGTACGCCTCGCGCCCGTACAGCACCGCCTTGTCGACGCCCAGCGCCGTGTGCGTCGCCAGCTGCGCCGCCACCAGCAGGTCGTCCGCCTCGAAGGCCGGACGGTCCGGGCGGCGCAGGAACACCGCCGCGCCGATCACCCGGCGGCGGCCGCGCAGCGGCGCCAGGATCACCCGGTGCCCGGCCGGCAGGTGGGTGAGCGGGCCGAGCAGCTCGGGCAGCGCGGCGCGCGCCGCCTGCACCTCGCCGAACAGCGGCCGTACGCCCCGCAGCACCTCCGCCAGCGGCCCGCCCGGCAGCACCTCGGACAGCTCCGCCGCGCTGCCGCCCATCGCCGGGCTCAGGTCCGGCTGCGCGGGCAGCATCGGCAGCCGCCCGCCGTTGGTGTCCGGCTCCTCGGGAATCCGGTCGGTACGGCGCAGCCGCAGCACCACCGGGCCGGTCGGCCGCTCGTCGCCCACCGGCAGCGGGTCGCGCAGATAGACCAGGATCGCGTCGGCGAACGTCGGCACCGTCGCCCGGCACAGCCCCAGCACGATCTCGTCGAGATCTATGCCGCGGGCGATCCGCCGGGTGGCCGCGCCGATGAACCGCAGCCGGTCGCCGCCCGCCTGACGCGCCGCCAGCAGCTCGGCGCTCTCGGCGGACTGCGCGGGGTGCGCGGAGCGGGCGGGCGGCGCGTCCGGGCCGCCGGTCTGCTCGGGCGCCCGCGCCGCCCCGCCGCGTGCGCCGGTCTCCACCGGGACGCCGTGCGGCGCGGCGGGCGGCGGGATGCCGGGCGTCTCCTCGGGGCGTGGCCGGCCGGTGCCGTCGCCGGTACGGCCGCCGTCCCGCGGCCGGCCGACGCCACCGGTGGCGCCGCCGGGCCCGCTGTCCGCGGCGTACGCAGAATCGTCACCGCGCGGCGCCGCCGGCGTCATGTCAGCCACCTCGGCCGGTCTGCGGGCCGCCGGGCCGGAGCCGGGCGGCGCGGACTGCCCCGGGACATCGCGGGGATCGGCGGCCGCGGCGAACGGCGCCGGCTCGGGCAGGCCCCCGTGCGGGGTCGCCGAGGACGCGGCAGGCGGGGCGGCCTGCAGCGGTTCGTGGGAGGTCGGGTGCTCCGTCACGCGTGGGATTCCATCCGTCCGGGGCTGCGCGCGAGGCGCGCCGCGTCTCAAGCGCGTCGCAGGTGCAGGAAGAGCTGGAACTCGGGTGGGGTGTCCGTACTGGCCGGGGCATACGCATACGAGTCCTCCCCGGTGACTTCGAAGCCCGCGTCGTGCACGACCTGGCGCAAGTCGTCCCGCAGGTAACCCGATACCCGGATCGTGCTGCCCAGGAACGGAATCGGGCAGTCGTCCAGATCGGCCTCGACCATGGACAGGGCCACCAGTCCGCCGGGCCGCAGCAGGGTGTGCAGCATCCGCAGGGTGTACGGGATCTCCGCGCGGGGCAGCATGAGCAGCGAGAAGAAGGCGGCGACCCCGTCAAAGGTGCCGGGGCCGCCGAGCCGGCCGTCGCGCAGGTCGGCGATGTCCAGCTGGTGGAAGCGGCCTGCCGGAACGTTCTCCCGGGCCAGCGAGACCATCGAGGGGGAGAGGTCCACACCGACGACCGTGTGTCCCGCGTCAGCGAGCTGACGGGCCGTCGGCAGGCCCGTGCCGCAGCCGACGTCCAGCACCCGCGACCCGGGCGGCAGCGCGGCCGCGAGCCGTGCGCCGGCCGCGAGCTGACCGTCCTTGTGCGGGAAGGCCTCGTCGTACCGGTCGCCGATCGCGTCGAACGCCTCCGCCTGCCCCGCCCGGTCCAGGACTAACCCGTTCAGGCCTTCGTATCCGTCGTAGCCTTCAGCGCTCACGACCTCGCCTCTCCTGCGACCGCGGTCAAGTTCCGTGCTCCGGCTCGGGAGCCACGTCCGTGCAGTTCCGTGCAGTCTTGAGTTACGCCTGTGCAGTCTTGTGGAGGACGATCCTACGGTTGATCCCCAGGGGCGCATCAAGGGGGCTCACTCGCACGCCACACCGCGCCCGTCCCCGCTCACCGGTGTGCCGGGAGCCGCCCCGTGCGACCGGACCGTCCGGCGGGCGTCCCGTTCACTCCCGCGCGCCGGGCGCGTCCCGGTCCCAGTCCTCCGGCAGCCCCGGCACCTCCCACGCCGGGTCGGGCCGCCAGTCCTCCCAGCCGGACCCGAACGGCACCCCCCACGCGGCGATGTGCTCGACCGCCGCGCGACCCGCCGCCCGCACGTCCGCGGCCAGCGCGGACGGCATCAGCCCGTCCCGCTGCGCCTGCGCGAACTCGTCCTCGTCCCGCCACTCCCAATGCCGGTCCGGATACACGCAGATGTCCAGGAAGTGATCCTGGGAGTCGATGCCGCCCGCCCAACGGCGACGCGGCTCCTCCAGGTTCACGTACCAGTTCTTGAAGTGCCAGCCGGGCTCCCAGAACAGCCACACCGACCAGGGGTCGAGCGGCCGGGCCAGCTTCAGCACACCGGTGCCGAACCACTGGTCGCGGGTGGTGCGGCGCGGCTTGGTGTAGCGGCTGGCGAGCGGCTCGCGGTGGACGGGCGTCCCGTCGGCCAGCACCGGCTTGACGCAGGGCGTGCCGGGGGCCATCCACACCGCGAGCAGCTCGTCGGTGTCCTGTACGACGGTCATCGGACGGCAGATGTGGATACCGTCGCCGGCGTTGTCGCGGTACCGCCACAGGATCTGGTCCCCGGGCGCCCAGCGGCCCGGTCCGTCCGCGGCGGCCCGCGTGCCCTTCGCCCCGGCGGCGCCCTTCCTCGTCTCCACCATGTCCGCTGTCATGAGCAGATCTTAGAGGGGCGCCCGTGCCCTGGCTGTGACGGAAGCCGCACGGACTGTTACGGATGTGTCATGCTCAGCACGTCGAGCGCCTCGTCCAACTGCTGTTCCGTCAGCAGCCCCTGGTCGACGTACCCGGACTCGATGACCACCTCGCGGATCGTCTTGCGCTCGGAGAGGGACTTCTTGGCGACCTTGGCGGCCTCCTCGTACCCGATGTACTTGTTCAGCGGCGTGACGACCGAGGGCGACGACTCGGCGTACTCGCGGGCCCGTTCGACGTTGGCGGTGATGCCGTCGACCGTGCGGTCCGCGAGCAGCCGGGAGACGTTGGCCAGCAGCCGTACCGACTCCAGCACGTTCTTCGCGATGACCGGCAGCATCACGTTCAGCTCGAAGTTGCCCGCCGCACCCGCCGCGGCCACCGTCGCATCGTTGCCCGTGACCTGCGCGGCCACCATCAGCACCGCCTCCGGGATCACCGGGTTGACCTTGCCCGGCATGATGGACGAACCGGGCTGGAGGTCGGGCAGGCTGATCTCGGCGAGGCCGGTGCGCGGCCCCGAGGCCATCCACCGCAGATCGTTGGCGATCTTCGTCAGGCCGACGCCGATGGTGCGCAGCTGCCCGCTGGTCTCCACGACCGCGTCCCGCGCGCCCTGCGCCTCGAAGTGGTTGCGCGCCTCGGTCAGCGGCAGCCCCGTCGTCCGCGCCACCTCCGCGATCACCGCTGCGGGGAAGCCGGGCGGGGTGTTGATGCCGGTGCCCACCGCCGTACCGCCCAGTGGCAGTTCGGCCAGCCGCGGCAGCGCCGAGCGCAGCCGCTCCACGCCGTAGCGGACCTGCGCCGCGAAGCCGCCGAACTCCTGGCCGAGGGTGACGGGCGTGGCGTCCATCAGATGCGTCCGCCCCGCCTTCACCACCTCGGCGAACTCGGTCTCCTTGCGCTCCAGCGCGGCCGCCAGGTGCTCCAGTGCCGGGATCAGGTCGTGGGTGACGGCCGCGGTCGCCGCGATGTGGATCGAGGAGGGGAAGACGTCGTTGGACGACTGGGAGGCATTGACGTGGTCGTTGGGGTGCACGGCGCGGCCCAGCCGCTCGGTGGCGAGGGTCGCGAGCACCTCGTTGGTGTTCATGTTGGACGACGTGCCGGAACCGGTCTGGAACACGTCGACGGGGAAGTGGCCGTCCCACTTGCCGTCCGCGACCTCCGCCGCGGCCTCCTGGATCGCCGCCGCCACGTCCTCGTCCAGCACGCCCAGCCCGGCGTTGGCCTTGGCCGCCGCGGCCTTGATACGGGCCAGCGCCTCGATGTGCGCCCGCTCCAGCCGCTGCCCGGAGACCGGGAAGTTCTCCACCGCGCGCTGCGTCTGCGCCCGCCACTTCGCGCGGGCCGGGACCTTCACCTCGCCCATCGAGTCGTGCTCGGTCCGGTACTCGCCGTTGTCGCCGCTCAGGCCGTTGTCGCTCATACCTGTGTCAGTGCCCGGGAACCGTGATTCTGTTCCCGGGCACCGGCACGTTTCGTCCGTCAGGCGGTACGCGCGGGGCGTACACCCGGGCGCGGGCGTGCGGCCGTACGTCGCCGTACGCCCCGCAAGAGCAGTACGGCCGTCAGGCGGTCCGCACCGGAATGCTGGTGAACGTCGGAGCGGGCGCCGGGTCCTGGAAGAAGTCGTTGCCCTTGTCGTCCACGACGATGAACGCCGGGAAGTCCTCGACCTCGATCCGCCAGACCGCCTCCATGCCCAGCTCCTCGTATTCGAGGACCTCGACCTTCTTGATGCAGTCCTGCGCCAGGCGCGCCGCCGGGCCGCCGATCGAGCCCAGGTAGAAGCCGCCGTGCGCGGCGCACGCGTCGGTGACCTGCTGGGAGCGGTTGCCCTTGGCCAGCATGACCTTCGAGCCGCCGGCCGCCTGGAACTGCTCGACGTACGCGTCCATCCGGCCGGCCGTGGTCGGGCCGAAGGAGCCGGACGCGTACCCCTCGGGGGTCTTCGCCGGGCCCGCGTAGTACACCGGGTGGTTCTTCAGGTACGCGGGCATCTCCTCGCCCGCGTCCAGCCGCTCCTTGATCTTCGCGTGCGCGATGTCGCGGGCGACGACCAGCGTGCCGGTGAGCGACAGCCGGGTCTTGACCGGGTGCTTCGACAGCTCGGCGAGCATCTCGTCCATCGGGCGGTTCAGGTCGATCTGCACCGCGTCGAGGTCCGGGCCCGCGCCCTCGGTCAGCTCCGCCTCGGTCGTCTCCGGCAGGAAGCGCGCCGGGTCCTTCTCCAGCTGCTCCAGGAAGACGCCCTCGGCGGTGATCTTCGCGACTGCCTGGCGGTCGGCGGAGCAGGACACGGCGATGGCGACCGGGCAGGACGCGCCGTGCCGGGGCAGGCGGACCACGCGTACGTCGTGGCAGAAGTACTTGCCGCCGAACTGGGCGCCGATGCCGATCTTCTGCGTCAGCTCGAAGACCTTCTCCTCCAGCTCCTTGTCCCGGAAGCCGTGGCCGGTGGGGGAGCCCTCGGCGGGCAGCTCGTCCAGGTAGTGCGCGGAGGCGTACTTCGCGGTCTTCATCGCGTACTCGGCGCTGGTGCCGCCGACGACGATCGCCAGATGGTACGGCGGGCAGGCGGCCGTGCCCAGCGAGCGGATCTTCTGCTCCAGGAACTTCATCATGCTCGCCTCGTTGAGCACGGCCTTCGTCTCCTGGAAGAGGAAGGACTTGTTGGCGCTGCCGCCGCCCTTGGCCATGAACAGGAACTTGTACGCGTCCCCGTCGGTGGCGTACAGCTCGATCTGGGCCGGCAGGTTGGAGCCGGTGTTCTTCTCGTCCCACATGGTCAGCGGGGCCATCTGCGAGTACCGCAGGTTCAGCTGCGTGTACGCGTCATAGATGCCGCGGGACAGGGCCTCCTCGTCCCGGCCCTCGGTCAGCACGTTCTGCCCGCGCTTGCCCATCACGATCGCCGTACCCGTGTCCTGGCACATCGGCAGCACGCCCGCCGCCGCGATGTTCGCGTTCTTCAGCAGGTCCAGCGCCACGAAGCGGTCGTTCGCGGACGCCTCGGGGTCGTCCAGGATGCGGCGCAGCTGGGCGAGGTGGGCCGGTCGCAGATAGTGCGAGATGTCGTGCATCGCCTCGGCGGCCAGCTTGCGCAGCGCCTCCGGCTCGACCTTGAGGAACGTGCGCCCGTCGGCCTCGAAGGTGCTCACACCCTCGGAAGTGACCAGGCGGTAGGGGGTGTTGTCCTCGCCTACGGGGAGCAGGTCGGTATAGGCGAATGCCGGGCCGGTTGGGCGGGAGACGGGGGGCATGGGGGCCATTCCTCACTGGGCGGTGGTTTTCGGCTGACATCTGCGGCAGCGCCTGACCAGCGTAGAACCCCCGCCCGCGGTCGCCGCTGTGAGGTAAGGCTCACCTGGAACGCCTTCGGGGGCGTGCGTCCTCTAGTCGCGATCTATCGCGTTTCGGTAGGCTGCCTCCCGTGGACGAATCGTCGCTCGCCAAGCGAGCCCAGCAGCCGGTGAACCTGACCAAGCCCGTGGCCGAGGCCGAGCTGAGGGCCTCCGACGCCGACCGGGACCGGATCGCGGAGATCCTGCGCGAGGCGCTGGCGGTGGGGCGACTGGACGCCGAGGAGCACTCCGAGCGCATCGACCTGGTCTACCGCGCCAAGACGATGGGCGAACTGGAGCCGCTGGTACGCGACCTGCCCGCGGAGGCCGGCACCCCCGGACCCCGGCCCGCGGCCGCCGGGTACGCGGCGGAGCCGGGCGGCGCGCTGCCGGACCAGACCATGGTCGCGATCTTCAGCGCCTCGACCCGCAAGGGCCGCTGGCGGGTGCCCGGC
Organism: Streptomyces sp. NPDC033221; assembly: GCF_055577005.1. NCBI lineage: Bacteria > Bacillati > Actinomycetota > Actinomycetes > Kitasatosporales > Streptomycetaceae > Streptomyces > Streptomyces sp. NPDC033221. The sequence continues at coordinate 236,371 of NZ_JBVIQN010000001.1, read as the reverse complement.
CGGATCAACGCCGTCGCGATCTTCGGCAGCGTCGAGATCGACCTGACCGAAGGGATCTTCCAGCAGCAGCACGTCCAGATCAACGTCACCGCGATCTTCGGCAGCGTGGAGATCCGGGTGCCGGAGAACGTGACCCTGCGCAGCAGCGGTTCCGGCGTGCTCGGCGCCTTCGAGGTCGAGAGCAACGAGTCGGTGGAAGACGGCGCGCCGGTCGTCGTCGTCAACGGCTACGCGGTGCTCGGCAGCGTCGAGGCGAAGGCCAAGCGCGGCAAGTGGCTTCGCGACCTGCGCGACGACCTGCGCGGCGCCCGGCGCGCGTGGCGGGAGCAGCGGCACGACGAGCGGCGCGAGCGGTACGAAGACCGCCGGGACGAGCGGCGCGAGCGGCACGGGCGGCTGCACGGCGGCCACCGCGACTGACGGGCCGACGGGCCGACGGCGGCACCCCGCCCCCGGAGCCGGTGTTTCCACCGCGCGTCCGCACTGCTCGGGGACCGTTCGCAACCGTGTGCATAAGCACGCGTACAGCGGGTAGGGCTGGGTGCATCGTCTCTCGTACGGCTGCGGGGTGCGAAAAGTCGTGCGCAGCGAGACGGGCAAGGGTGACTCTTCGCCGAAGCCGTCGTCAGGAGTAGACCGTGCTGCTACCGCATCAGCCTCTGCAGGACACCGCAGTTGTTCCGCCCCAGCGGGTTCCCTCTCGCGAAGAGGCCGGTCCCTGGCACGCGGAGGCGGTGTGCCGCCGTGACGAGGCGGGCCTGTTCTTCGCACCGTCCAAGGAACCGACCGCCGCACGTCTGGCGAGGGAGGAAGCCGCCAAGCGGGTCTGTGCCCGCTGCCCGGTGATGATCGAGTGCCGGGAACACGCCCTCGTGCAGCCGGAGCCCTACGGAGTGTGGGGCGGGCTGACCGCCGCCGAACGCCGGGTCGTACTGGCCCGCCGCCGGCGCCGGGAGCCCGAGCTGCAGCGCTCGGCCCGTATGCAGGCCGCCGGTTGAGCGGCCCATGCGACCGGCACGCGTGACGGGCCGGGGCCCCGCCGAAGAAGACGGCGGAGTCCCGGCCCGAGCGTTTGGGCGCGCCGCGCCCTAGTTGGGGCGCTCGAAGTCGACCGAGCTGTACGCGCGCAGCTTGGAGAGCCGGTGCTCGGAGTCGACCCGGCGGATCGTGCCTGACTTGGAGCGCATCACCAGCGACGAGGTGGTCGCGGTCTCGGCGCGGTAGCGCACCCCGCGCAGCAGGTCGCCGTCGGTGATGCCGGTGGCGACGAAGAAGACGTTGTCACCGCGGACCAGGTCGTCGGTCTGCAGCACCTTGTCCAGATCGTGCCCGGCGTCGATCGCGCGCTGCCGCTCCTCGTCGTCCTTCGGCCACAGCCTGGCCTGCAGGGTGCCGCCCAGGCACTTGAGGGCGCACGCGGCGATGATGCCCTCCGGCGTACCGCCGATGCCCAGCAGCAGGTCGACGCCGGTGCCCTCGCGGGCCGCCATGATGGCGCCGGCCACGTCGCCGTCGGAGATGAACTTGATCCGGGCGCCGGCCTCCCGTACCTCCTTGACCAGGCCCTCGTGGCGCGGCCGGTCCAGGATGACGACGGTGACGTCCTCGACGGCGGACTTCTTGGCCTTGGCGATCCGGCGGATGTTCACGCCGACCGGCGCGGTGATGTCCACGAAGTCGGCGGCCTCGGGGCCGGTCGCCAGCTTGTCCATGTAGAAGACCGCGGACGGGTCGAACATGGCGCCGCGCTCGGCCACGGCCATCACGGAGACGGCGTTGGCCATGCCCTTGGCGGTCAGCGTCGTACCGTCGACCGGGTCCACGGCCACGTCGCACTCGGCGCCGGTGCCGTCACCGACCCGCTCCCCGTTGTAGAGCATCGGGGCGTTGTCCTTCTCGCCCTCCCCGATGACCACGACGCCGTTCATCGAGACGGTGTGGATCAAGGCGCGCATGGCCTTGACGGCGGCGCCGTCGGCGCCGTTCTTGTCGCCGCGCCCGACCCAGCGGCCCGAGGCCATGGCTCCGGCCTCGGTCACCCGGACGAGCTCCAGTGCGAGGTTGCGGTCGGGAGCCTCGGGGCTGACCTCGAGTTGGGACGGCAGATGATGCTCGGTCATCGAGCGCACCTTTCTGTACGGCGACGGCCGGAATGGTGAGGGTGGCTATGACTTTATCGGTACGTCGCCAAAATGAGCAGCGGGCCCTACGCATGAGCGGCGACAAGGAGCCATGCGGGCGTGTCCCCGCCCCGCGGGCACCGACCGCCCGATGACAGGGGGCGTGTCTTCACGGAGCCGGGCATGGGGGAACATGGAGACGTGGCAGGTATGCGAGGCAAGCAGACGGTTCGGGACATGGTCCTGTCGATGGCGGTGATCGGCGCCCTCGTCGCAGGCATCTATCTCTTCATCCCGCACAACGACAGCAGGACCGCCGAGGTGAACGCGGTCAAGACGGTCGACTACCGCGTGGAGCTCGCGACCGCCCGGCGCGCCGCGCCGTACCCGGTCGCCGCGCCCAAGGGCCTGCCCGAAGGCTGGCGCGCGACCTCCGTCACGTACAAGGCCAGCAAGGACGGCAAGGGCGGCGCCTGGCACCTGGGCTTCCTCGACCCCGAGCAGGAGTACGCGGCGCTGGAGCAGAGCGACGCCCCCGCGAAGAAGTTCGTCCAGGACGTCACGCTGGGCGCGGAGAAGGCCGCGGGCAAGCAGGCCGTCGGCGGCGTCAAGTGGGACCGCTACAAGGGCGAGAAGTACCGGGCGCTGGTGCGCGAGGAGGACGGCGTCACCACCGTCCTCACCGGCACCGCGCCGTACGGGCGCCTCGCGGAGCTGGCGGCGTCCCTGGAGACGAAGAAGGGCTGACGGCGGGCCGCATACGACGGGCTCACATACGACGAGGCCGCCGCACCCGGGTCGGGTGCGGCGGCCTCGTCGTACGGGGTGAGCCGTCGGCGCCGGCTCAGACGGTGGTGACGGCTTCGTCGAAGCCCAGCCGCGGCGACCGCGGGCTGTGTCTTTCCGGGGGCAACCCCCGGACCCCCGGCCGTGTCAGACGGTGGTGACGGCCTCGTCGAAGCCCAGCCGCGGCGACCGCGGGAAGAAGGCGTCGGCGCCCGGCTTGCCGATGTTGATGACCATGAAGGACTTCTGCTTGCCGTCGCCGAAGAACTCCTTGTCGACGGCACCGAAGTCGAAGCCGGTCATCGGGCCGGCGGCCAGGCCGGCCGCGCGGATGCCGACGATGAAGTAACCGGCCTGCAGCGTCGCGTTCTGGACGCCCGCGACCTCACGGACGGCGGCCTCGGAGAAGAACGTGTCCTTGATGCCCGGGGCGTGCGGGAACAGCGTCGGCAGCTTCTCGTGGAAGTCCAGGTCCGTGGAGAGGATCACGGTCAGCGGCGCGCTCAGCGTCTTCGGGCCGTTGGCACCCATCGCGTGCCGCACCAGACGCTCGCGGGCGTCCTCGGAGCGGACCATGGTGATACGCAGCGGCGACTGGTTGAAGGCGGTCGGGGCGAACTTCACCAGGTCGTAGATGGCCTGTACCTGCTCGTCCGTCACCGGCTCGTCCGTGAACGAGTTGGCGGTCTGGGCCTCGCGGAAGAGGAGGTCCTGGGCGGCGGCGTCGAGCGCGAGAGACATGAGGGCACCTCGTGGGTCGGTGATTTTCCGTGTTCGTCATCAACTGTAACCAAGATAGATTAAGTTTCAACTAATGCGAGGGAATGGTGACCCGATTCACAAGGGGGTGGGTTGGGTGTTTGGGGGTGCAGGCCGGGGTCGGCCGCAGCTGTCCGGGACGGCGGGTTTGGGGCGGCCGCGGGGCGGTCGGGATCGTGGGCCTTGGGCGGCCGCCGCGCGCCTGAGCCCGCGTGGCCGCATCGGCGGCGTCGCCGCGCCTTTTGAGCGGCCCCCGGCCCCCGGCCCCCGGACTCCGCCGGGCCCCGTATCGGCCTCTACCTGGTCGCGTCCTCGGCCGCTTCCTCGTCTTCGTCCTCTTCCCCCGCCAGTGCCGCGTCGAGCCGCGCCCGCGCCCCGTCCAGCCAGCGGCGGCAGACCTTTGCCAGCTCCTCGCCGCGCTCCCAGAGCGCGAGGGACTCCTCCAGCGTGGTCCCGCCGGCCTCCAGGCTGCGGACGACCTCGATCAGTTCGTCCCGGGCCTGTTCGTACCCGAGCGCGGAACCCTCCGGCCGCGCCGCGTCCGCCGCGCCGTCCGCCACCGTGTCGTCCGTCTTCGCCTTCGCCATGGCTCCCACCCTAATCCGGGGGTGTGACATCGGACGGTGCGCCGGACACCCGTACCCGGAACTCGCCCTCGGCGACCCGGGCCCGCAGTTCGTCGTCCGGCGCGACCTCGCCGGGCGAGCGCACAGCCGAGCCGTCCGGCCGCTGGAGCACCGCGTACCCGCGCTCCAGGGTCGCCTTGGGGGAGAGGGCGACCACGCGCGCCAAGGTGTGCGACAGTTCGGAGTCCGCCCGGTCGAGCAGATGCCCCAGCGTGCGACGGCCGCGCTCCAGCAGGGCCGTGACCTGGTCCTCGCGCTCCTCGACCATCCGGTGGGGCCGCTCCATCGAGGGTCGGCTCAGCGCCGACGCCAGCCCCCGCTCCTCGCGGTCCAGGTAGCCGCCGACCGCGCGCAGTGCCCGCTCCCGCAGCTGCTGGATGCGCGCGGACTCCTCGCCGACGTCCGGTACGACCTTCTTCGCCGCGTCCGTCGGGGTCGAGGCGCGCAGGTCGGCGACCAGGTCCAGCAGCGGCGAGTCCGGTTCGTGCCCGATCGCGGACACGACGGGCGTACGGGTCGCGCCCACCGCCCGTACCAGCTGCTCGTCCGAGAACGGCAGCAGATCCTCGACGCTGCCGCCGCCCCGCGCCACGATGATCACGTCGACCTCGGGCAGCGCGTCCAGCTCCTTGACCGCCTCGATCACCTGCGGCACCGCGTGCACGCCCTGCACCGGTACGTTGCGCACCTCGAAGCGGACCGCCGGCCAGCGCAGCCGGGCGTTCTCCAGGACGTCCCGTTCGGCGGCGCTGGCCCGGCCGCACACCAGGCCGATCAGCTGCGGCAGGAACGGCAGCCCCCGCTTGCGCTCTGCCCGGAACAGGCCCTCGGCGGCCAGGGACTTCTTCAGCTGCTCCAGCCGCGCCAGCAGCTCACCGACGCCGACCGGCTTGATCTCGGCGGCGCGCAGCGAGAGCTGGCCGCGCGGGGCGTACCACTCGGGTTTGGCGTGCACGACGACGCGCGCGCCCTCGCTCACCACGTCCGCGACCTTGTCGAAGACCTGGCGGTAGCACGTCACGCTCACCGAGATGTCGTACGACGGGTCCCGCAGCGTCAGGAAGACGACACCGGCACCCGGGCGCCGGGACAGCTGGGTGATCTGCCCCTCGACCCAGACGGCCCCCAGCCGGTCGATCCACCCCCCGATGAGCCGCGACACCTCGCCGACGGGAATCGGCGCCTCCGCAGACGTCCTCACACTCATGCCACGAGCGTATAGCCCGGCACTGACAACGCAGGGCGGCTCGAAGCGGCTCGGACCGGCTCGGATCGGCGCGGCGCGACGGCGGTCGGGTCAGCCGCCCACCGTCCCGCCCCTCCTCCGCCCGTACTGCACCGCGAGCACCACCAGCCCCACCACCAGCCACACCGCACCCACGATCTGCGCGGTCCCGGACGCCTCCACGACGACCGCGACCACCACCCCCAGACCCAGCACCGGCACCAGCACGTGCTTCAGCAGGTTCGGCCGCTCGGCCCGCTTGCGTACCCAGAACCAGCCGATCACCGAGGCGTGCAGCAGCCCGAAGGCGGTCAGCGCGCCCACGTTGACGATCGAGGACAGGTGGTCCAGCCCGTCGTCGCGGCGGGCCGCCCACACCGCCGCGACCAGCGTCACCACCGCGGCGCCCAGCAGCGCCCGCCGCGGCACCCCGCTGCCCGCGTCCACCTTCGACATCGCACCCGGCAGCCGCCGGTCCCGCGCCATGGCAAAGAGCAGCCGCCCGGCCGCCGCCTGCCCCGCCAGCGCCGCGAAGGCCGCGCCGATCGCCTTGCTGGCCGCCACCAGCTTCTGCAGCCACTCGCCGGCCGCCGCGTTCGCCGTCGTGTAGAAGGCGTCGCCCTGCTCGGCGGGCCGCTCCGCCAACTCGGCCGCCGTCATCGGTGCCAGCAGCGCCGCCAGGTACGTCTGTACGGCGAACAGCACACCGGCCACGACCAGGCAGGTCAGCACGGCCCGCGCCACTCCGACGGCCCCGCCCGCCCGTCGCCCGCCACCGCCCTTTCCTGGGCGGGCGTCGCGCGGCACATCCTTTGCCTCCTCCGCGAACGACGCGATCGCGTCGAACCCCAGATACGACAGCACCGCGACCGACACCGCGGCCAGCACCGCGCTCATGGAGAACGCCCCCTCGCCGGTCAGCGGCACCGACCAGCCGCGCTGCGCGCCATCCGTGGCCAGCACCCACACCGCCGCCACCACGAACACCACCAGCACCGCCAGCTCCATCGCCAGCACCACGAAGCCGGCCACCGCCGCCGTCCGTACCCCCAGGAGGTTCAGCAGCGTGGTGACGACCACCGCGAGCGCCGTCCACACCCACTGGTGCACGGACGGCACCAGCGCGTGCATCGCGATGCCGGAGAAGAGGTACGCCACCGCCGGGATCAGCAGATAGTCGAGCATCGCCATCCATCCGGCGATGAAGCCCGCCCCGTCGCCGAGCCCGGCCCGCGCGTAGGTGAAGACCGATCCGGCCTGCGGGGCGACCCGCACCATCTGCGCGTACGAGTACGCGGTGAAGGCCATCGCGACCGTCGCCACCACGTAGACGAGGGTGATCGCGCCGTGCGACTTGGCCTGGAGCGTGCCGAAGATCCCGACGGGCGCCATCGGGGCGATGAACAGCAGCCCGTAGACGACCAGGTCGCGGAAGGACAGCGTGCGCCGGAGCCCGCCGCCACCGGACTCGGCGGACGCGCCGGCGGACGGGGCGGTGCCGGCGGACGGCGGGGACGGCGGGTTCGGCCCGGACGGTGCGCTCATGACGGTCACTCCAGCAGGGGACGTACGGCCGACGATGATCGTCGGCTGTCTCCCAGCTTCGGGCAAGGCCGCGTCCCGGACGGGGGTGACGCGCCAGGACGGATGACAGGGCGACGCGCGAGGGGGCCGGGAGGGGCCAGGGCGAGCGCGACGTAAGCCGAAGGGGCGCCCGCGCCCACGCCCGCGTGCACATGGCACCCGCGCGCCCCCACCGCGCCGCGCACCCCGCCACATCCCGGCGGCATCACGCACCCCGAATTCGGCCCCGTACGATGGATCGTATGACTGCTGCTACGCCCAGCCCGTCGCCCGCCACCGCTCCGGACGGAGCCGCCGCACCGCGCGAGGACCGCCGCCGGGTCCTGCTCGCCGCGCCCCGCGGCTATTGCGCGGGCGTGGACCGTGCCGTGATCGCCGTCGAGAAAGCCTTGGAACAGTACGGCGCGCCCGTCTATGTGCGCCACGAGATCGTCCACAACAAGTACGTCGTCAAGACCCTGGAGAAGAAGGGCGCGATCTTCGTCGAGGAGACGGCGGAGGTGCCCGAGGGCAACATCGTCATCTTCTCCGCGCACGGTGTCGCCCCGGTCGTCCACGACGAGGCCAAGCAGGGCAAGCTGGCCACCATCGACGCCACCTGCCCGCTGGTCACCAAGGTCCACAAGGAAGCCGTCCGCTACGCCAAGGAGGACTTCGACATCCTCCTGATCGGCCATGAGGGCCACGAAGAGGTCATCGGCACCAGCGGCGAGGCCCCCGACCACATCACCCTCGTCGACGGCCCCGAGGACGTGCAGAACATCGAGGTCCGCGACCCGGACAAGGTCGTCTGGCTCTCCCAGACCACCCTCTCGGTCGACGAGACCATGGAGACGGTCGACGCCATCAAGGGCCGCTACCCGAACCTCCTCTCCCCGCCCAGCGACGACATCTGCTACGCCACGCAGAACCGCCAGATCGCCGTCAAGCAGATGGGCGCCGAGGCCGACCTCGTCATCGTCGTCGGCTCGAAGAACTCCTCGAACTCGGTCCGCCTCGTCGAGGTCGCCCTGGGCGCCGGCGCCGGCGCCGCCCACCTGGTGGACGGCGCGGAGGAGATCGACGAGAGCTGGCTGGAGGGCGTGACCACCGTCGGCCTCACCTCCGGCGCGTCCGTCCCCGAGGTGCTGGTCCACGGCGTACTGGACTGGCTCGCCCAGCGCGGCTACGAAGACGTGGAGACGGTCAAGGCGGCCGAGGAGTCGATCACCTTCTCGCTGCCCAAGGAACTCCGCCGCGACCTGCGCTCCGAGGCGAAGACCGCCGCGGAGCGCTGAAGACCGCCACCGAAGGCTGAGCGCCGGCCGCGCCACGGACCCGACACGGCCCGCCCGCCACATCCACCATCAACCCTCCGCCCTCCACCATCAACCCTCCACGATCCCCCTCCACCGAACTCGCATGCCAAGGGGTGAACCGTCCCGTCCCCGCCTAGCCTCTAGGCATGAAGGTCTTTGGTGTGGACATCGGCGGGTCGGGCATCAAGGGCGCTCCGGTGGACCTGGAGCGCGGTGACCTGGCGGACGAGCGGTACAAGGTACTGACCCCGCATCCGGCGACCCCGGATGCGGTCGCGGACTGCGTCCAGCAGGTCGTGGATCATTTCGGCTGGTCGGGGCCGGTCGGCGCGACGTTCCCCGGCGTGGTGACGGACGGCGTCACCCGTACGGCGGCCAATGTCGACAAGGGCTGGATCGACCGTAACGCGGCCGCACTGCTGGCGGGCCGCCTCGGCGACGGGACCAGCGGCAGCCCGGTCACGGTCCTCAATGACGCGGACGCGGCGGGGCTGGCCGAGATGCACTTCGGCGCGGGCAAGGGCCGTATGGGCACGGTCATCGTGCTCACCTTCGGCACCGGCATCGGCAGCGCCGTCTTCACCGACGGCAAACTGGTGCCCAACACCGAGCTGGGCCACCTGGAGCTGCACGGTCACGACGCCGAGAAACGGGCGTCCACCAAGGTCAAGGACGACGAGGAGCTGAGCTGGGAGCAATGGGCGCACCGGGTACAGAAGTACCTGGCCCACGTGGAGATGCTCTTCTCGCCCCGGCTGTTCGTGATCGGCGGCGGCGTCAGCCGCAAGGCGGCGAAGTTCCTGCCGCTGATCGAGGGCATCCGGGCGGAGATCGTGCCCGCCCAGTTGCAGAACAACGCGGGCATCGTGGGTGCCGCGATGGCCGCGCGGGCCGCGTGCCGGGACGGCGCGACGGCCCCCGCCGGCGCGGGCGCGTCGGCGGGCCCGGTGGCCACCGGGCCCGAAGCCGCCGACGCCACTACGTCGCAGGCCGGCTGGCCGGCCGATCCCTGACCTGGCCCGCCCGCTGACCGGCGGGCTGCCCGGGCGTGCGGCCGGGACGGCGCGCGCCCTGGGCCAGCCCCGGGCGCTGCCCCGGCCCCGGCCCTTGGTCCGCCCGCCCGCGCCCGCGCTGCTCGTACGCCGGCACGACGCCCGCTGCCGATGCCTTACCAGCGATCTTCCCCGCGATCTTCCCAGCGGCCTGCCCCCGGGCGGGCGCCCGGTCGTTCGCCTGCCCCTGGGCCTGACCCTGCGCGGTCGCCTGCCGCGCGGCCTGTCTCCGCGCGTGCCGCTCGGCCTGCCGCCGGGCAAGGGCCGCCGCCTTGCGTACGAGGACGATCAGCGCGCAGGCCAGCGTCCCCGCGTACAGCCAGCCCGCCTGCGTTGCCAGCACCGTGAAGACGCCCATCAGCAGTCCGCCGAGGCCACCCGTGTTGTGGCTGATCGGCAGGGTTCCCAGGGTGTACGCGATGGGCAGCGCGATCGGGGCGGTGATCAGGTCGTACGGCCGTACCCACAGCCCGGCGCACACGCTCACCAGGACGAAGAAGACCCCGTAGGCCGTCGGCGCGCTGTCGAACAGCAGCCGGTCGAAGAAGGCGAAGACGAAGAGGGCGAGGGCGCCGAGCAGTCCGCAGCCCAGTCCGGTGAGCCGGGGCGAGGGCAGCCGCGCGGCCGCCGCGGCCAGCGGAGCCAGCGGTCCGCTCCGGCGCGCGCGGACCCGGTAGACGGTCGAACTCTCCTCGCCGATCCCGCCCGCTCCCGGACCGCGCGGGGCACCTGGGGCGCCCGGGGCACGCGGGGCTCCCGGAGTACCCGCCGCGTTCACGGCATTACGGGCATCCCGGGACCCTCGGCCTTCCGGAGCGTTCGGCGGCACGGCCTCCGCGGGGCGGGGGAGCCGTGCGTCCTGGCCCGCTGCCGGACGGCCGGTCCGGGGCGGACTGTGCTGGGGGCTGCGCGCTCTGTGTTGCTCCACTCGGCAACGGTAGGCCGCTAAGTGGGATTAATCGGTTACAGGACACGCGTTTTGACTGACCTGACCGGACCATTCGGCGTACAAATCACCCCACGGCCGTAACGCAGCGTACGCATACCCACCCCCGCCCGGCCCATGCCCGCGCCCCGTAGACTGGACGACCGGTCCTCACGGACCGCACGGCGCCTACGGCCGCCCCGGCCCCGCAGCGGGGCCGTACGCACCGTCGCCCCCGTCCACTCGCATCCTCTCCGGGAAGTCGCCACCGTGTCGCTCACGATCGGAATCGTCGGTCTGCCGAATGTCGGCAAGTCGACCATGTTCAACGCCCTGACCAAGAACGACGTGCTGGCGGCCAACTACCCGTTCGCCACCATCGAGCCCAACGTCGGCGTCGTCGGTGTCCCCGACACCCGCCTCGCCAAGCTGGCCGAGATCTTCGACTCCCAGAAGATCCTCCCGGCCACCGTCGACTTCGTGGACATCGCGGGCATCGTCCGCGGCGCCTCCGAGGGCGAGGGCCTGGGCAACAAGTTCCTGGCGAACATCCGCGAGTCCGACGCGATCTGCCAGGTCATCCGCGCCTTCAAGGACGAGAACGTCGTCCACGTCGACGGCAAGGTCTCGCCCAAGGACGACATCGAGACCATCAACACCGAGCTGATCCTCGCCGACCTGCAGACCATCGAGAAGGTCCTGCCGCGCCTCCAGAAGGAGTCGCGCATCAAGAAGGACGTCGCCCCGAAGGTCAAGGCGGTCGAGGAGGCCAAGGCGATCCTGGAGAAGGGCGACACCCTCTTCTCGCAGGGCATCGTCCAGGGCTCCGGCAACGAGGAACTCCTGCACGACCTCCACCTCCTCACCACCAAGCCCTTCCTCTACGTCTTCAACGTCGACGAGGACGAGCTGACCGACGACGACTTCAAGGCCCAGCAGCGCGCCCTGGTCGCCCCCGCCGAGGCCATCTTCCTCAACGCCAAGCTGGAAGCCGACCTCGCCGAACTGGACGAGGAAGAGGCCCTCGAACTCCTCCAGTCCGTAGGCCAGGAAGAACCCGGCCTCGCCACCCTCGCCCACGTCGGCTTCAACACCCTCGGCCTGCAGACCTACCTCACCGCCGGCCCCAAGGAAACCCGCGCCTGGACCATCAAGAAGGGCGCCACGGCCCCCGAAGCGGCCGGCGTCATCCACACGGACTTCCAGAAGGGCTTCATCAAGGCCGAGGTCATTTCGTTCGATGACCTGGTCGAGACGGGGTCGGTTGCGGAGGCACGGGCGGCCGGCAAGGCGCGCATGGAGGGGAAGGATTACGTCATGCAGGATGGGGACGTGGTGGAGTTCCGCTTCAACGTGTGAGCGGATGAAATAACACCACGTTGCTCGACGTGGCAGACATGCAGGTCAGGAGGGGGTGGACTCGCGAGAGGCCAGCCCCTTCGTCCATCCTGTGCTGGATATCCTGCTCCGATGTCAGGCGTACTCAGGTGTCGTACACCGTGGAGCGATGCCCGACGTGCACGACCCACACCACCAGCTCGCCGTTGTCGATCGTGTAGATCACGCGGTAGTCGCCCACACGTAGGCGGCGGCGGTCGGGTTGGGAGACGAGGGCGGTGGTGTTGAACCCCAGAGGGTCACTCTCCAGCTCGGTCAACATGGCCAGAATGCGGAGGGCCATGCCTCGTGGGACCTTGCAGAGCTCCGTCTGAGGCTCGGGCCGGAAGACGGTGCGGTACTCACTCACTGCGCGCCAGCGTCTCCCTCATGATGTCCTCGATCGGGATGTCGGGCGCCGAACCGGCCATACGTTCGTCGACGATCCGGTTGATCTCGCGCTCTTCCCACTCCTGGTATTTCGCGAGCACGTCGATGGACACCACGGCAGCCACCTCTTTGCCTCGGCGCGTGATCACCGTGGGTACGTCGTCATGGCCGGCTCGTTCCACGACCTCGGCCAGGTGCGCCCGGACATCGCGGATGGACTCTATGGTGAGAAGTTCGTCGAGGACATCTACGGAAGCGGCGTGGGGCTGACTGCTTCCACGGTCAACGACTGCTTGGTGACGCTGGCGGCCACGCTGGAGTCGGCTGTTGTCGACAAGCGCATCCCGGAGAATCCTGCACGGATCAGGTTGTCCCATCGGGATGCGCTGGCCGTGAACGAGGACACAGTTCCGAATTCAGCCGAGGTGGATCCGATCGCTCAGCACATCGCGCCACAGTTACGCCTCACCGTCTACCTCCAGTCCGGCACAGGACAGCGCCCCAGCGAAGCCCCGGCCTTCTCCGCCGCGCGCAGACGGTCTGGCTTCGTCAGAATCCGATGGCAGGTCAGCGCCAAGTCCCACCATGAGGCCTGCCAGGCCCCCTGTGTGCCGCTCAAGCACCCGCTGGAGAAGGGTTGCCGAGGCATCTCAACCGATCTGTTCGTCGAGCAGGAGATCGACGCTCGCCTGGTCGAGTTGAAACCAGTTCCCGTGGCCTTCGCCGGGCAGAAGCGTAAGCGGATTCGGCTTGAGGCCTTCTGCGCACCGCGTCAGCCCGGCGCAGGCATGATGCCGACAATTGCCACGTACGGCTACCAGTTCAGGAAGGCATGCGTGTCGGCCCGCCTGGTCGATCTGGAGGGCGGAGCGAAGTACACGTCCCGTGGCCTGCGGCGCTGAGCTGTGTAAGCGTGCAAGAGGTGCCTGCTCTGCCGGTGCTGGGAGAGAACGCTGGTCCTGAGGTAGCTGACGTCGTTGACGTACCCACCGCTCATCCTTGCTCTACCACGGGGCAAGTTTCCCTAGTGGATTCGGCTCCTCCGGCGTGCCCGCGCTGGGTTGCCGACGCTGCCCCGGGTGTGAAGCCCTGGACCAACCGGTGTGCCGGGAGTGTTAATGGTCCGGATCCCGCCAATGAGGATGACGTAAGAGGCCCGCTTCCTGGAAGTTCGCCCATAGAGTCTTCCGGGCACCGGTCGTGGGGCGGTGTGAGGAAGATGGGGGAGGAGTAACGAAATGGCACAAAACGGGGCGCCCTACCCAGTGGCCGAGCTGCTCACCGCGGTGCGCTCGGAGATTCTGGCGGAGCGTCGCGGGGACGGGGGCGATGCTCACAAGGTGCCGCTCTCCGGCGGGCGGCGCGTCTCCTCCGCAGGTGGACGATTCGAGTATCTCTTCACCTGTAAGAAGTGGAACGAGGCGCTGGACGGTGTCCCCGTGCTCATGAGGGAGTCGCAGGCCCGCGGCCTTTGGGCGGCCGCGGAGGCATCGCGCATGCCGGACGGGACCGTACGCCTGGTCACGACGGAGGACTACGGACCTTCGGTGCGTAATGCCCAGGTTCGTAAAGATGATGCGGCGGGGCTCGTCACGCTCGCGGCGCGGCTCGAATCGGCTGGTGAAACCGGTGGTGTCATCCGTGTGGACAGTGCCGACTGGATCGTTGGCCGGGGAACTCCACAGATTGCACGTGACCCCAATCCCGGACGCTGGATATCGAACTGGAAGTCGCTGAGGCTCAATTCACGCCAAAGGCTGGCCATCGAACAGGCCCTGGCGAGCCAGGTTCTCTTCCTGTGGGGACCGCCGGGAACGGGCAAGACGGATGTCGTCGGGCATGTTGTCGAAGGTAATTTCCGTCAGGGGCTCAACGTTCTGTTCCTCGCGCCGACGAAGGTGGCCGTTGACCAAGCCCTTGAGCGCATCTGTGACCTCTTGGCCGCACAAGACGGATTCGCCGATGGACTGGTCCAGCGCGCTGGTGACATTGAAGTCGCCTCTCTGCGGGAGCGATACGGAGCCTTCGTCGACACGGCGCAGATCATGACCCGCGTCTCTGCCCAGCTGGATGAGGCTCTTAGCCAGACGAGTCAGAGCTTGAAGAACATGCATGCCCTCATAGCCCTCCACGACGACATGGCTTCTCTTGAGAAGCGGCTCGCGGCGTCCCGCAGGAACCGCACCTCTGCCAAGCAGAGCGGTGAGGCGCATGATCAGGAAACCCTCCGCGTTGAAGCGCAGGCTGCGGAGTTGCGTCTCAAGATCAGTCAACTGGGCTCCCCGATCGGCCTTTTCGCCAAGCGTAAAGAGAGCCAGTTGGCTGTCCTACACGCAGAGCTGAACGGGACGGACGTGGCGCTGCAGCTTGCGCGTCAGCAAAGCGCGGACGCCAGGAGAAGTGAGCGCCAGGCGGCTCACGAGGTCGATGAACTCAGCGGCCGCCTGGCAGCCACCAGGCAAAGGCTGGCCGGCGTCCCTGCGCGGCCGATTCTCGCGCGACAGACAGCGGCCGAGCAGAAGCGCTTTGAAGAGCTCGACCAGCAGCGCAGGAAGATCCAGGACACGGTTCGAGGCAGGTGTCGGATCATGGGGGCCACGGTCGCCAAGGCCGTACAGTCGCGGAAACTGCTCGACCGCGTCGACGTAGTGGTGATCGATGAGGCGGGCATGGTCGATCTGCCATCGGCCTGGCTGGCAGCAGGGCTGGCAGGTAAGAGAGTGGTGGTCGCTGGAGACTTCCGGCAGCTTCCTGCTGTGACCAAGGGGGAGGGGGACCGGAAGGCTACCGAGGAGGAGCGTGCCCACTCCCGGCATTGGGCGTCCAGAGACGCCTTCCACGCTGCGGGTCTCGTGACCGCATCGGGCGCGGTTCGTCAGGATCCTCGGCTTGTCTCCCTGGACACTCAGTACCGTATGCGCGAGTCGATCTGCGCGGTGGTGAACGCTGTCGCCTACCCGGACGCCCCGCTGCACACCGGCCGGGACAACCGGAGCCGCATTCCGGCCAACCCTCTGGTCGATGCCACGGTCCTGCTCATCGACACCTCAAAGCAGCGCATCGTCGGCCCGGACAAAAAGGCGAACACGGTGAACGAGGCTGTGATTCATGAGCTTATCCGCGGCCTCCAGTTCGAGCAGATCCTTCCGGGCCGCAAGTGGTCGGCCGCGGAGGTTCCACGGGAAGAGCGTGCATCGGACAGGCTCGCAGTCATTGCGCCTTATCGGGCTCAGGTCAAAGCGCTGAAGGGAAGCCTGAAGTACCGGTTCGGCGAGGAGTATGAGGGGCTGGTCGATACGATCCACCGGTTCCAGGGAAGCCAGCGTCCGATCGTCGTCTTCGACACGGCTGTCGGCGCGGGCAAGGACCCCGGTTTCTTCTACCAGGGTGCAGGACTCTCCTCCTCCACGTGCCGTCTGCTGAACGTCGCTCTCAGCCGGGCCCAGGACCATCTGATCGTCGTCGCCGATCTTGAGCACCTGCGGAAGCATCTGCCACCCCACAGTGAAGCCCGCGTCATGCTGGATCACCTGGAGAATCATGCCCAGGTGATGTCGGCCGATCAGCTGGTGCCCATCCGTGATGCCGCCCAGCTCTCGTCGCTCAGCGTTGAGGAACTGGAACGGCCGGCCTTCTTCCCGGCGGACGAGGTGTACAAAGCGGTGGAGTGGGACATCGCTCGCGCGGCGAGCAGCATTGAGCTCTATTGCCCTTTCCTCGACCCGAGGCCGGTTCGCAAGTGGTCGGCTCTGCTCGGGCAGCGCGTCAGCGAGGGAGTGCGGGTGGTGATCTACACGCGCGCCGCCGAGGAGCAACGGGACGCGGCTGCGGCCGACCGCCATCAGCAGCGAATCGACGAGCTCCGTGGTGCCGGGTGCGAAGTCGACTTTCGGGAACGCATGCACGAAAAGGTCCTCATCCTCGACCGCGTGGTTCTTTGGCACGGATCTCTCAATCTCCTCGCCAACACCGGCCCCACCGATCTGATGATGCGGTTCACCGATCCCGCCTCCTGCGAACGGGTCAGCCGGGTCGTCGAGCGTGCCCGCAAGGACAGAGCGGCATGGAACCCCCGAGCAGCGACGGAGAGCCGCAACGCTGATGCGGCACCTGTCGGTGCTTCACGGCGAACGACGGCGGACGCAGCTGCGCGGGCGACTGACGGCATCAAGCCGGGCGATGTCGTCGACGGGCGTCTCTACCTGGCGGTGTCCTTCTCGGAGAAGGACGAGGCGAAGCGACAGCTGGGTGCTCGGTGGGACAAGCCCAATGGTCTCTGGTGGGTCGACGCAGGCCGGGTCACACGGGAGCAGGCCCGGCGCTGGTTGCCATGACGGGCAGTGGGGCCGGTACTGCACCGGCCCGCTCCCTGAGTTGCCGGTCGAGGAATGAACTCGCTGAGTCTCGGCACGGTGGGTGGAGCCGGCACCTTCGGTTGAAAGCTGGAACCGGCTCCGCGGGCGCGCAGGGCCAGTGGCCGGGTGTCTGCACGAGGCTTCCGTGCTGAGATCATGTTGGGCTGTCCTTCTTCAGAACCACGTTTCCACTGGTGGGAGCTCTGTACTTCGGATTCCGCTTCATCATTCGACGAAGCTGTTCCGCCCCCTGTAAAGGTGGGTCGAAAGGGGCCCGTCAATGCAAGACGAGCCCTTCTTGCGACTCCATTGAAGGCTGGACAACGTGATTGGTTCATTTGCCAGGGAGGAGTGCCCGGTCAGACGTAGGCTGAGAGGTA
The DNA here is from genome assembly GCF_055577005.1 of Streptomyces sp. NPDC033221. Classification (NCBI taxonomy): domain Bacteria; kingdom Bacillati; phylum Actinomycetota; class Actinomycetes; order Kitasatosporales; family Streptomycetaceae; genus Streptomyces; species Streptomyces sp. NPDC033221. Next base: position 219,494 of record NZ_JBVIQN010000001.1, on the reverse strand, counting down.
TCGTCACAGGTGAGGGGCCGAATATGGTCCGGTCGAGGAGCGGCAGCGTATGAGCGGGCGGGCAGGGCGTCGTGAGCAAGTTCCGGAGCAGCTGAAGGCAGCTGCCCGAAGGTCTCCCAACTTCGGGCGGCTCTACGCGATGCAGCCCCTGCTCGCGATCTACGGTTCCCAGGCCGAACAGTCGGTCTTCACCAACCCCAACGTCTCGTATGTGGCGTCCGGCCAGTTCGGGGAGGTGCTCGCCGAGGAGCTGGTCCAGCGGGCAGGGGTGCGGGTCGAAGGGGCCCGCCAGGTCGATCGGCTCGCCGGACTCCAGCGGGCTGGTCTGCTGCCGGGCCGCACCCGGGACGCCTTCGACACCCTCCGCCGGGGGCGGAACGACGCCGCGCACAATCACCTCTTCGACACCAGCAAGGCCCTCAAAGCCGTCGAACTCTGCTTCCAGCTCGGGCAGTTCTTCTCCCGTGCGATCGACGGCGTCCGCGAAATCTCCGCGTTCGTACCGCCGCGGCTGCCGAGTGACGTGGCAGCCGGGCCCGCCGAGCTCGAGGAGCTCCGCGAGGCGCTCGGCCACCACCAGCGCACCCTCGCCGAGTCCCGCACCCGCCTCGGCGAGGTCGGGGACCGCTTGGAGGCCGAGCAGCGCGGCCGGGAGGAGGCCGAGAAACTGACCGCGGCCGCCGAACAGGCCCGCGCCGAGTCGGAAGCACTGGCCGCGAGCTATCGGGAGGAGATCGAGTGGCTCAGGAGCGAGCAGCGGAGCCGTTACAACCAGGAGCGGCTGAAGCCCCGCCCGGTCGCCGCCGCCGCCCGCGAGGCGATCGTCGCCCGCGCACAGCGGCCCGAGCCGCTCAACGAGGTGCAGGCTCGCGTCCGTATCGACGAAATGCTTGCCGCAGCCGGCTGGACCGTCCAGGACAAGGCTGATCTCAACCCGCTCGCCTCCCAGGGGGTCGCGGTCCGCGAGTTCGCCCTGGCCACCGGCCGCGCCGATTACGTCCTCTACGTCGACGGCGTGATCGTCGGCGTCATCGAGGCCAAGCGTGAGGGCACCGCCCTGGCCGGGGCCCTCGCCCAGAACGAGCGGTACGCGGCCGGTGTCCTCAAGGAGCACTCTCTGGCGGTCTGGTGCGAGCAGGAACCGTTCGCCTTCCGCTACGCCACCACCGGCGCGGAGACGTACTTCATCAACCTCCTCGACCCGTACGCCCGTTCCCGCCAGGTCTTCGCCTTCCACCGGCCCGAAACCTTCGCCGCCTGGATGAAGCGAGCCACCGATCACCCGGCCACTCCGACCTTCCGCGCCGCGCTGCGCACCGGGCTCCCGGTCCTGGAGACCCACGACCTCCGCGCGGCGCAGGAGGAAGCGATCATCGGCCTTGAGCAGTCCCTTGGCCAGGACAAGCCGCGCGCTCTGATTCAGATGGCCACCGGCGCGGGCAAGACCTACACCGCCGTCACCGAGGCGTACCGGCTGCTCAAGCATGCGGGCGCGGGCCGCATCCTCTTCCTGGTCGACCGCAACAACCTCGGCCGCCAGGCCAAGGCCGAGTTCGACAAGTACCGAGCCCCGGACGAGAACCGTAAGTTCACCGACCTCTACAACGTCGACACGCTCGGCCGGGCCGGACTCCAGGAGACCTCCGCCGTCGTCGTCTCCACCATCCAGCGCATGTACTCCCTCCTCAAGGGCGAGCCACTGGAAGACACGAACGAGGCCGAGGACCGCGAGGACGCCTCCACCCTCGACGAGAACTACATGACCGACCGCCCGGTCAGTGTCGAGTACAACGCGGACGTTCCCATCGAATCCTTCGACGTGATCGTCATCGACGAGTGCCACCGCTCCATCTACGGCCTGTGGCGCGGCGTCCTCGACTACTTCGACGCCCACCTGGTCGGTCTCACCGCCACCCCCACCCGCCAGACCAAGGGCTTCTTCGACAACAACCTGGTTTCCGAGTACACCTACGAGCAGGCTGTCGCCGACGGTGTCAACGTCGACTTCGACGTGGTCACCATGGACACCTCGGTACGGGAAGCGGGCGGCGCGAAGATCGACAAGGGCACCACGGTTCGTATCCGCGACCGCAAGACCCGCACCCAGCGGTACGAGGAATTGGACGAGGACTTCGCGTACACGGTCGGCCAGATCGGTCGCACAGTGATCACCGAGGACGAGATCAGGGCCGTCCTCACCGCCTACAAGAACAACTGGCAGCGCTGGTTCCCGGGCCGTGCCGAACTGCCCAAGACGCTTGTCTTTGCAGCGAGCGACGACCACGCCGACGAGGTCCTGAAGCAGGTCAAGGAGGTCTTCGGACGCGGAGACGCCTTCGCCAAGAAGATCACCTACCGGTCCCGGGACAAGGGTGACGACCCCGAGCAGCTCGTCAACGACCTGCGGAACTCGCCGCTGCTCCGGGTCGCCGTCACCGTTGACATGATCGCCACGGGGACGGACGTCCGCGCCCTGGAGTGCGTGATATTCCTGCGGGCCGTACGCAGCCCCGTCCTTTTCGAACAGATGAAGGGGCGCGGATCCCGCACGATCGACGCCGATGAGCTGAAGGCGGTGACGCCGGAGGCGGCGAACGACCTCGCCAAGGACCGTTTCGTCCTGGTCGACGCGGTGGGCGTCACAGCATCGCCGCTGGTCGACACCCGGCCGATGCTGCCGCCGGACACCGGTGCCCTCAGCACGGACAAGCTCATGGACAAGGCGGGCAGCCGCTCCCTCACCGCCGAACAGGCCGAGACGCTCGGCCGTCGCCTGGCTCGCCTGGACCGCAAGCTCACCGAGGAGGAGGGTGAGCAGATCAAGCAGGCATCGGGCGGCGTCCCACTCGGCGAGCTGGTCCGCCGGATCTCGGACGCGGTGGACGTCGACACCCAGGACCGGGCGTACCGGGAGGGCGGCGCGGACCAGGCCCGACGCCTCGTCCAGGACGCGGTCGAGGTCCTGACCACGCACCCGGAGCTCCGCAAGCTGATCGTCGGCATCAAGCAGCAGCACGACCTGACGTACGACGCGACGACCGAAGTCGGGATACGGTTGAAGGAGATCCCGCGCGAAGAACGCGCGGAGAAGGAACTTGCCGAGTGGCGCCAGTTGTTGGACAGCCGCCGGCGCGATGAGCAGGCGGCGGAGGCGATCGCACTCCAGGTGATCCTCGGCAGCGGATCGCGGGTCCGCCCGCAGGAGGCACGGGCCCATCTCCGCGAGCTGCTCGCCACCATCAAGGCCACCAACCGGACCTGGACCCCGAAGGTCATATGGGACCACTACGACCTGCTCGGCAAGGCGTCGGAATCCCTGTCTAAATCGGCCGGCCTCGGCGACCTCATGAACCTCGTCCGCTACACGCTCGGTGCAGACGACGAACTCCGCCCGTACCGTACGGTGGTCGAGGAGCGCTTCGAGGGCTGGCTGCTGCGGCAAGACCAGGCGGGCGTCGAATTCACCGAGGACCAGTTGTGGTGGCTGCACCGCATAAAGGACGCGATTGCCGTGGACGTGGGCATGGAGCGCGAGGACTTCAGCCACCTCCCCTTCTCGGCGAAGGGCGGCGGCCGCGGCTTCGCAAACGCCTTTGGTGATAAGGGCCGGGCGCTGGAACTACTGGACGAGCTGAATCAGGAACTGGCTTGAGTACGGATACGGGTGGGTTGCCGGAAGGGTGGGCTTGGGCGGAGCTCGGAGAGATCGCTTCTTCCGTCAAGAACGGGATGTACGTATCGCGACCTGGCACGGAGCCGAACGGTACGCCAATTCTTCGGATCGGCGCGGTCCGGCCGATGCGGCTCAGCCTGGACGACTTGCGGTACACAGGGCTGAACTGGCAGGAAGTGCAGGACCAGGCGGGCGATGTATTGCCCGGCGACTTGCTGTTCACTCGGTACAACGGAAACCCCGAATACGTTGGTGTGGGGGCGAGGGTTCCTGACGGTGCACCTAAACTTGCGTACCCAGACAAGCTGATTCGAGTTCGCGTCTCACGGCAAGTTATGGACTCCCAGTTCCTGGTCTACGCGTGGGCCTCACCGCGTGTACGTGAACAAGTTCGAGGCGAGGTAAAAACGTCCGCTGGGCAAGCGGGAATCTCAGGCGCTTCGCTTAAGCGCGTCAGGGTCCCGGTGCCCCCGCTGGCCGAACAGCACCGCATCGTCGAGGCCCTCGAAGAGCAGCTCTCCCGGCTGGATGCGGCCGGTACATCCTTGGAACTAGCGACCCGCAGGATCAACCACCTGCGGGTTCGAGCCACTGACTTCGTGACAGCCTTCGCCGTATCTGATGGCGTTCCCACAGCCTCGCTTCCGCCTGCTGCTGGGACTCTCGACGGCAACTTGCCAAAAATTCCGGAACATTGGAGTTGGATGCGCCTGGAAGAGCTGGCTGAGGTTGTCGGGGGCGTGACCAAGGACAAGAAGAAGCAGTCTGACCCGGATATGCCTGAGGTTCCCTACCTCCGTGTTGCGAACGTTCAGCGCGGGCGGCTGGTGCTCGACAGCGTTCACGAGATCCGTGTGCCCACCGCTAAGGCGGATCAGCTGCGGTTGAGATCCGGCGATGTTCTCATGAACGAGGGAGGGGATCGGGACAAGCTCGGACGCGGCTGGGTCTGGGAGGGGCAGGTAGAGAACGCCATTCATCAGAATCACGTCTTCCGGGCCCGAATTCGAGGGGACCTCATCAAGCCCGAGCTGTTGTCACATTACGCGAACGGCATGGGGCGATGGTTCGAGGTGAATGGCAAGCAGAGTACGAACCTTGCTTCAATCAGTCTGAGGAAGATCAAGAGCCTTCCCGTTCCGGTGCCCCCGAGGGGCGAGCAGGAGGAGATTCTGCAAAGAATTAAGGAGGACCTCGCGCAGATCGACCGGATGGCAAAGGCTGTCGCTATCGTACGGCTACGTGCGGCCGGGCTACGCAACGGCCTACTCCGTAAGGCATTCATTGGCGGCCTGGTCCCCCAGAACCCCGCCGACGAACCCGCCGCCACCCTCCTCGCCCGCATCGCCGCCGAGCGCGACTCTGCCAAGCCGGCCCGCAAGGCCAAGCGCGCCGCGCGCCCCCGCAAGGGGACCGCCCCAGCCAAGGCGACCGAGGCCGCCCCCGCCCCAACCCCCGCCCCCCTAAGTACCGTTCAGCAGGAGCTCTTCCAGTGACCGCCCCCGCTACAGACGACGCAGCCACCCCCTCCACCGAGGGCGTCTCCCTCACCGAAACGCCCAAATCCAAGAAGGCCGCCGCGCAGACCAACACCCTGGTTGCCAAGCTCTGGAACTACTGCAACGTTCTCCGCGACAACGGCATGTCGACCATCGAGTACGTCGAGCAGCTCTCGTACCTGCTCTTCTTGAAAATGGTCGACGAGATTGAGAACGACCCGTGGGAGGGCCGCGACCTCAGCGGCATCGTGCCGAAGGACTACAACTGGAAGTCCCTCGTCAGCAAGCGCGGAGCGGAACTTGAAGCCCACTACCGCGCTGTCCTGGAGCACTTGGGCCGTAAGCCCCACACCACCATCGGTACGATCTTCGCCGACGCGCAGAACCGGATCACCAAGCCCGCACTGCTCGAAAAGCTGGTCGTCGAGCTGATCGGCCGCGAGGAGTGGACGGTCACCGGCACCGACCTCAAGGGCGACGCTTACGAAGGGCTGCTCGCCAAGGGGGCGTCCGACACCAAGACCGGCGCCGGTCAGTACTTCACGCCGCGCGCGCTCATCGACGCGATGGTGGATGTGACCCGGCCCGGTCCGGACGACACCATCACCGATCCCGCCTGCGGCACCGGCGGGTTCCTGATCGCCGCGCACACGTACATCACCCGGCACCACATCAAGGACATGGACCTTGAGGCCCGCAAGGCGTACGACAGCGGCCGCAAGATCTGGGGCAACGAGCTGGTCACCGGTACCGCCCGCCTCGCCGCCATGAACATGCTCCTGCACGGCATCGGCAAGAGCGACGGCCCGAGCCTGATCGATGTCGGCGACGCGCTTGCAGAGAAGCCGAGCGGCCGGCATGCCTCGCTCGTCCTCGCCAATCCGCCCTTCGGGCGCAAGTCCGCAATCACGGTGATCGGCCAGGACGGCGACCTGGAGAAGGAAGACGTCCAGTACGACCGCGATGACTTCACCGCCACCACGACCAACAAGCAGCTCAACTTCCTCCAGCACATCATGTCGCTGACCGCTGTGAACGGCCGGGCGGCCGTCGTCCTCCCGGACAACGTCCTCTTCGAGGGCGGCGCGGGCGAGAAGGTCCGCCGCAAGCTGCTCGACGAGTTCGACCTGCACACTATCCTGCGCCTGCCCACCGGCATCTTCTATGCGGGCGGCGTCAAGGCCAACGTCCTTTTCTTCGACAAGAAGCCCCCGCGCGCCGACGGCAAACCGCACACCACCGTCACCTGGGTCTACGACTTCCGCACCGGCCAGCACTTCACCATGAAGCAGCGCCCGCTGACCCGCCCCCACTTGGACGACTTCGTCGCCAAGTACAAGGCGGGCGAGGAGCCGGCCGCCCGCGTCGCCGACGAGGACGACAACGGCCGCTGGAAGGCGTACACCTATGATGAGTTGGTCGGCCGCGACAAGGTCAACCTCGACATCACGTGGATGAAGGACCCGGCCCTGGAGGACGCGGACAGCGACCTGGAGCCGGAGGTCATCGCCGAGGAGATCGTGCGCGATCTCCAGTCTGCCCTGGCTGAGTTCACGGCCATCGCGAAGTCCCTGGGTGCGGATGTGGACGTACCGGAGTCGGAAGAGGTGTGACGACGGCCGAAAGGTTCGTCGTCACCGCGCCGGAGGGCCGCAATGCCAAGTGCGTTCTGGCCCCTCCGGCGTTCCCGTGCGGCCGTTTTCGGCTATTCCTCCGGGGCGCGATGCCGAAGGTTCCCTTCGCCGGACCGGTTTGTACGATGCATCGGGCCAGTTATGGAGCAGCCGCGACAGCCGCCAACGGGCGGACACCCTCTCGGTCAACCCCGCCATTCCCTCCCTGGGACAGCGACAACGGAAATTCTGCTACGTCATCTCCGTCTCCTGTAGTGAACTGGCTTCACGACTGACCGGGCAGCACGCGGTCCTGCAACCGGCCATGGTCGTTCGCCCGCCTGTTGTGGAGCCCTGATGCGGTACTCACGGACCACACGGCAGGTAGCGGACGAGCTCGGCTACTTCGGCCGATGCCTAGCCGCGAGCCTGGCTGACTCCGTACGTATGGCGGAAGGCTTCAGAAAACCTGCCGTATGAGAGTGAGAGGGCCGAATCCCGAACCGAACTGAACCGATGCGTTCGCGCCACAACCGGCCGTGGTCCGCAAAGGCCGCTCGATCGACCTCTGTACGGTACAGGGGACATCAGGGGCCCACGCCCCGAAGCTCCCCGTCCTCCCCCGCGCCGCACAGAGGTATGCATGGCCATCGCACACCCTCAGACCCGTCAGTTCGAGTCGTTCGTCACGAACCTGTCGTACGCACGCCAGATGGTGCGAGCCGGGCAGGCACTGGAGGTACTCAGCCCCAAGGGCATCGACACCGGCGACTTCTACCGGGCCGCCTGGGTCCAGTCCATCGCCGCCCTCGAACACTGGGTGCAGGAGGAGGTATTGCGGCGGGTCGCTGAGGAAGCTGCCAAGGATGACCCGGATATGCCGCGAAAGCTCCGTGACTACCCGTTGCCGCTCCACTGCGTGGAGAGGGTGCAGCGGGGTGAAACGACCACGGCCGAGATGGTCGCGGAGCGGGTGCGCCAGGACATCGCCCGCCAGACCTTGCAGAACCCGGACGCCATCGCGAAGGTGATGGCGCTCGTCACCGATGTCAAGGTGTGGCGGGAGGCGGCAAAGTGGGTAAACCGGTGGAATCAGTACCGAACGTCATACGACGAGAAACGGCTGCGCGGCCAGTACGTCCTGTTGCTCCGCCGCCGCAACCAGATCGCACACGACGCGGATCTGATCGACGGCGACCTCAAGCAGCGCCGCCAGATCGGCGAGGCTGATGTCACGGACGCCCTCAACTGGATCGAGCGGATTGCGCTCGCGCTCGCGTATGCGCTGGAGGGGAATGCGTCCAAGGCATCGGGGCTTCCGGCTTCGGACAGGACTTCGGAAGCACCAGGTGGAGACCAGGTGCAAAACGACTGAGTGGCCGTCATTCCCCAGTTGAGGTCGGTGGAGAGGTTGTCGATGACCACGTAGGCCGGGATGCCGTCAGAGTGGGCTGCGCGGATTGACCGTAGGTCGGCCTGCCGCGTTCGGCCCAGCAGACGCCGGCGGTCGGCCTGATGCCGAGCGGGAACTCGTCGAAGGCGAAGGGTGCGCTCTGCACGCTCGGTGAGTGCGTACTCGGCCCGGGTGATCTTGGTGTCGAAGGCCGAGTCCGGGGACTCCTTCCAAGTCTTGGTGTGCTGGAAGGAGATTCCGCGGCGAGCCAGCAGGCAGCGCAGGGCCTCCCGGCCGATGGTGAGAGGCTGGGAGGTGTTGCGTCGCAGTGATTGGCGAGTTTGCGGACTGAAGGGCTGGGTCAGTGCGGTGGAGGTGGGTGGTGGCCATCCGGACAACAAGGTCCTTCTGGTCACGGTTGAGCAGGCGGGGGCAGCCTCCCGCCCACTGATGATTGCGGCATGCGAGCACGATCTCGTTGAAGTGGTGGATCAGCCGGGCGACGGACGGGACCGTGCTGCCGCCGACCGAGGCCCGCAGCACCATCGTCCGCCGAAACCGCACCGAATTCGCGCTGCCCTGCTGCACGACCTGCTGCAGCTTCTGCCTTTCCGCCTCGCTCAGCCCGTGATTCCTGACCGGTGAAGCCATGCCCGCCTCCCCATACCGGTCGACGTTCTCGCATCCGATTGGCGCAACGAGCAACCTGGCAAACCTTTCCGATCACAGCACTGGTCCGGTGAACGTGCATGCAATGAGGGGCCAGGCTCTGGGAAGCCTGGCCCCTCATTGTGTTGCTGTGCTGGTCGAGTGCAAGGATTTTGGCGTGAAGGCCGGGGAGCGCACGCGGTGCACGCTTCTCTCCGGAGAGGATTGCGTCGCGCCGCTGTTTCAGTCGATCTTTATGTGGGGCTCCAGATAGAAAGGCAGCACCTTGACCAGAATTCCCGCTTCATTCGGAGTCAGGCCGCCCGGGACGGTGATCGAAACCGTGCGGCCAGCGGAAACGGTGATGTCAATCGGTACCTCCCGTGCAGGATTTATTTCGTTCTGGGGTTCACTTCCTGGATCACGCGCTGATGCGAGGCGAGGGGCTTTCGTTGAAGTGAGACGTTGCCGTGGCTGTGCGGGCGCTTCCCAGTTATCTGCATCGTCCAGAAAGCTCATCAGGGACGGTATGGCTTTACGGAAGTTCGAGCCGTACTTCTCAAGCGTCCCCGTGTCGTACCCGGGTGTGTTCGCCCGCTGGAAGTTACGGATCACGGCGTCGATGTCGAGACTGGTGAGGTCGTAGCTTTCCCACCGTACACCGAGCGATGAAAGGACGGCCTTGCAGGCTGTCTTGTAGACCGAGGCGGTGGAGGGTTTCATCCGCCCCGTTCGTCCAGCCCAGTGCCAGAACTCAACCAGGGAGCGGCCGTCCGCCCGGAAGCTCGTCGTACTCATGCCGCAAGAAGATACATGCGTGGATGAGTCTGCGAAGGAGTTATGCAAGAAGGTGCGAGCCGAGGAGAGGATGTAAACGGCATTCGCCATGGCCTATGGGAGGATTTGGGTCCATGCGGCATGGCTCCGCTGTCATGGGCATGGGAGTTTAGGGCGCCGCTCGTCCTTCCGGGCGGGGATGCAGCGGACAAATGTGCTATGTGAAGTGGTGGCGGAAGTGATCGGTCTAGGCGCTGGATAGGTACAAAAAATCCTGACTTGAATTTATGTGATGATCAGGTGCCTGTAATGATGATGCGTTGTCCGGTGCCACCGTCCTTCACCGCCTACCCGAAGACGCGGACTTCTCGCCTTCCTCTGCAGTGGAGTCCCCTGCCCTGTGGCCGGGTTCGCGGGCTATGTGAGGGGGCCGGTCAGCGCGGATAGAGCTGGAAGAGGGTGGCGGGAGTGCCGCGGTACTGGTTGCCTGCTGTGTGGAGCATGGGTTCCAGGAAGTTGCGGGCGTATGCGGCCGGGTCCTGGCCCGCGCCCTCCAGGCCGGTGATGTAGGCGTGGTGTTCGGCCAGGGAGGCGACGGCTCGGTCGATGCCGGGGCCGACCTCCTTGGCGTGGGTGGGGTATGGGGAGCCGGCCACTGCTACCCAGCGGACGCCGTTCCAGGGCTCCAGGCCTGGGTCGGTTGTCAGGTCGGGGAAGATCCAGCGGTTGCCTGCGTCGCCTGCCGCGTCGAGGGTGGCGCGGCCCACGACCCGGTGGTCCGGGGTGTTCCAGGACACGCCGCCCCAGGTGTCGTGGTGGTTGAGGGTGATCAGCAGTTCCGGGCGGTGCCGGCGGATGGCGGCTGACAGGTCGCGGCGTAGGGGCAGGCCGGCCTCGATGACGCCGTCGCGGTGGTGGTCCAGGAATTCCACCGTGCGGACACCGACGGCGGCCGCGCTTGCGCGCTGTTCCGCCTCGCGGACCGATGCGCACTCCTCGGGGCCGAGGCCGTCGATGCCCGCTTCGCCGCGCGTGACGAGGAGGTAGGTGACCTCGCGTCCGGCGTCGGTCCACTCAGCGATGGCGGCGGCCGCGCCGTATTCGAGGTCGTCGGGGTGGGCGACGACGGCCAGGGCGCGCTGCCAGTCCTCCGGCATGGGGGAGAGGGAGGAGGGGGGAGTGGGGGAGGGGGTGGTGGTTTCGGGCACGGTTGGGGCCTTCCCGTACGGCTTTGGGCGCCGGTCGCGCTGCGGCGTGTCGTATCGACTGTGGCATGGATGGTACGGGCGTGCCGGGCGGCCGGGAACGGGTGTCCGGAGGTGGGTAACTTCCATGATCGGCACGCCGGTTGAGCTGGGCTTCATCACATCGAGTGAATTACTGGCCCAGGCTTGCGGTCAACAACACGCGGTTGCCACGCTGTTGCTGACTGTCAAGCTGTTGGGAGGGGCATGTGCCTTTCGGTGAGCAGCCCGCGTACCTCCGCGTCGCCGGCGACCTGCGCCAGAAGATCGTCGAAGGTGTGCTGCCCCCGCACACCCGCCTCCCGTCCCAGGCCCGCATCCGCGAGGAGTACGGCGTCTCCGACACGGTTGCCCTGGAGGCGCGCAAGGTGCTGATGGCCGAGGGGCTGGTCGAGGGGCGCTCCGGATCGGGGACGTATGTGCGCGAGCAGCCCGTGCCGCGCCGTATCGCCCGCGCCGGCTACCGCACCGGGGTCGGCGCCACGCCCTTCCGGCAGGAGCAGGCCGACGAGCGGGTCAAGGGCACCTGGGAGTCCAGCAGTGAGCGGGAGGAGGCCGGCGCGGGCGTCGCGTCCCGGTTGCGTATCCAGGTGGGGGACCGGGTGATGCGTACGCGCTATCTCTTCCGGGCGGAGGGTGAGCCGGCCATGCTCTCGACGTCCTGGGAGCCGCTCGACATCACGGGGCGTACGCCGGTGATGCTGCCCGAGGAGGGGCCGCTGGCCGGGCGCGGGGTGGTCGAGCGGATGGCGGCCATCGACGTGATCGTGGACAACGTGGTCGAGGAGGTCGGCGCGCGTCCCGGGCTGGCGGAGGAGGCGATGGCGCTGGGCGGGGTGCCGGGCCATGCGGTGCTGGTCATCTCGCGGACGTATTTCGCGGGTGGCCGCCCTGTGGAGACCGCCGATGTTGTGACGCTCGCCGATCGGCATCGGGTGGCTTATCACTTGCCGGTGCATTAGGGGCCCGTCTCCCGTCTGGGCAGCGCGCCCCGGGGCGGGTGGGTATGGGTGGCGGGCTGCCGCTCGGGCCACCCCCTTTCCCCATGCACTATTGACCGAAACCCGTTGCCACCTAGCAATTTTCGGGCCGCTCCGGTCAAGATCGCACGTTGTGTACTGACGCGTAACCCGCCAGTAGCCACCCCATAATTCCCCGTATGTCTGGATTTGGGTGCCCAATAGGTGTGTTGGAAACCTCACACACCTTCAGCCAGACCCGAGTTTTGACCCCGCTTGGGAATCCGATCTTCCAATTCGCTCTTACGATGGCGAAGTTTGTGCACGGCACGGGGGAAGATCAGGAGACCAAGCACGTTGAGCACGACGCAGACCCAGAGCGCGGAGCAGGGCTCCCACTCGAATTACCGACGGTCCCTCGGGACCATTGCCCTGACCGCCACGGGTCTTGGGTCGATCATCGGTTCCGGCTGGCTCTTCGGGGCCGAGCGGGCCGCCGCCATCGCCGGTCCGGCCGCCATCCTCGCCTGGGTCATCGGCGCGGTCGTCGCGCTCACGATCGCCCTCACGTACACCGAGCTGGGCTCGATGTTCCCCAAGGCGGGCGGCATGGTCCGCTATGGCCAGTACTCGCACGGCTCGCTCGCCGGCTACCTCGCCGCCTGGGCGAACTGGATCGCGATCGTCTCCGTCATACCCGGGGAGGCCACGGCCTCCGTCCAGTACATGAGTTCCTGGGACTTCGGGTGGGCGCAGGCCCTCTACGACGGCAAGGAGCTGACCGGCAGCGGCGTCGCGGTCGCCAGCGTCCTGCTGATCTTCTACTTCTTCCTGAACTGGTTCGCGATCTCGCTCTTCGCGAAGACCAACACCGCGATCACGATCTTCAAGGTCGTCGTACCGATCCTGACCGCGAGCGCGCTGATGATGGCGCACTTCGACACGAGCAACATCAAGGACCACGGCGGCTTCACTCCCAACGGGTGGAGCGCGGTCTTCTCCGCCGTCGCCCTCTCCGGCATCGTCTGGGCCTACAACGGCTTCCAGTCGCCGCTGAACATGGCCGGCGAGGCCCGTAACCCGGGCAAGTCGCTGCCCAAGGCCGTCATCTACTCGATCGTGATCGCGCTCGTCATCTACGTCGCGCTCCAGGTCGCCTTCCTGATGGCCGTCCCCGGCGGCAAGCTGGAGTCGGCCGGCGGCTGGGCCCACCTCGGTTACAACTCGCCGCTCGCCGACCTCGCCATCGCCTGGGGCCTGAACTGGCTGGCGCTGCTGCTGTACGCGGACGCGTTCGTCTCCCCGTCCGGTACGGGCATGATCTACGCGGCCACCACCTCGCGCATGATCCACGGCGTGCAGGAGAACGGTCACCTGCCCAAGATCTTCGGCCGGGTGGACAAGAAGACCGGTGTGCCGCGTCCGGCGCTGGTCCTCAACCTCTTCATCGCCTTCCTGTTCCTCGCGGTCTTCCGCGGCTGGGGCTCGCTGGCCGAGATCGTCTCGGTGGCGACCGTGATCTCGTACATCACCGGGCCGGTCGCGGTGATGTCGCTGCGCCGCCTCGCGCCCGACCTGAAGCGGCCGGTGAAGCTGCGGGTGATGCCGTACATCGCGCCCGTCGCGATGGTCTTCGGTTCGCTCGTCCTGTACTGGGGCCGCTGGCCGCTCACCGGCAAGGTCATCCTGATCATGGCCGTCGGGCTGCCGGTCTGGGCCTGGTACGAGCTGCGCAAGCCGTGGGCCGAGCTGAAGCCGCACCTGAAGGCGGGTGCCTGGATGGTGGCGTACCTGCTGGTCATGGCGTGCGTGTCGTACCTGGGCGGTACGGAGTTCGGCGGCAAGGGCTACCTGGCGCCGGGCTGGGACATCGCCGTGGTCGCGGTGATCGGCCTGTTCTTCTACTGGTGGGGCGTCCGCAGCTCCTGGCGCAACCCGACGCTGGTGGCGGCCGAGGCGGAGTCGCTGGCGGAGGCGGAGGCCGAGGAGCGGGCCGCGGAGCAGGCCGGGGGTGCCGGGAAGTCCGGCGACAAGGCCGGGGCGAGCAAGGCGTAACGTTTCCTCGCTGAGACGGACAGTGACGGGCGCCGTCGGTGGCAGGAGCCGCCGGCGGCGCCCTTTCGCGTCCGCTGCCGGGGCGTTCGCAGGGGCGTCCGTGCGCCTTTCGCGGGCTGCCGGATGGCCGGTTCGGTATCTCTTTGTGCAAATTCGTATCCGGTGCGTAAAGGTCGGGCGTAGGCTCGGGCATATGCGGAATGCGGTTTCGGCATCAGTGCAGAAGGGGCGCGCGACGGCGCGCTGGACGGCAGACGGAGGGGCGCAATGACCGACAGTGGCGCGGTGCTGCCCTGGCTCGTCATTCGCCAGGACGAGGGCGGCAACCGTTATCGCGTCGGCCGCTACGCCACCCGCGCGGAAGCGGAGCAGGTGGCCGACCGGCTGGACACCCGCAGGAACGGGCGGCTCTACGTCGTGGAGCGCGTCGGGCACGTCACCACCTGAAGTGAAGGGGCGGCAGCGGGGGACGTAGGCTGCCGCGCATGACGGACGTGCGCGTGGTGGTGGGCGGAGCGGTGCTCGACGGGGGAAAACTGCTGGCCGCGCGGCGCAGTGCGCCGGTCGCGCTGGCCGGCCGCTGGGAGCTGCCCGGCGGCAAGGTCGAGCCCGGCGAGACGCCCGAGGAGGCGCTGGCGCGCGAGCTGCGCGAGGAGCTGGGGATCGAGGCCGAGCCGCTGGAACGGATTCCGGGGGAGTGGCCGCTGCGCCCCGGACTCGTCCTCCATGTGTGGACGGCCCGGCTGGTGTCCGGCGAACCGCGGCCCCTTCAGGACCATGACAGGTTGCGCTGGCTGGCGCCGGGCCAGGAGGGCGAGGTCGACTGGCTGGACCAGGACCGCCCGGCGGTCGCCGAGGCGATGCGCCGCCTCGGGCCTTCGTACGCGGCCGGTCGCTGAGGCGCGAGCGGTCGCTGAGGCACGGGCGGAAGGTCACGGAGGGGCGGCTCTCCGGGGGCGCTTCGAGCGGGCCTTCCGACGTGCCCTGAGCGGCCCCTCCGGCGGCACCCCGAACAGCCAGGTCATCTTGTCACCTCACCGCTCCCCCGTACGGGCCGATCATCGGATCGGGCGAGTCCCTCGTACGGGGCTGCCTCCGTGGTGGTGGCGCGCGCGAGGGCTCCCGCCGCGCACGAGGCGTACGCGCTGTGGTCCCGCCTGCCTCGGTACGCCGTTTGTGCCACAGTGCGCCATTGAGGGCGATATTGATGCGCTGATACCGGGTATGTGCTGTTTACCCCCTCAACACGGACAATCCGGAGGGTGTTCGCATCGGGCTGGGAAGTGATCGGCGTGAGCGACAGTGCAGCGGCAGGGGTCCCCGATTCCGCCCCCTACGCGCCCCGACGCGGCATGATCTCCGGCTCCCCGCTCGCCGAATGGAGTTTCCCGGCCGAGCCCGGATCCGCCCGTACCGCCCGCGCCGCGGTCCGCGAGACACTCCAGGACTGGCGGCTGGACACCGTCGTCGACCTGGCCGTTCTGCTCGTCAGCGAGCTGGTGACCAACTCGCTTCGGTACGCCAGCGGGCCCATCGGCCTGCGTATCGTCCTCAAGAGCGGGGGCGATCTGCTCGTCGAGGTGTCCGATCCGGTGCCCGATCCGCCCCGGGAACGCACCGCGACTCCCGAGGACGAGGGCGGCCGGGGATTGCAACTGGTGGCGTGCACGTCACGGCGCTGGGGCACCCGGCACGGCAGGACAGGTAAAACAGTGTGGTTCGAGCTGTCCGTGGCGGGTTAGGAGTCTGGTGGCGGCCTGATCGTTGCCGTTTCATTGACATTCTGTGGACGGCCTGCGATCGAGACTGTGCTGTGATCGTGAAGACCGTGTTCCGGATAGCCGCGGTGCTGGATACTCGGCTCGTCCGGTCCGGGCACGATGAGCTGGAGGGGACGGGGCTCGTGAGCGAGAAGTCATCTGGCGGGGCAGGACCCGCGCAGCCGGCCGGGCCGGGTGGTACGGACGGCCCGGCGCGGCCGTCGGGCGCCGCGGGTCCGGACGGCCCGGAAGGCCCGCCGATATGGCAGAGCAGCCCGCCCGGATCCATCTACGACTACATCCGCGTCGCGTCGTTCTCCCTCGGTCCCGACGGCCGCATCGACCGGTGGAGCGAGCGCGCCGCCGAGATGCTCGGCATCCCTGCCGCGGACGCGGTCGGCAAGGACCCCGTGACCGCCTTCGTGCCGCCTGAGCTGCGCGAAGAGGCCCACCGTAGGGTCGCGCAGATCCTGGACGGCCGGGAGTGGACCGGCCTGGTCCCGTACCGCCCCCGGGGCGCGGACGGGGACGGCGGGGCGGACACCGGCGACGGCAGGCTCGCGGAGATCTATGTGATGCCGTCCGAGACGGCGGAGGGCGAGCGGGCCGCGGTCTGTCTCGTCGTCGATGTCCGCGCGCTGCGCGGCATCGAGACCGACCTCGCCGCCTCTCAGGCCGTTTTCGGCCAATCTCCCATGGGCTTCCTGCTCTTCGACACGGATCTGCGGATCCGGCGCGTCAACGAGCGCTTCGCCACCGTCTTCGGCGGGCCCGCGGCCAAGTACCGCGGCGGCGGCCCGCACGACTTCCTGCCGCGCTCCGAGGCCGAGCGGCTGCAGGCGGCGCTGCGGCGGGTGCTGGAGACGGGCGAGCCGGTGGGAGAGATGCAGCTCCTCGGTACGGTTCCGGCGCCCGCGCCCGTGCTGCCCGCGCCCTCCACGGCGCCGGACTCCGCGACCACCCCCTCAACCGCCCCAGCCTCCTCCATCCCCGCCCCCTCGGCGCCCGAGCCCGCCGCCCCTTCCGGTACGGCACCCCGCACAGCTGCCGCGTTCCCCTCAGCGCCGGCCGGGGAGGCCGACCGCCGCCGCTGGTCGGTGTCCCTGTACCGCCTGCACGGCGCCAGCGGCCGTCCCATCGGGGTCGCCGCGCTGGCCGCCGACGTGACGGGCCGCCGCCGGGCCGAGCGGGAAGCCGCCAGCGCCCGCCGCAACCTGGCGCTGCTCAACGAGGCCGGGGCCCGTATCGGCAACTCCCTCGACCTGGAGACCACCGCCCGCACCCTGCTCGACGTGGCCGTGCCGCAGTTCTGCGACCTGGCGTCCGTGGACCTCTACCAGGGCCTGCTGGCCGGTGACGAGGCTCCGCCGGGGATGGCCGACGGCAGCGCCGAGCTGCGCCGGGTTGCCTTCTCCAGCGCCGTGTCCGACGCGCCGCTGGCCACCTCGACCTGTGGCGCGCCCGAGGGCGAGGACGGTCCGGTCGCGGTCGGGGCCGTCCACCGCTACCCGTTCAACTCCCCGTGCGCGGGCGCGCTGCGTACGGCGCAGGCGCAGATCATCCCGGCCCGGGAGGGCGAGGAGCGGGCCGAGCTGGGTGCCGTGGTGCATTCGACGCTCGCCGTGCCGATGGTCGCCCGTGACACGGTGGTCGGGCTGGTGCAGTTCTCCCGTACGAAGGGCAGTGAGCCGTTCGGCGAGCGGGACACCGCCCTCGCGGTCGACCTGGCCGCGCGCGCCGCGGTCTGTATCGACAACGCCCGGCTGTACCGCAGGGAGCACGAACGCGCCCTGATCCTGCAGCGCAGCCTGCTGCCCCCGGGCGATCCCGAGGCGGCCGGCCTGGACATCGCGTGCCGCTATCTGCCGGGCACCACCGCCACCGAGGTCGGCGGTGACTGGTTCGACGTGATCGAGCTGCCCGGGCACCGCACCGCGCTCGTCGTCGGCGACGTGATGGGGCGCGGGCTGCGGGCCGCCGTCGCGATGGGCGAGCTGCGTACGGCCGTACGGACCCTGGCCCTGCTCGACATGGAGCCGGCCGAGGTGCTCTCCGCGCTCGACGAGATCGCGCGCGGGCTCGGCGCGACCGGTGGCGGCGCCCGTACGACGGCGCGCGCCCCGCGCAGCCGTTCCGCGCCCCCCTCGGGGGCGCGGGGGGACTCCACGGTGGGAGCGTCGCGCTCCGGCTCCGGCACCGCCGACCTCTCCGAGGTCTACCTCGCCACCTGCGTCTACGCCGTGTACGACCCGGTCACCCGGCGCTGCACCTTCGCCAACGCCGGGCACCTGCCGCCCGTCCTGGTCGAGGAGGGCGAGGAGGCCCTGCTGCTGGACGTGCCGCCCGGCATGCCACTGGGGGTCGGCGGCGAGCCGTTCGAGGAGACCGAGGTCGAACTGTCCGACGGCGCCCTGCTCGCCCTCTACACGGATGGGCTGGTCGAATCCCGCGACCACCCGCTGGACGAGGGCCTGCGCGCCTTCCAGACGGCCCTGTCGGAGGCCGGGCGCCCCCTGGAGGACGTCTGCGACCACGTACTGAACGCGCTGGACACCCGGCACGGCGAGGACGACATCGCGCTCCTGATGGCCCGGGTGCACGGTCTGCCGAAGGACTCTGTCGGCGACTGGAACCTGGCGCCCGAGGCCCGCTCGGTGTCCCGCGCCCGTGAGCTGGCCCGCGACCAGCTCACGGACTGGGATCTGGAGGCCCTGGTCGACACCACCGAACTGCTCGTCAGCGAACTGGTCACCAACGCGCTGCGGCACGGCCACGGCGAGATCCGGCTGCGTCTGCTGCTGGACCGCACCCTGGTGTGCGAGGTCTGGGACGCGGATCTGGCGCAGCCCCGCCGCCGGAGGGCCCGGGACACCGACGAGGGCGGCCGCGGCCTCCAGCTCGTCGGACTCCTCAGCGCCGGCTGGGGCAGTCGCCGCACCCCCCGCGGCAAAACCGTCTGGTTCGAACTGCCGCTCCCGGACGGCGAAACCGCCCTGCCCGATCCGGCGGACGCGTTGCTGAGTCTGTTCTGACCCGGGGCGGGGCCGCCCCGCCCGCCGGTCAGCTCTCGCAGCCGACGCCGTCACCGTCCCGGTCCAGGTGCCTGCCGTACCCGGGGTCTCCGGCGCGGATGGGGGCGGCGCCCGCTGCCCGTACGGCCGCGCAGTTGGCGTACTGGGCATCAGCCGAGCCGCCGGAGGACGAACCGCCACCGGAGGCCGAACCGCCGGAAGCCGAGCCCCCGGACGCCGACCCGCCCCCGGACGCCGACCCGTCATCGTCGGCCGGCGGCGCCGCGGCCGTGACCGTCACCCGCACGGTCTTCGTCACGGTCACGGTGGGTGCGGGCGTGGCCTTGGGAGGCGGCGCGGTGACCGTCACGGTCGCACGCGGTACGGCCCGGTCGGCGGCCTGTACGGACGTACGCTCCGGGGCGTCCTTTCCGTCGACCGTGAGGGCCCCGGCGCAGCCGCCGAACAGGAAGCCCAGGGCGAGCAGCCCCCAGACCCGGCCGCGGCGGAACCACGGCGGCCGGGCGGCGGCGGTGGAGGGCGAAGAGGGCGAGGACGGTGCCGAGGAGGGCGAAGGGTCGTACGGATTGGTCATGGCGGTACCCCCGTGTGCGCGGGTAGCCGGTGGGGTGCCCAGTCGGTGGGGGGGAGGCGGCGGAGCGGCCGGAAGAGCCCGTTGTCGGTGCGGGCACCGGTTACCAGGTACGACGAAGGTAGCGGGCCGGTAGGCGGCCCGTCACCCCTTGTGTACAAGGGAGTTGGCTCCCGCCTCGCTCCTCCCCGTAGCCGCGCCCGTACCGGCCCTCAGCTCGTTCCTTCTCATTCCTTCCGGCGGCGGATCTTGTTCCCCAGCCACACCAGTGGGTCGTATTTGCGGTCGGCCGAGCGTTCCTTCAGGGGGATCAGGGCGTTGTCCGTGATGCGGATGTGTTCGGGGCAGACCTCGGTGCAGCATTTGGTGATGTTGCAGTGGCCGAGGCCGTGGTTCTCCTGGGCGGTGCGTTTGCGGTCGAGGCCGGTTTCGGGGGCGGCGTCCAGGGGGTGCATGTCGAGTTCGGCGACGCGCATGAGGAAGCGGGGGCCGGCGAAGGCGGTCTTGTTCTCCTCGTGGTCGCGGACGACGTGGCAGGTGTCCTGGCACAGGAAGCACTCGATGCACTTGCGGAACTCCTGGGAGCGGCCGACGTCCTCCTGCCGCATCCGGTACTCGCCCGGTCCCAGGCCCGGCGGCGGTACGAAGCTGGGGATCTCCCGTGCCTTGGTGTAGTTGAAGGAGACGTCCGTGACCAGGTCGCGGACGACCGGGAAGGCCCGCATCGGGGTGACGGTGACCGTCTCGTCGCGTTCGAAGACCGACATCCGGGTCATGCACATCAGCCGGGGCCGGCCGTTGATCTCCGCGCTGCACGAGCCGCACTTGCCCGCCTTGCAGTTCCAGCGGACCGCGAGGTCGGGGGCCTGGGTGGCCTGGAGGCGGTGGATGATGTCGAGGACCACCTCGCCGTCGTTGACCTCCACGCGGTAGTCCTCCAGGCCGCCGCCGTCCGCGTCGCCCCGCCAGATCCTGAAGTGCGCCTTGTAGGCGTCGGTCTGCGCGCTCACCGGCCCGCCCCCTCGTCGTCCGCTGTTCCGGTGGTGGGTGCCGCCGGGCCGGTGTCCGCCGTCAGTTCGGCGTCCGTCAGGTATTTCGCCAGTTCGTCCCGCTCGAAGAGGGCCATGAGGTCGGGCCGGATGGGCGGGGTCTCGCGGCGGGTCAGGCGGATCTGGCCGACGGCCGGGTCCCGCGGGGGGAGTTCCGCGCCGTCCTCGGCCAGTTCGCAGACCAGGTTGACCCGGCGCCAGCGCCGGTCCATCTCCGGGTGGTCGTCCCGGGTGTG
The DNA here is from genome assembly GCF_055577005.1 of Streptomyces sp. NPDC033221. NCBI lineage: Bacteria > Bacillati > Actinomycetota > Actinomycetes > Kitasatosporales > Streptomycetaceae > Streptomyces > Streptomyces sp. NPDC033221. The sequence continues at coordinate 198,985 of NZ_JBVIQN010000001.1, read as the reverse complement.
CCCGCCGCGGGACTCCTTGCGTTCCAGCGCCGCGCGGGCCACGCACTCGCTGACCAGCAGCATGTTGCGAAGGTCGATGGCCAGGTGCCAGCCGGGGTTGTACTGCCGGTGGCCTTCGACACCGGCCCGGCGGGCCCGTACCCGCAGGTCGGCGAGGCGTTCCAGGGCCTCTTCCATCTCGGCCTGCTTGCGGATGATGCCGACCAGGTCGTTCATCGCCTGCTGGAGCTCCTGGTGGAGGGTGTACGGGTTCTCGGCGGGGCGTCCCGCGTGGTGCGCGTCGGGTCCCTCGGCGCTGAACGGGCGCAGCGCCTCGGCCTCGGCGGCGTCGAGCTGGAGCGGGTCGGCGGCGGGGCGTACGGTGCGGGAGCGCGCGTACTCGGCGGCGTACAGGCCCGCTCGGCGGCCGAAGACCAGCAGGTCGGACAGGGAGTTGCCGCCGAGCCGGTTGGAGCCGTGCATACCGCCCGCGACCTCGCCGGCGGCGAACAGGCCGGGGACGCCGGCGGCCGCCGCGGTGTCCGGGTCGACCTCCACGCCGCCCATCACGTAGTGGCAGGTCGGGCCGACCTCCATCGCCTCGGCGGTGATGTCGACGTCCGCGAGTTCCTTGAACTGGTGGTGCATGGAGGGCAGCCGCCGCCGGATGACCTCGGCGGGCATCCGGGTGGAGACGTCGAGGAAGACACCGCCGTGCGGGGAGCCGCGGCCGGCCTTGACCTCGGCGTTGATGGCCCGCGCGACCTCGTCGCGGGGGAGCAGCTCGGGCGGGCGGCGGTTGTGGTCGGGGTCCTCGTACCAGCGGTCGCCCTCGGCCTCGGACTGGGCGTACTTCTCCTTGAAGACGTCCGGGATGTAGTCGAACATGAAGCGTTTGCCGTCGCTGTTGCGCAGCACCCCGCCGTCCCCGCGGACGGACTCGGTGACGAGGATGCCCTTGACCGACGGCGGCCAGACCATGCCCGTCGGGTGGAACTGGACGAACTCCATGTTGATCAGGGGAGCTCCGGCGAGCAGCGCGAGCGCGTGCCCGTCTCCGGTGTACTCCCAGGAGTTGGACGTCACCTTGAAGGACTTGCCGATGCCGCCGGTGGCCAGGACCACCGAGGGGGCCTGGAGGACGAAGAAGCGGCCGGATTCGCGTTCGTAGCAGAACGCGCCGGCGACCCGGTCCTCGTCCTTGAGGACGCGGGTGACCGTGCACTCCTGGAAGACCTTCAAGCGGGCGTCGTACGCGCCGTGCTCGCGCTCGTCCTCCTGCTGGAGGGAGACGATCTTCTGCTGGAGGGTGCGGATCAGTTCCAGTCCCGTACGGTCGCCGACGTGCGCGAGGCGCGGGTACTCGTGGCCGCCGAAGTTGCGCTGGGATATCCGGCCGTCCGGGGTGCGGTCGAAGAGCGCGCCCCAGGTCTCCAGCTCCCAGACCCGCTGCGGCGCCTCGCGGGCGTGCAGCTCGGCCATCCGCCAGTGGTTGAGGAACTTGCCGCCGCGCATCGTGTCGCGGAAGTGCACCTGCCAGTTGTCGCCCTCGTTGACGTTGCCCATGCTGGCCGCGATGCCGCCCTCGGCCATGACCGTGTGGGCCTTGCCGAACAGCGACTTGCAGATCACGGCGGTCCGCATGCCCTGTTCCCGGGCCTCGATGGCGGCGCGCAGCCCGGCGCCGCCCGCGCCCACCACGACCACGTCCCATTCCTGCCGGTCCAGCTGCGTCATCACAAGGCACCCTTCCTAGAAGAAGCGCGGATCGTCGAAGGCCCCGGTGGCGAGCAGGAAGACGTAGAAGTCGGCGGCGGCCACGCTGATCAGCGAGGCCCAGGCGAGGGCCGCGTGCCGTGCGTTGAGCTTGCCGACCCAGCCCCACAGGCGGTAGCGCACCGGGTGTCGGGAGAAGTGCCGCAGCCGGCCGCCGATGATGTGCCGGCAGGAGTGGCAGGAGAGGGTGTACGCCCAGATGAGGATGATGTTGACGAGGAAGACGAGGGTGCCGAGGCCCATGTGGCCCCACTCGTAGTCCGCGTTCCGGAAGGTGAGCACGGTGTCGTAGGTGAGGATGCCCGCGACGGCCACCGCGAAGTAGAAGAAGTAGCGGTGGATGTTCTGCAGGACCAGCGGGAAGCGGGTCTCGCCGGTGTACTTCTTGTGCGGCTCGGCCACCGCGCAGGCCGGGGGCGAGGCCCAGAAGCCGCGGTAGTACGCCTTGCGGTAGTAGTAGCAGGTCAGCCGGAAGCCCAGCGGGAAGATCAGGATCAGCAGGGCGGGGGACAGGCCCCACCAGCCGCCGACGACCTCCCAGTTCGGGCCGCCGCGCATGGGGTGGCAGTTCTCCGCCAGGCACGGTGAGTAGAACGGCGAGACATAGGGCGCGGCGTAGTAGTCCGCGTTCGCGAACGCCCGCCAGGTCGAGTAGACGACGAAGGCGAACAGGCCCGCCGCGGTCGTGGCCGGGTACAGCCACCAGCGGTCGGTGCGCAGGTGGCGGGCGGGGATCGCGGCGCGCGAGGGGGCGTGGACGCCGGTGCGTGGCGGGCCTGCCGCGCCCTTCGTGCCGCTTGTGCCGGTATGCGGTTGGGGTTCGGTGCCAGTGGCCAACGTCGGTCTCCGTGGACGGCTGTCTGAGGGTGGGACGGGTGGCGCTCAGCGGCGGTACGGGTGTGCGGCCTACGGCGCCCGGCGGTCGCGCGCGCCGAGGCCCTCGTCCTCCGCGTCGGCCCACAGGGCGGTGTCGTACGGCGCGTCCGGGATGGTCACCATCTCGGGCGCGGGGACCGGCAGGCGGGCGGAGCGCGCGCCCGCGCCGTACGCGGGCCGCCCGCCGGGCGCGTCCGCGGTGCTGTCCCGCAGCAGTTGCAGGCTTTCGCGCAAATGGTCGGCGTCGCTGCGTACGCGCCGGATGTCCAGGCCGTCGCCGACCTGCGCCTCCAGTCGTCCGACCGACCGTTCCAGGTCGTCCAGGCTGCGCTGAGCAGCCGTCAGATCGTCGTGCAAGGACATGACTTGCCTCACCTCCGCGGGTGTGGTCGGCGTGCCCTAGGGCGCTTCTGACGGATCTCCGCGGCGTCGCGACTCCCCCAGCTACCGCTGGGGGGTGCCCCCCAGGCACGCACCCTCGCCGCACGGCGCAAAGGGACGGGTGGCTCCGCCACATGACCCTTCACACCGCACTCCCCCTAGCTCTTCGAGCAGGGGGGACCCCCAAGCGCACGCACCGAACGCCGCCTCTCTCCACGGAGATCCATCAGAAACGCCCTAGCCGCATGGCCCGGACCCGGTCCGGGCACAGCGGCGTGCGCCAGCGAGTGTCGCGCGTCACAGTCGCGATTGGGAAGGGATCTGCCGTGATTGCGGAACCGGACCGGCGTGTTTCGGCAGGTGTGCGCCGTCGGTCCGGGCCGGCGGGCGTGCTTTTGTACGGCGGCGCGTACGCCCGCGGGCGCGGGCCCGTACGCCCTCCTGTCCGGGCATGCCTTCCCGGGTCCGTCCGCCCTCCCGTCCCGAGGGCCCCGGCGCCGGCCTGCCGTACCACCTGCACGCCGCCCGGCGTACGGTCAGCCGCGTGCCGGGAAGGGGAAACGGTTGGGCCGGGCGGGTGGCCTTCGCGGGGGCGGCCGACGTGTCGCCCGCCCCCGCGGCGGCCGGTCCCCTTCAGTGGTGGAGCCATAGATGTGATGAGCCGCAAAGTCGGCCGAACGTGATCCGTGGCCCCGCGGCCCGCCGCGGCGGCGCGGCGCGGGCGAGCCCCGGAGGTAACCGTGATGACCCACCCCGTCAGCTCAGGCGGCGCGGTCTGCCGCAGGCGCCGCTGTGCCGCGCTCCTCGCTGCCGGAGTGCTGCTGCCGCTGCCGGTCCTGACCGGCTGCGGCGGGGGCGACGATGCCGACGAGGCCGCGCCCGGCGCCCAGGACATCTCCGTCACCGCCCGCGACCGGGTACGCCAGGGCGGCACGCTGCGCTGGGCCGTGGACGCCGTACCCGGCACGCTGAACACCTTCCAGGCGCGCGCGGACGCGGCCACGCGGCGCGTCACCGACGCCGTACTGCCCCGGCTGTTCACCCTGGACCAGCGCGGCCGGCCGCAGCGCAACCCGGACTACCTGGACGCCGTCGACGTCACCGACCGCGAGCCCCGTCAGACCGTCGTCTACAAGATCAACCCGAAGGCGTGGTGGAGCGACGGGCGAGCGATCGGACCGGAGGACTTCGTCGCGCAGTGGAAGGCGCTGAGCGGCAAGGACAACGCGTACTGGAGCGCCCGCAACGCCGGATACGACCGGATCGACACGATCGAGCAGGGCGGCAACGCGCGCGAGGTCAAGGTCACCTTCGCCAAGCCGTACGCCGACTGGAGGTCACTCTTCACGCCGCTGTACCCGAAGAGCGTGATGGGCGACGCGCGCGCCTTCAACGACGGCGCCCGCGAACGGCTCAAGGAGGTGGCCGGGCCGTTCACGGTCCACGAGCGGGACGCCGGGGCCGGCACCCTCACCCTCGTACGCAACCCGAAGTGGTGGGGCGCGCCGGCCAAGCTGGACAAGGTGGTGCTGACGGCGCTGCCGCGCGACAAGCGGACCGCGGCGCTGGCCGCCGGGAAGATCGACCTGGCCGAGGTGGACCCGGCCGACGCCCGGAAGATCACCGCGGCGCGCAGACCCGCGGCGTCGGGGTCGGCGAGCGCCGGGTCGCCGAGCGCGGTCTCCCCGAGCGCCGGTTCCCCGAGCGCCGGAGCGCCGGACGGGGCGTCGGCGGCCGGGCGCGTCGAAGACGCCGAGCACGACGCCGATCACCCCCAGGCCCCGCGCGGCGACGACGCGCCGCCGCGCAAGGTGTCCGCCGCCGAACGGGACGCCCTGCGCCACTACACCGTCCGCAAGGCCCTGGAACCCGCCTACACGCAGCTCGCCCTCAACGGCAGCGCCAATCCGCTCAACGACGACCGGGTACGCCGCGCGGTGGCCCGCGCCATCGACCGGCAGAAGCTGGCCGACTCCGTGCTCAAGCCGCTCGGCCTGCCGAACCGGCCGCTCGGCAGCCATCTGCTGATGGCGGGTCAGCCCGGGTACACGGACCACAGCGGCGCCCTCGGCGGCCCGGACACCACGGCCGCGCGGTCGATGCTGGCCGACGCGGGCTGGCGGGCGCCGGGCGGCTCCTCGGCGCAGCCGCAGAAGCCCGAGCAGCAGCCGGAGAAGAAGGTGGACGCCGGCCGGGGCGGCTCCGACGACGGCAAGGCGGGCGACGTGGAGCGCGCCGGCGCCGTATCGGCGACGCCGCTGTCCTCGGCCGGTGTGCAGTCCGCCGACCTCGAACGGGCCACGCTGCTGCGGCAGAGCGCGGACTTCTACAAGGACGCGGCCGCGAACGGGCGCAGGGCGGCCGCGGGGGACACCACCGTCGCGGCGTACGCGGACTACCGGCGCTACGAGATGCTGGCGGCCGGCGCGCTGAGCGCTGCCGAGATGATCGAGGTGGCCCCGGCGCCCGGCGGCGGGGGCACCGGCGCCGAGCAGGCGGGCCGGGGCCCGGCGGACCGGGGACGGACGGCCGACGGCAAGCCGGTCGAGGGCGGCCTGGCCGCCCCGCTGGACGCCCGCCCGGCCGCCGACCCCGCGGCCCGCGGCCCGGTCCCCGCCCTCAAGAAGGACGGCAAGCCGCTCGTGCTGCGCTTCGTGCTCCCCGACGGTCCGGGCTCCGAGCGGCTGCGTACGGTGGCCGACCGGATCTCCGGGATGCTGGCCCGGATCGGTGTGCAGACCGCCGTACAGAAGGTGCCGGACGCCAGCTATTTCGAGGACCACATCGCGGCCGGCGACTTCGACCTGGCGCTCTACACCTGGCCCGGCTCCGCCTACCCGGCCACCGACGGCCGGCCCATCTACGCCAAGCCGCAGCCCGCGGCCGACGGCAGTCTCACCGTCGAGCAGAACTACACCCGGGTCGGCACCGACCACATCGACCAGCTCTTCGACCAGGCGGCCGCCGAGCTGGACGAGGACGCCTCCCGTGAGCTGGTGGAGCGCGCCGACGCCCGGATCTGGGCGGCCGCCGGGTCCGTACCGCTCTACCAGCGGCCCGAGGTCGTCGCGGCGAAGGAGGACGTGGTCAACGCGGGCGCCTTCGGCTTCGCGACCCCGCGCTTCCAGGACATCGGTTACAAGAAGTGATGGACCGGATGTAGCGGACGGACCGGGCCCTGCGCCCCCGGCGTACGACCCGGCCGTCCACCCGGTTACGTACAGGTGTCCCGCAGGCGGGCCGGACGTGGTCCCCGGGCGTACAGCGGCCATTCGAACATCAATCACCGCAGGTCAGAGGTGGTTCGAGCGCCCGGGGGCGGCCGATACCGCGCCCGCCCCGTACCATGGGGTGAGGCCGTGGCGTCTTCATGCCCGGCAGGCACACGTACCGGACCGTACGTGCCGCCCACCACGATCCGGGAGAAGCGCCGCAGTATGCCCACGCGCCACGACATTCGTAACGTCGCCATCGTCGCCCACGTCGACCACGGCAAGACGACCCTCGTCGACGCCATGCTCAAGCAGGCCGGCTCCTTCGCCGCGCACGCAGCCGAGTCCCTCGACGACCGCATGATGGACTCGAACGACCTGGAGCGTGAGAAGGGCATCACGATCCTGGCCAAGAACACGGCGGTGAAATACCACCCCAAGGATGGCGGCGACGTCATCACCATCAACATCATCGACACCCCCGGCCACGCCGACTTCGGTGGCGAGGTCGAGCGCGGCCTGTCGATGGTGGACGCGGTGGTGCTGCTGGTGGACGCCTCCGAGGGCCCGCTGCCGCAGACCCGCTTCGTGCTGCGCAAGGCGCTGGACGCGAAGATGCCGGTCATCCTGTGCATCAACAAGACCGACCGTCCGGACTCCCGGATCGCCGAGGTCATCGACGAGACCTACGACCTGTTCCTGGACCTGGACGCGGACGAGGACCAGATCGAGTTCCCGATCGTCTACGCCTGCGCCCGAGACGGCGTCGCCTCGCTGACCAAGCCGGAGGACGGCACGGTCCCGCAGGACAGCACCAACCTGGAGCCGTTCTTCAGCACCCTGCTGGACGCCGTCCCGGCCCCCGAGTACGACGAGTCGGCGCCGCTGCAGGCCCACGTCACCAACCTCGACGCGGACAACTTCCTCGGCCGTATCGCGCTGCTCCGCGTGGAGCAGGGCGAGCTGCGAAAGGGCCAGACCGTCGCGTGGATGAAGCGCGACGGGTCGGTCCAGAGCGTGCGCATCACCGAGCTGATGATGACCGAGGCGCTCACCCGCAAGCCCGCCGAGGTCGCGGGCCCCGGTGACATCTGCGCCGTCGCCGGTATCCCCGACATCATGATCGGCGAGACGCTGGCCGACCCGGAGAACCCGGTCGCGCTGCCGCTGATCACGGTCGACGAGCCCGCCATCTCGATGACCATCGGCACCAACACCTCGCCGCTGGTCGGCCGTGGCGGCACCGGCAAGGGCGCGGACGCCAAGGCCGCGACCAAGGACCGCAAGGTCACCGCCCGCCAGGTCAAGGACCGCCTGGACCGCGAGCTGATCGGTAACGTCTCGCTGCGCGTGCTGGACACCGAGCGTCCCGACGCCTGGGAGGTGCAGGGCCGCGGTGAGCTGGCGCTGGCCATCCTGGTCGAGCAGATGCGCCGCGAGGGCTTCGAGATGACCATCGGCAAGCCGCAGGTGGTCACCAAGGAGGTCGACGGCAAGACCTACGAGCCCGTCGAGCGCATGACCATCGACGTGCCCGAGGAGCACATGGGCGCCGTCACGCAGCTCATGGGCGTCCGCAAGGGCCGGATGGACAACATGTCCAACCACGGCTCGGGCTGGGTCCGCATGGAGTTCGTCGTCCCGTCCCGCGGCCTGATCGGCTTCCGTACGGAGTTCCTGACCAACACCCGCGGCACCGGCATCGCGCACTCCATCCACGAGGGCCACGAGCCCTGGTTCGGCACCCTGACGACCCGCAACAACGGTTCGCTGGTCGCCGACCGGGCCGGCGCGGTCACCGCCTTCGCGATGACCAACCTCCAGGAGCGCGGCGTGCTCTTCACCGACCCCGGCACCGAGGTGTACGAGGGCATGATCGTCGGCGAGAACTCGCGCTCCGACGACATGGACGTGAACATCACCAAGGAGAAGAAGCTCACCAACATGCGCTCCTCCTCCGCCGACTCCTTCGAGGCGATCGTGCCGCCGCGCAAGCTCTCCCTGGAGCAGTCGCTGGAGTTCTGCCGCGACGACGAGTGCGTCGAGGTGACCCCGGAGGCGGTCCGTATCCGCAAGGTCGTCCTGGACCAGAAGGAGCGCGGCCGCACCGCTTCGCGCGCGAAGCGGTAACACCCGCCGCACCACGTAGGGCCAGGTTCTCCTCGGAGGAGAACCTGGCCCGTCCTGTCCGGCCGCGCGGTCAGCGCGTGAGGGCGCGCTCGAACGCGGCGCGGCTGCCCGCGAAGATCCCCTCGGGCCGTGGGTGGTTGACGGTGATCTCCGTGAAGCCGAGGTCCGCGCAGCGTCCGAGGAGTTCGCCGAAGCGGGCCGGGGAGGCATAGGGATCGGTGACGATCCTGCTGAGGTTGACGAGCTTGCCCAGGCCGGTGAAGTCCCGGCCGACGCCGTCACAGGCGTCCTTGAGGCGGCCGAGCTGCTTGCCGAGCGTGGCGAAGGCGTCGTCCTCGCTCTGTTCGCCGGGCTGTGCGGTGTCGCCGATCGTGACCCAGGTGTCGGCGTACCGCGCCGCCAGCCGCATGCCTCGCGGTCCCGCCGCCGCGATGGCGAAGGGAACGCGGGGACGCTGTACGCACCCCGGGATGTTGCGGACGTCCACCGCGTCGAAATACGCGCCGTGGTGCGAGGTGACCGGATCACGCAGCAGCCGGTCGGTCAGGCTGACGAACTCCTCGAAGCGGTCGGCCCGCCGGCCGGGGGTGAGTTCGGGGCCGCCCAGGGCCGTACTGTCCGCGCCTGCCGCGCCGGCGCCCACTCCGAGCACGAAACGTCCGCCGCTGATCTGGTCCAGCGTCATGATCTGCTTGGCCAGGGTGACCGGGTGCCGGAAGTTGGGCGAGGTGACCAGGGTGCCGACGGTGAGGCGCTCGGTGACGGCCGCGGCGGCGGTCAGTGTGGTCAGCGCGTCGAACCACGGCCGGTCGCGCAGCGACCGCCAGGAGAGGTGGTCGAAGGTCCAGGCGTGCCGGACGCCCAGCTCCTCCAACCGCTGCCAGACCCGGACCCCCTCGGGCCCCGGGTGCTCGGGCAGTACCACGACGCCCACCTTCATGGCGTTCACCCTCTCCTTGTCCGCGCTACGGTTCACGCTTCCGCCACCAGACAGTTCAGTACCGTCCGCGGCCCCGAAGTGATCACGCCGGGGCCGTGCGCCGGAACGCACCGTACGATGCAGCCCGCGCCGGTGCCGCCGAGCACGAAGGGGCTGATGACCGCGTCGGCGTCGATCCGGGTCACCGCACCGCTCGCGTCGTGGACGATGTCGAGCGGGTAGGAAACCGTCTCGACCACCTCCTGGGCGACATACGTTCCCGTGGACACGGCCGTGTCGATCAGCTGCCGCCAGTCCCCGGGCTCCGTGTGCATGCCGAAGGTCACCGTGTCCCCCGCGTTGCCGGTCGTGCCCTTGAGGATGTAGCGGTCCTGTTCCTCGGCGAGCAGCTGCGGCAGGTCGTGGCGTTGGCCGCGCCACCAGGTCTTGCGGTTTCCCACCACGCGGCTCCACGGGACGTGACGCCCGGTCAGCTCCCGCTCCGCCTCCGACATCCAGGGCTGTCCCTCCGAGAGGAGCGCGAGTGCCGCCTTGCTGTCGAGCAGCAGGGCGCTCTGCGAGGGGATCATGAGGAACCCCCCGTCCAGCGCGGCTCGTACGGGCCGCAGGTCGGCCCCGGCCGCACGCATGTCCAGATGGTTGAACTGGCGGATGCCCAGGCGGTGGCGCGGTGCCGGGCCCGGCATGCCGACCGCGTCCGGCAGCTCCTCCAGCTCCGTGAACACGGCCGGAACGCCGTGTGCGCGCAGCAGATCCGCCTGCATCCCGGCCACGTAGCGGGTGTCCTCCTGGCCGTGCGGGTCGTGGTGGTCGACGAGCGCGACGCCGGGAGCGATGCCCAGCTCGGCACCGACCTTCTCCACCAGCAGCGCCAGCCTGCTGTAAGCGTCCACGCTCACGTAGGCGGGGCGCCCGGCCTCTTCCCGTATGCGGTGCCACGCCCGCTGGAGGCGCTGGAAGTGCGGCATCCCGCCGAAGGAGCCGCCGACGTTGAACTCGATGAACTGCGGGCCGTCCGCGCCGATCACCACGTCCGCGCGGGCCATGTCGGCGCAGTGCCGCAGCTCGAACTCCTCGTCCGCCACGAACGCCGGGCACTCGTCCGCGCGGACGCCGAGCGCGGCCATCCGGCCCGCGCGGTCCGGGGCGACGCCGGTCGCGGTCCGGCGCAGCAGGTCGAGCAGCCGGACCGAGACGTCCATCAGCTCGCGGTACCGCTCCTGGGGCACCACGACCGGCTGGAGGGCCGTCGAGGTGCCTCCCGAGGGCAGGCCGTGCAGCTCCGCGCGGATGATCTCGGCCCGCCGGGCGGGGTCCAGGCCGGTGTCCGGCGGGGTGCGCCGGTCACCGAACCAGGACCGGTACGGGGTGGCCGGCCCCGGCGCCGACGCCGACGTCATGCTCATCGAGCTCGGCTCCTCTCCGGGGCAAGGACGGCCGGCGAGGGGGCGCGGTGTGCCCTGGCCAGGAAGGTGTCCAGGTGGAGCAGACGGTGCTCGGTGACATTGGCGCAGCGGTACGCCAGGTCGAGGCGCGGCGGGCGGTCGGCGTCGTGGAAATAGACTGCCCGCAGTGCCGTGCCGCCGTGGAACTCCAGTACCGGGTTGGCGACGAGGAAGTCGCGCACCCCGGGGGTGTCCCGGCGGGCGTGCCACCACACACGCAGGTCGGCGAAGTGGTTGGGCGCGACGGCCATGCGCGGGGTGAACTTGCGCTTCCACTGGAAGATCCCCTTGCTCAGCCACGCCTCGTTGCCGCCGAAGTCGACATGCCGGACGCCGGTTCGCTGGGCCCACTCCAGCAGCAGGTGGTCGCCGCCGCGCAGCGCGCCCAGCGCGAAGAGCTTCTCGTCGCCCTCGAAGACCCCGCCGAGCCGGACGGTGAGGGTGCCGCTCGGCTCGTGCCACTGGCACAGCGAGGCAGAGACCCGCTCGCCGTTGAGCCGGGCGAAGGCCAGCACCCCGCCCTTGAACAGGCACTCGTACGCGGCGTCCCTGGTCTCGCCGCGGGTGCGCTCGCCGTGCCGTACGTCCATGGTGGGTACGTACATCCGGTCGAAGAAGTAATCGAACGACGCGTCGTCCGAGGCGATCTCCAGCTCCCAGTCGGCGTTCCCGCGCTGGGAGGCGAACCACTTGCGCTCGCGCTTCGAGATCTGCCGCTGCCACTCCGCGGGGTCCGCCGGCATGTCGATCACCATGTGCATCCGGTAGGGCAGGACCAGGGACGCACGCTGCGGCAGCCGGGCGATCTGCGCGCGTGTACCGCCCACCGCGACCAGGTCCGCGTCCGGCAGCAGACGCCCGGAGGCCAGTCCGGCCCGTGGAGCGGGTGCCTGGCGGCGGTGCAGGGTGGGGAAGCCGAGTATCTCGCGCTGCCGTTCCAGCAGCTGATGGATCTTCACCACGCCGTGCGCGGGACCCGCGTAGGCGATGCTCGGCGAGCCGGGCCCGGCGGTGGAGAGCGAGGTGACCGGCCCGCGCAGCCGGCTGTCCACGACATTGCGTGCCCTGATGATGCGCGGATCGCCGCTCTGCTCCCACGCGAACCCGGCGCGCAGGCGCAAGCGTCGGTGCGGGGCGAGCGGCTGGCCGGCGCCGGGCGGGCGGGGGTCGTCGAGCGGACGGCCGGTGTCCGGCGCCGCGGGCGGTCTGATGGCTGTGTCCATGTCGATGAGGTCTCAGTCCTTCGTCAAACTGTCCGACGGCGACGGCGACGGCGACGGCGTGGGCGCGTCGGTCCCGGCCGCCGCGCGCCGCGGACCGCTGCGCAGCGCCCAGCGGCTGACCGGCACCACCGGCGCGCTGCTGACCAGGAACAGCGCGGCCAGCGTGAACCAGCCGAGCACGCCCCAGCCGACGACCAGCAGCGTCATCAGGGCCGGTGCGACCATGACCGCGGTGGTGGGACCGGCGCTGAAGGTCCCCTGGTATTCGCCCTGCGCGTCTTCGGGGGCCAGGCCCACCGACAGCCCCCAGGTGCTGGCGATGAAGAGCATTTCGCCCACCACGTGGGCGACCGCCGCGGCGACCATCAGGGCCACGGCAAGGGCGCCCGAGCGGTGGTAGGTGGCGGCGAACAGCACACAGGAGACCGCGAGGGCGGCGCCGCACCAGATGGCGAGGCGGGCCGCGCCGGGGACCGTGCGCCCGTACCGGCTGACCCGGTTCTGGAAGACCACGATGCCCAGCGCGTTGATCGTGGTGACCACGCCCACGGTCCACGCCGGGGCGCTGGTGTGCTCGGTCACCCACAGTGGCAGTCCGCTGCCGAGCATGCCCCAGTTGAGGGCGAGCAGCCCGCTGAGCACGGTGATCACCAGGAACGGCCGGTCCCGCAGCGCCAGCATCCCCCGGGAGACCTTGCGGTCGGTCAGCGACGCGACCCGCGGGACACCCCGCACGATCAGGGAGAACGCGATGTTGGACAGGCCGTAGAGGACGACGAGCGCGAGGTACGCGGGGCGGCTGTCCAGGTAGAGGACGCCCGCGCCGAGCACGGCGCCGACCGCGGAACCGACGTGGGCCATCACGACGGTGGTCGAGATGCCGGCCAGCCGCTCGTCCTCGGGGAGCAGCCCGGAGATCAGCGCGACCCGGATGCCCGACGCGACCCGCTCGGCCGCCATGGTGACGGTGGTGAACAGCAGGAAGAGCCAGAACTCGCTGACCAGTGCGAACCCGAGGGTCGCCAGGCCCTGGACCAGGACGGTCCAGACCAGGACCTCGCGGACGCCGACCCGGTCCGCGAGGTAGCCGAGAGGGTTGCCGATGAGCAGCCCGACCAGCCCGGCCACGGTGATGCCGAGGGCGAACTGGGCCGAGGACAGCCCGATGAAGTGGGTCACGAAGATGGCCCAGCAGGTGAACCATGCTCCGCCGCCGATGTTGGACGCCAGGGTCCCGGCGTAGACCCGTTTGACGGGCCCCCTCGGCGACCGGCTGAGCGCCTTCCTCAGCGGCCGGGCTGCTGACCGGGCCGGCATCAGTCGCGGTCGTCCTTGCCGCTGGCAGCGGCGAAGGCCACGTCGGCCAGGGAGGCCACATCCGTGACGGGCACGAGATACGGACGGGGCAGCGGCTCGAAGTCGGACACCTGATAGGCACCGGTGCCGTGGACGAGGATGTCGTCCTCGGGGACCAGATCCCGGTCGATGGCGTTGAGAATGCCGGTCAGCGCCATGACCAGGGACCACTCACGCAGCTCGCGGGGGTCTGCCGGGAGCTGGATGCCGGAGGGCCTCAGGAGGGTGCGCAGCTGCGGATAGCGCGAGAGGCACTCGTGCAGCGAGACGACGATGCCGCCGCCGCCCTGCGCCTTGATGACCGGGTCCATCTCGGCCGAGGTGACCGGGCGGCGGGTGTAGAAGGTCGGGTCGAGATTCTCCGCCGGGTCGTAGGTGGTGGCGGGGAATCGCGGGTCGCTGTCCTGCTCGTACAGGCCGGTGGAAGCGTTGAAGCGGTACTCGGGCAGGTTCTCCCGGGAGGGAGACCCGAAGTACAGGCTCAGCACCATGTCCGGGGTGTCCAGGTGCTGGACGAGGAAGTAGTGGGCGTCGGTGGTGCCGCCGTCGGCGGCTGCCAGCCGCTGGGCGCCGAGGTGGTGGCCCAGCAGGCCGTAGGCGCTGGAAACGGAGTGGACGTGCAGCCGGCCGGGGACACGCGGCAGGAATTCCCGTTCGGCACAGGCCCGTACGACGTCGGCGGCCTTGTAGTTGTTGATGTCCAGCGTGTACCAGAGGTTGATGTCGTGGCGCTCGCGCAGCTCCTCGGCGTACTGGTCCACCAGAGCGCGGGCCAGCAGCTTCACATCGGCGCGCTCCTCGCCGTCGAAGGTGACCACCGGGTTGCGGGCGCGCAGGGAGGAGTCCTCGCTCAGCGGTGAGGACCACAGCTTGGCACGGGACGAACCGGGCACGATCACCATGATGTTGAGCTGTTCCGGGGTCGCCAGCCCGGATTCGTAGGCCCGCAGTACGGCGTCCCGCAGCGCGGTGGCCTTGTTGCCGGACGAGGGGGAGAGGATCATGATCCGTTCCCCGGTGCGGCGGATGTGGGCGACCGCGCGGGCGACGATGGCCAGTGAGGCGAATGTCTTGGTGGTGACGGTGCGCGGATTGCGCATGAGGTCCATCAAGCGCAGTGTTTTTCCCCGGTATTCACCCAGTTCCGAAAAGGCCAGTCCGGATGCGCTGAGGAATGTGGTGAGTTCGGTACCGGACTGCGGGAGGTCGTAACCCGGGTTGAATTCACCGCTCTCCGGGGCCGCCGCACCGAAATCGGTGAGAGCGGCGACGACTTCCGCCTTGTAGCGGTCCACTGCGTTGTCGATCACCAGTGGCTGCGAACGGTCATACTGCGTGGTCATACCTGACTCCTCAAGGCAGCTGTACGGATTGCGTCCAGAAGTGGTCAGGCAGTGGGAACCGTTACCCGGTCGCCGCGCAGCAGGCCGGAGCCGGCCGGTGCCTCGGCCGGGTCCGAGCCGAGGTTCGTGACGCGGTTCTTGTCGTCCACGAAGACGACCCGGGGCTTGAGCGTCCGCGCCTCGTCGTCGGTGACGGTGGTGTAGGCGATGATGATGACCAGGTCACCGGGCTGAATCAGCCGCGCGGCGGCCCCGTTGATGCCGATCGTGCCCTCGCCGGCCGGGCCTTCGATGACGTACGTGCTCAGCCGTGCGCCGTTGTCCACGTCGACGATGTCGACCTTCTCGCCGGGGAGGAGATCGGCCTCCGCCATGAGGTCGGAACTGATGGTCAAAGAGCCCACGTAGTGCAGGTCCGCCTGGGTCACGGTGGCACGGTGGATCTTGGACTTGAGCATGGTGCGCACAGGAAATTCCCCCTTGGTGAAGCCCCGAAAAAAGGCCGACGGAGCGGGTTGCGCTCACGTGCGGCCGTAGGGACTTCGACGTGCTGAATGCTTCAAATAAGTGGTCGGCGTTGACGATCGGCCGGCGACCGGGAAGAAACCGGATCGCTGACCGGCGGGATGGCGATCAGGGCGTATGCCGTGAGCCGGTGACCTTTGCCCGCCGTATGCACCGGCGTGACCGGACGACGAACATCCTGCACGGCCCCTTGGTGAGCGTCAAGCAAATTTGATCACCACGACAACGCCAAGTCGGCCTTGAAATATGCGCATAGCGGTGACCGGTGTGCGGGCCGGCGAGGCTCCGTGGCGGGCAGGCGCGGACAGTGACGGCCGGGATGTACGGACAGTGACGGTATGGGCTGGGCGCCGGGGCGGGCGACGGCGGACCGCGCCTGGCCCGTGGCGCGTCCCTATACCCTGACCGGCGGGGTCGGTGCAAGCTCCTTCTGTCCGATGACGTCCGGAGAGCGGACGCCGGGCGCCGCGACGCGCGCGAAGCGCCCGTTTCGTTCCTGTCTGGCTGGGATTGCTTTGTCCGGATTCCGGAAAGGAGCGCGGGGGGATGTGACCAAACCGAAACACTTAATCTGTGGTTTATGTGATGGCCGTGACGAATAGTGGTGGCATTGAGCTCGGGTCAATGGGTCACGCGCTGTGGGGAGCGCCGACTCACGAGCAGTAGGGGCTGGTCGCTGGCTGTCAGGGGTGTCAGCTGCGGGCAGCTCCTTTCCATGAAGTGAATGGACTCATGAGGAGGCAGTCCCATGCGCGGTGCCAAGAGCGCCACCTGGGTCGCAGGTGCGATTGTCGTGGCGATGACCGCCACGGCGTGCGGCGGCGGCAGTGGTAGTGGCAACAAAGCGGCCGTTGACCCCAACGGCACGTACACCTACTACAACACCGAGCCGCAGCACGAGCTGATCCCGACCAACAGCAACGAGGTCGGCGGCGGCTACATCATCAAGAACCTCTTCCGCGGTCTGGTCGACTTCGACGCCAAGGGCAAGCTGCGCTACCAGAACGCCGAGAGCGTCGAGTCCACGGACAACCAGCACTTCACGGTCAAGCTGAAGAAGGGCTGGAAGTTCCACAACGGCGAGCCCGTGACGGCCTCCTCCTTCGTGGACGCCTGGAACTGGGGCGCCAACTCCAAGAACGCCCAGCTGAACGCCTCCTGGTTCGAGTTCATCAAGGGCTACGAGGACGTCCACCCGAAGGAGGGCGACCCGAAGGCCGACAAGATGTCGGGTCTGAAGGTCGTCAACGACAACGAGTTCACCATCGAGCTGTCGCAGCCGGTCTCCACTTTCAAGGAGCGGCTGTTCTACGACGCCTTCTTCCCGCTGCCCAAGGCGTTCTTCAAGGACACCAAGGCGTTCGGTGAGCACCCCATCGGCAACGGTCCGTACCAGCAGGACGGGAACTGGGAGCACAAGGTCCAGTTCAAGACGAAGAAGTTCGCCGGTTACCAGGGCGTGGACAAGCCCAAGAACGGCGGCGTGATCTTCAAGTTCTACAACACGGACGACAGCGCCTACAACGACCTGGTCTCCGACAAGGTCGACATCATGTACAAGGTCCCGAACTCGGCGACCAGCAAGTTCAAGGCGGACCTCGGCGACCGCGCGGTCAACGAGCCGTACGGCGGCCAGACCACCATCGCCTTCCCCATGTACGACAAGGAGTGGGCGAAGCCGGAGAAGGCCAAGGTCCGCCAGGGCCTGTCCATGGCCATCGACCGCGACACCATCGTCAAGACCGTCCTCAAGGACGCCTACGACGCGGCCGACGGCTGGGTTCCCACGGTCGTCGAGGGTTACCAGAAGGACGTCTGCGGCGAGTTCTGCAAGTTCAACCCGACCAAGGCCAAGCAGCTGATCAAGGAAGGCGGTGGCGTCCCCGGCAACAAGATGACCATCACCTTCAACAACGACGGCGGCCACCGGGACTGGGCCGAGGCGGTCTGCAACGACATCAAGCAGAACACCGGTGTGAACTGCGCCGCCGCGCCGCGCCCGACCTTCCAGCAGGTCCGTAACGAGATCACCGGCAAGAAGCTGGACAGCGCCTTCCGTATGGCGTGGGTCCAGGACTTCCCGAACATCTCCAACTTCATCTCCGAGCAGTACCGCACCGGTGCCGGCGCGAACGACATGGGCTTCTCCGACCCGGAGCTCGACAAGCTGATGGACCAGGCCAACAGTGCCAAGACCATCGAGGAGTCGAACAAGCTCTACGTCCAGGCCGAGAAGAAGCTGACGGAGAAGATGCCCTCCATCCCGCTGTTCTTCGACCACACCCTCGGCGGTTACTCGAACAACGTGCAGAACGTGAAGTTCGACACCTACCGCCAGGCGATCTGGACCGACGTCGAGGTCAAGCAGAAGTAACCGGGACGCTGCATGTGACGCAGGCCCAGTAGCCGCCCGCCCCACCCATCCCCGGGGCGCGGCGGCCACTGGGCCCGTCAGCGACAGGAGGAACCATGGGGCGTTATGTCGCGAGGCGACTGCTCCAGATGATCCCGGTGTTCATCGGGACCACTCTGCTCATTTTCCTGATGGTGTATTCGCTGCCGGGCGACCCCATCAAGGCGCTTTTCGGTGACAAGGCCGCCGACCCGGCCACCG
The DNA here is from genome assembly GCF_055577005.1 of Streptomyces sp. NPDC033221. Classification (NCBI taxonomy): domain Bacteria; kingdom Bacillati; phylum Actinomycetota; class Actinomycetes; order Kitasatosporales; family Streptomycetaceae; genus Streptomyces; species Streptomyces sp. NPDC033221. The sequence continues at coordinate 181,185 of NZ_JBVIQN010000001.1, read as the reverse complement.
TCGCCAGACTTCGGCACCAGTTCGGGCTGGACCAGTCCCTGCTGACCCAGTACTGGAATTACCTGACCGGCCTGTTCAAGGGCGACTTCGGGCAGAGCTTCACCGGCCGCCCGGTCGCCGACCTGATCAGCGAGGCCTTCCCGGTCACCATCCGGCTGGCGCTCTACGCCTTCGCCATCGAGGTGGTCATCGGTGTCGCGCTCGGCATGCTCACCGGCCTCAAGCGCGGCAAGTTCGTCGACCAGCTGGTCCTGGTGCTCACCCTGATCGTGATCTCGGTCCCGGTGTTCGTGCTCGGCTTCCTCGCCCAGTTCTTCCTGGGCCTGAAGTGGCAGCTGATCACACCGACGGTCCAGGACTCCATGAACCTGGGGCAGCTGACCGTCCCGGCGATCGTTCTCGGCGCCCTGTCGCTTGCGTACGTCACCCGGCTCACCCGAACCACCGTCGCGGAGAACCTGCGCGCCGACTACATGCGCACCGCGCTCGCCAAGGGCCTGCCCAAGAGCCGGCGCCTGGGCGTGCACCTGATGCGCAACTCCCTGATCCCCGTGGTCACCTTCCTCGGCACCGACCTCGGCATGCTGATGGGCGGCGCCATCGTCACCGAGGGCATCTTCAACGTCCAGGGCGTCGGCAACACGCTGTACCGGGCGATCCAGACCAGTGAAGGGCCCACCGTGGTCGGCATCGTCACGGTGCTCGTCCTCATCTACCTCGTGAGCAGCCTGGTCGTGGACCTGCTGTACGCCGTTCTGGACCCGAGGATCCGCTATGCCTGAGAAGACAACAGTGACCCCCAGCAGCGTCGCGGGTGCGGGCCCCGGCGCGGCCGGCACCGCGGTGGACATGTCCGCGGCCAGCGTCGTCGCCGCAAGCGAACTCGCCTCCATGGGCTCCGGTCCCAACAAGCCCCGCAGCCTCGGCCAGGACGCCTGGCGCGAACTGCGCGTCCGGCCGATGTTCTGGACCGCCGGTGCGCTGCTCCTGCTGCTGATCGTGATGGCCATCGTGCCCTCGCTGTTCACGAGCGCCAACCCGGACCACGCCGACCTGCGCAACCACTACCTCGGCGAGCCCCAGTGGTCGCACCTGTTCCAGGTGGACTGGTTCGGCTACAACAAGCAGGGCCAGAGCGTGTGGGCCCGTACGGTCTACGGCGCCCGCGCCTCGATCATCGTCGGCGTCTGCGTCACTCTCGCGGTCACCGTCTTCGGCGGTCTGCTCGGCATGCTCGCCGGTTACTTCGGCGGCTGGGCCGATGCCCTCCTGTCGCGTATCACCGACGTGTTCTTCGGCATCCCGCTGCTGCTCGGCGCGCTCGTGCTGCTCCAGGCGTTCACCAACCGCACCGTGTGGACGGTGACCCTGGGCCTGTCCGTCTTCGGCTGGATGCAGCTCGCCCGCGTCATGCGCGGAGCGGTCATCACACAGAAGCAGTCGGACTTCGTGACAGCCGCCAAGGCGCTCGGCGCCGGCCACGCCCGCATCCTGTTCAAGCACATCCTGCCGAACGCCATCGGGCCGGTCATCGTCGTGGCCACCATCGCGCTGGCCGGCTACATCTCCGCGGAGGCCACGCTGTCCTACCTGGGCATCGGCCTCGCGCCGCCGGCCATCTCCTGGGGCGTGGACATCTCCGCGGCCAAGGACGTGCTGCGCGACGCGCCGCACGTGCTGCTCATCCCGTCGGCGTTCCTGAGCATCACGGTGCTGGCGTTCATCCTCCTCGGCGACGCGGTGCGCGACGCCCTCGACCCCAAGCTGCGCTGAGGGAGGCATACGTGACCACCATCTCCAAGACCGCGGACGTGCCCCAGCGGGGAGCGGACGCCAAAGACAGCGGTCCGCTGCTCGACGTCCGTGACCTGCACGTCGAATTCCACACCCGGGACGGCGTCGTCAAGGCCGTCAACGGCGTCAACTACAACGTCAGCGCCGGCGAGACGCTCGCCGTGCTCGGCGAGTCCGGCTCCGGCAAGTCCGTCACCGCGCAGGCCGTGATGGGCATCCTGGACATGCCGCCGGCGAGGATCCCGCAGGGCGAGATCCTCTTCCGCGGCCAGGACATGCTGAAGATGACCCCCGAGGAGCGCCGCCGGACCCGTGGCGCGAAGATCGCCATGATCTTCCAGGACGCGCTGTCGTCGCTGAACCCGGTGCTCACCGTCGGCTACCAGCTCGGCGAGATGTTCCGGGTCCACCAGGGCATGTCCAAGAAGGACGCCAAGGCCAAGGCGATCGAGCTGATGGACCGGGTGAAGATCCCGGCCGCGGCGGCCCGGGTCGCGGACTACCCGCACCAGTTCTCCGGCGGTATGCGCCAGCGCATCATGATCGCCATGGCACTGGCCCTGGAGCCCGACCTGATCATCGCGGACGAGCCCACGACGGCGCTCGACGTGACCGTTCAGGCGCAGGTCATGGACCTGCTCGCGGACCTCCAGCGCGAGTACAACATGGGTCTGATCCTGATCACCCACGACCTGGGTGTGGTCGCCGACGTCGCCGACAAGATCGCGGTGATGTACGCGGGCCGGATCGTCGAGCACGCGCCCGTGCACGAGCTGTACAAGAACCCCGCGCACCCGTACACGCGCGGCCTGCTCGACTCCATCCCGCGCCTGGACCAGAAGGGCCAGGAGCTGTACGCGATCAAGGGCCTGCCGCCCAACCTGCTGAATATCCCCACGGGTTGCGCGTTCAACCCGCGCTGCCCCAAGGCGCAGGACATCTGCCGTACCGAGGTGCCGCCGCTGCACAGCGTCAGCGACAGCCGCGGCAGCGCGTGCCACTTCTGGGAGGAGACGATCAATGGCTGAGCCGAAGAAGGACACCCGGCGCGAGCCCATCCTCGAAGTCCGCAACCTGGTCAAGCACTTCCCGCTCACCCAGGGCATCCTGTTCAAGAAGCAGGTCGGCGCGGTCAAGGCCGTCGACGGCATCTCCTTCTCCCTGTACGAGGGCGAGACCCTCGGCATCGTCGGCGAGTCCGGCTGTGGCAAGTCCACGGTCGCCAAGCTGCTGATGAACCTGGAGCGGGCGACGTCCGGCGAGGTCTTCTACAAGGGTGAGGACATCTCCCGGCTGTCGGGGCGTGCGCTGAAGGCGGTGCGCCGCAACATCCAGATGGTGTTCCAGGATCCGTACACCTCGCTGAACCCGCGGATGACGGTCGGGGACATCATCGGCGAGCCGTACGAGATCCATCCCGAGGTGGCTCCGAAGGGCGACCGGCGCAAGAAGGTCCAGGACCTGCTGGACGTCGTCGGCCTCAACCCCGAGTACATCAACCGCTATCCGCACCAGTTCTCCGGCGGCCAGCGCCAGCGCATCGGCATCGCCCGCGGCCTCGCGCTCAACCCCGAGATCATCATCTGCGACGAGCCGGTCTCGGCGCTGGACGTGTCGGTCCAGGCGCAGGTCATCAACCTGATGGAGAAGCTCCAGGAAGAGTTCAACCTCTCCTACCTCTTCATCGCCCACGACCTGTCCATCGTCCGGCACATCTCCGACCGGGTCGGTGTCATGTACCTCGGCAAGATGGCGGAGATCGGCTCCGACGAGCAGATCTACGACCACCCGACACACCCGTACACCCAGGCCCTGCTCTCCGCCGTCCCCGTACCGGACCCGGAGGCCCGCACCGGCCGTGAGCGGATCATCCTTTCCGGCGATGTGCCGTCCCCGGCCAACCCGCCGTCGGGCTGCCGCTTCCGCACCCGCTGCTGGAAGGCCCAGGACAAGTGCGCCGAGGAGGTGCCGCTGCTCGCCGTCCCGGAGCGCTTCGCCGCCACGGGCAGCCTGGCGGCACACGACTCGGCGTGCCACTTCGCGGAGGAGAAGGACGTGGTCGGCGCGGCCTGAGCCGGCCCGTACGCGCGTACGCGGGGGCGCCCGGAGCTTCGGCTCCGTGCGCCCCCGTACGCGTACTCCGGCCTACGCCCCCTTGGGCGCCACGGTGAACCACACCGCCTTCCCGTTCGGATAGTCCCGCACCCCCCAGCTGTCCGCACACGCCTCCACGATCCCGAGCCCGCGCCCGAACTCCTCGTCGACCGCGGCCTGCTGCCGCTCCGGCACGCCCGGCCCGGTGTCCCACACGGCGATCGTCAGATCGAACGGCGAGCGGTCCACGCTCACGTACGCGTCGGTCTTCGCGTACTGGTACGAGTTGGTGATCAGCTCCGACACCATCAGCTCCGCCGTCTCCGTCAGACAGGTCAGCCCGGCCCCGTCCAGGATGTGCCGCAACGCGGCTCTGACGACGCCGACCGCCCGGGGATCATGCGGAATGAACAAGCCGTAGGACCAGGTCTCGCTGGGCGTGCGCATACGGCAGCCTCCAGGTGAGTACAGTCTGTGACTGGTGCCACACTCAAGGTAGCGATAGGGGTTGCCTATTCACAGCCTCATTGCTGCGATGCGGAGTTGCGAAATACTGCTCGCGTGCATCGAGGGAGGCACCGATGGGCCTGCGCGCCAACCCCACGTACCGCCAGCGACGCTTCGGGGCGGAAGTCCGGAAGCTGCGCGAGCGCGCGGAACTGTCGGTGGGTGAGGGTGCTGCCGTGATGGGGATGCACCAATCGCACATCAGCAACGTCGAGAGCGGACGCACGAGCCTGTCCGCCGAACGGCTGCGCAGACTCGCCGACGAGGCCGGGGACCTCGATCCCGCGTACGTCGAAGCGCTGATCGACCTCGGACAGCAGTCCGGAAAAGGGTGGTGGAGCCTGTACCGCAACAGTGTCCGGGCCCCGCTGCTCGACTTCGCCGAACTGGAGGCCGGAGCCGAGTCCATCGCCTGCTACGAGCCCATGTTCGTGCCCGGCCTGCTCCAGACGAGGGCGTACGCCACGGCCGTCCACCGCGGCGGGTACGTGGACGTGCCCCGCAGTGCGGAGGCGTCCGCGGTGGACTTCCGGCTGGAGCGGCAGCGAGTGCTCTCCGCGGAGCGGGCGCCCAGGGTCCATGCCGTCATCCACGAGGCCGCGCTGCGGGCGTCATTCGGCGGCCGGGCGCTCATGCGCGATCAGTTGCTGCGCCTGCTCGAAGCGGCTCGCCTGCCCAACGTGACGCTCCAGGTACTGCCGTTCGAAGGGCCGGTGGCCTTCGGTACGGCCTTCACGATGCTGACGCCATTCGTCCGTGAGCTGTCCACGGTGGTCGTCCCCCATGTCGAGAACTCCCTCTACCTGGGCGAAGTTGACGCCATCCACCGGTATGCGCACACGTTCGATAGGCTGACGGAGGTCGCGCTCGCGCCCGAGTCGCCGCGTTCGAAGGACTCGGTCAAACTCATCGAGCGACTCCTGTACCCCCTGCTCTAGGAAGGTGTACATGTCCCGGTCCGAGTGGCAGAAGTCCAGCTTCAGCGAAGGGCACACCGAGGCATGCGTCGAGGTGGCGGCGGGGACCGACGGACACCGGCGGATGCGGGAGAGCGCCGGGCCCGAGACGGTGCTGGGAGTGTCCGTGGGCGCGCTCGCCGGGTTGGTGCGTGCGCTGAAGGCCGGCGCCTTCGGCCCGGCGTCCGGGTGATCCACGGGCGAAGCCCGGGTCCGCGGCGCAGACTGGAGGCGTAGGCACGTACCACCGGGTGGGGTGAGGCCGATGCGCCGCCTTGGCATCACGGCGTCCGCCGCCGTCCTGACCGCGACCGCGGCAGCACTGGCGGGCTGCGGGTCCTCCGGCGAGGACCGGCCGGACCGTACGGAGACCACGGTCACCAGCACGCGAACGGTCACCGAGGACACCCCTGCGCCCTCCGGCAGCGGCACGGCCGGAAGTCCCGCGGCACCGAAGCCCGGTCCCACGACCACCGCACGGGACGCCGCCACCGTCGTCCAGGACTATTACGCGGCCGTCAACGCCCACGACTTCCGCCACGCCTGGGACCTGGGCGGCAAGAACCTCGGAGGCGCGTACGACGCCTTCGTGGCGGGCTTCGCCGACACCGCCCGCGACACCGTGCACGTCGTCGGGGTGAGCGGCGACGTGGTCACGGTGACACTCGAAGCCGAACAGCGGGACGGATCGGTGCGGTCCTTCGCCGGGACGTACACGGTACGGGACGGGGCGGTCGTCGCCGCCGACATCCGGGCGGTGGCGGGGCCGACGCCGAGTGACGGGACCGGAGGATCTCCTCGCCCCGGGCCGTCGACCGGCGGGCCGGACGTCGACTGCTCGGACCTCGACGGGCCCACCGTCGTGGGGACCGACGACCCGAATCATCTCGACCGGGACGGCGACGGGGTCGGGTGCGAGCCCCACGGGGAGTGACGAAGATCGCTCGTACGGGGGGTTCTGGCCCGTGTTGCGCCCGGGTGACGGGGCGCGGCGGGTGGGAGGTGCCAGGTTGGGGCCGACAGGCCGGGACGGTGGGGTGCCCGGGGTCGCAGCTCTGAGGAGGCAGGTCGTTGCGGGGTGCCTGGCGCGTCGGGTCGGCGTTCTTCGCGGCCACCGTGGTCGTCCTGGTGGCTGCCGGGTGTGGTGGGGGTGGGCAGGACCCCACGGTCGTACGGGCGTCCTGGGGTGATCCGCAGAATCCGGTGGAGCCGGCCAACACCACCGACGTGCAGGGCGGCAAGGTGCTCGACCTCGCCTTCCGGGGGCTGAAGCGGTACAACCCGCGGACCGCTGTCGCGGAGGACATGGTCGCGGAGTCGGTCGAGTCGCCGGATGCGCGGAATTTCACGGTCAAGGTCAAGCCGGGGTGGACGTTCAGCAATGGGGAGAAGGTGACGGCGCGGTCCTTCGTGGATGCCTGGAATTTCGGGGCGCTGGTCACCAACCGGCAGCAGGGGGCGCCGTTCTTCAGTTATGTGGAGGGGTATGAAGAGGTGCACCCCGAAGGGGCGGGGGAGAAGCCGACGGCGAAGACGATGCGGGGGCTGCGGGTGCGGGACGAGCTGACCTTCACCGTGCGGCTGAACCAGAAGTTCGGACTGTGGCCGGACATGCTCGGGTACAACGCCTTTCTGCCGCTGCCCCGGCTGTTCTTCACGGATCATGACGCGTGGCTGGCGAAGCCGGTCGGCAACGGGCCGTATGCCGTGCAGTCGTACGCCAAGGGCGGGATCATGCGGCTGCGGAGGTGGGAGAAGTATCCGGGTCCGGACCGGGCGCGGAACGGCGGGGTGGATCTTCAGGTTTACACGGATAATGACACTGCCTATACCGACTTGATGGCGGGGAATCTGGATCTGGTCGATGATGTGCCGGCTCCGCAGCTGAAGCATGTGCAGAAGGATCTGGGCGGGCGCTACATCAACCAGCCCGCCGGGATCATCCAGACGCTGTCGTTCCCGATGTATGACGAGAAGTGGGCGAAGGCGGGAGTGGAGAAGGTCCGGCGGGGGATTTCCATGGCCGTCAACCGGCCCGCGATCACCCGGCAGATCTTCCGGGGGACGCGGACGCCCGCCACCGACTGGTCCGCGATGGCGCTGGGGGAACCCGGCGGCTACCGGGCGGGGCTGTGCGGCGCGGCGTGTACGTACGACCCCGCCGGGGCCCGGAAGCTGGTGGCCGAGGGGGGCGGGATTCCCGGCGGCTCGATGAAGGTGACGTACAACGCGGACACCGGGTCCCATAAGTTGTGGGTGGATGCTCTGTGCAACAGCGTGAACAAGGCGCTGGGCCGGCACGTGTGTGACGGCGCGCCGATGGGGACGTTCGCCGATTACCGCACCAAGGTCACGCAGAAGAAGATGAGCGGCCCTTACCGCGCCGGCTGGCAGATGGACTATCCGCTGATCCAGACGTTCCTGCAGAGCCAGTACTTCACCGGTGCGTCGTCCAACGACTCGGGCTGGAGCAACAAGGAGTTCGACCGGCTGGTGAGCCGGGCCAACGCGGAGAGCGAGCAGCGGCGGGTGAATGACACGTATCACCAGGCCGAGCGGGTTCTGGCCCGGGAGATGCCGGCGATTCCGCTCTGGTATCAGAACGGCAGTGGCGGATATGCGGACCGGGTCGGGAACGTCGCCCTGAATCCCTTCAGTGTCCCGGTGTACGGCCAGATCACGATCAAGGACTGAGGGGCGGGCGGACGGCCATGGGGCGCTATGTGATCCGGCGGCTGCTGCAGATGGTGCCGGTCTTCGTCGGTGCCACGTTTCTCATCTTCGTGATGGTGTACGCGCTCGGCGACCCGGTCGCCGCCCTTTCCGGGGACCGGGCGCCCGACCCCGCGACGGCCGCGCAGATCCGTCGCGAGCTGCATTTGGACCAGCCGCTGTGGCAGCAGTATCTGCATTACATGGGGCAGATCTTCAGCGGTGACTTCGGCACCACGTTCGACGGGCAGCAGGTCCTGGACAAGATGGGCACCGCCTTTCCCGTCACCCTGCGGCTGACCGCCGTCGCCATCGTCGCGGAGATCGCCGTCGGTGTGACGCTCGGTGTGCTCAGCGGGCTGCGGCGGGGGCGGCTGCTGGATTCCGGGGTGCTGGTGCTCACGCTGATCGTGGTGTCCGTACCGACGTTCGTCAGCGGGTACGTGCTCCAGTACCTGCTGGGTGTGAAGTGGGCGTGGGTGAGCCCGGCCGTCGCGCTGGGCGCGCCCCTGGACGAACTGCTCCTGCCGGGCTGTGTGCTGGCGCTGGTGTCGCTGGCGTACGTCACCCGGCTCACCCGGACGTCGATCGCGGAGAACGCCCGCGCGGACTATGTGCGTACGGCCGTCGCCAAGGGGCTGCCCCGGCGCCGGATCGTCGTACGGCACCTGCTGCGCAACTCGCTGATCCCGGTGGTCACCTTCATCGGCGCGGACATCGGCACGCTGATGGGCGGGGCGGTGGTCACCGAGCGGATCTTCAATGTGCACGGCGTCGGCTACGAGCTGTACCAGGGCATCGTCCGCCAGAACTCGCCGACCGTCGTCGGCTTCGTGACCGTCCTGGTCATCGTCTTCCTGCTGGCCAACCTGATCGTCGATCTCCTGTACGCCGTGCTCGACCCGAGGATCCGCTATGCCTGAGTCCGCGCCCGACCGCCCGGAGCCGTTCCAGCCGTCGGGTGGCGGGACGCCGCTGCCCGCCGTGGAGGCGGAGACCGTGGGCGGGCTCGGCGGAACACCGGAGGTGCCCGGGGCCCCGGGGGCGCCGCAGGGCGCGGGCGTGCAGCCGGCCGGCGGCCGGGCCCGCAGTCTGTGGTCGGACGCCTGGCACGACCTGCGCCGCAACCCCGTCTTCATCGTGTCCGGTCTGCTGATCCTCTTCTTCCTGCTGGTCGCCGTCTGGCCGTCCCTGCTGACCGATACCGACCCGCTGGACTGTGACATCACCCTGTCGCAGGAGGGCGCGCGTGGCGGCCACCCGTTCGGCTTCGACACCCAGGGCTGCGACGTCTTCGCGCGGACGGTGTACGGGGCCCGGGCCTCCGTCACGGTCGGCGTGTGCGCGACGGCCGGGGCCTCCCTCCTCGGCGGTGTGCTGGGCGGTCTGGCCGGGTTCTTCGGCGGCTGGTGGGACGCGCTGCTCTCGCGGATCGCGGACATGTTCTTCGCCATCCCGATGCTGCTCGGCGGTCTGGTGTTCCTGTCCGTGGTGCCGTCCGGCTCCGTATGGCCGGTCGTCGGGTTCATCGTGCTGCTGGGCTGGCCGCAGCTCGCGCGGATCGCCCGCGGTTCCGTGCTGACCGTCAAACAGGCCGACTTCGTGCAGGCCGCGCGGGCCCTGGGGGCCGGGAACACCCGGCTGCTGCTGCGGCACCTGGCGCCGAACGCGGTCGCGCCGGTGATCGTCGTGGCGACCATCGCCCTCGGTACGTACATCGCGCTGGAGGCGACGCTGTCCTACCTGGGCGTGGGCCTGAAGCCGCCGACCGTCTCCTGGGGCATCGACATCTCCGAGGCGTCCAAGCAGATCCGCAACGCGCCGCACATGCTGCTGTGGCCCGCCGGCGCGCTCAGCCTGACCGTACTGGCGTTCATCATGCTCGGCGACGCGGTCCGCGACGCCCTCGACCCCAAGTTGCGCTGAGGAGACGGTGGATGACGGCTGAGGGGACGCGGCAGGAGGCCGGTTCCGGCGGCGGCACGCTGCTGGACGTACGGGACCTGAAGGTGGAGTTCCGTACGCGGGACGGCGTGGCGCACGCGGTCAACGGGGTCAGCTACCGGGTGGCCGCGGGCGAGACGCTGGCCGTGCTGGGGGAGTCGGGCTCGGGCAAGTCGGTGACCGCGCAGGCCGTCCTGGGCATCCTGGACTCGCCGCCCGGGCACATCACGGGAGGCGAAATCCTCTTCCACGGGCGTGACCTGTTGCGGATGGGCGCCGAGGAGCGGCGCAAGACCCGGGGCACCAAGCTGGCGATGATCTTCCAGGACGCCCTGTCGGCGCTCAATCCCGTACTGAGCGTGGGAACGCAGCTCGGCGAGATGTTCGAGGTGCACCGGGGCATGTCCCGCAAGGAGGCGCGTGGCTGCGCGGCCGAACTGATGGACCGGGTGCGTATTCCGGCCGCCAGGAGCCGGGTGGGCGATTACCCGCACCAGTTCAGCGGCGGGATGCGCCAGCGCATCATGATCGCGATGGCGCTGGCCCTCGGCCCCGACCTGATCATCGCGGACGAGCCGACGACGGCGCTCGACGTGACGGTGCAGGCGCAGGTCATGGACCTGCTGGCGGAGCTCCGGCGGGAGTACGCCATGGGGCTGGTGCTGATCACCCACGATCTGGGCGTGGTCGCGGACGTGGCCGACCGGATCGCGGTGATGTACGCGGGCCGGATCGTGGAGACCGCCCCCGTACACGACCTCTACCGGGCGCCCGCGCACCCGTACACCCGCGGCCTGCTCGACTCCATCCCGCGCCTGGACCAGAAGGGCCGGGAGCTGTACGCGATCAAGGGCCTGCCGCCCAGCCTGACCGCGATCCCGCCGGGCTGCCCCTTCCACCCCCGCTGTCCCAAGGCGCGGGACCTCTGCCGTACGGACCGGCCGCCGCTCTTCGACGTGGCGCCGGGCCGGGCCAGCGCATGCCACTTCTGGGAAGAGACCGTCAGTGAGCAAGGAGAGCGCCCATGAGCGCTGAGGCGGACACCCGCGCCGGGGAGACCGTCCTGGACGTACGGGAGCTGGCCAAGCACTATCCGCTGACGCGCGGTGTCGTGCTGCGCAAGCAGGTCGGCTCGGTCAGGGCCGTGGACACCGTCTCGTTCGTGCTGCGCAAGGGCGAGACGCTGGGGATCGTGGGGGAGTCCGGCTGCGGCAAGTCGACGGTGGCCAAGCTGCTGGTGGGGCTGGAGAAGCCGACCGGCGGCCACATCCTGTACCGGGGTGAGGACATCTCCCGGCTGTCGGGGCGTGCGCTGAAGGCGGTGCGCCGCAACATCCAGATGGTGTTCCAGGACCCGTACACCTCGCTGAACCCGCGGATGACGGTCGGGGACATCATCGGCGAGCCGTACGAGATCCATCCCGAGGTGGCTCCGAAGGGCGACCGGCGCAAGAAGGTCCAGGACCTGCTGGACGTCGTCGGCCTCAACCCCGAGTACATCAACCGCTATCCGCACCAGTTCTCCGGCGGCCAGCGTCAGCGCATCGGCATCGCGCGGGGGCTGGCGCTGCGCCCCGAGGTGATCGTGGCGGACGAGCCGGTGTCGGCGCTGGACGTGTCGGTCCAGGCGCAGGTCGTCAACCTGCTGGAACGGCTCCAGGACGAGTTCGACCTGTCGTACGTCTTCATCGCCCACGACCTGTCGGTGGTCCGGCACATCTCCGACCGGGTCGGTGTCATGTACCTCGGCCGCTTCGTCGAAGCCGGTACGGAGGAGGAGATCTACCGGCACCCGACCCACCCGTACACCCAGGCCCTGCTCTCTGCCGTCCCCGTACCGGACCCGGAGGCGCGCGGCCGGCGGGACCGCATCCTGCTGAGCGGCGACGTCCCCTCACCGGCCGACCCGCCGTCCGGCTGCCGCTTCCGCACCCGCTGCTGGAAGGCGCGGGAGCGCTGCGCGCTGGAGGTGCCGGCGCTGGCGGTGCCGGAGGGGTTCGAGGAGGTGACGGGCCCGGCCCGGCACGCCTCGGCGTGCCATTTCGCGGAGGAACGGCAGGTCGTGCCGGGCGGGTGACGGGCCGGGCGGGTGACGGGCCGGGCGGGTGACGGGCCGGGCCGGTAAAGGCCCGGCTTCAGCTGCCGAACGGCACGTCGCTGTTGCTGGCCATGCGCCGCTCGGCCGGGTGCCCGGCGACGTAACCGGTGACGGAGGACAGCGCCTTCTTCACGGCGGACTCGTCGGTGCCGCAGCCGCCGCGCCACTTGGACGTGCCGTCCGGGTAGCAGGCGGCCCGCAGCCCGTAGATGAGGCCGTCGGCGTGGGCGCCGCCGGCCGCGTACGGTGCCAGCAGCCGGGCAGCGTTCTTCGCGTCTCCCGTGCCGACCGTCCAGCCGGCCGTCGAGGCGAGTTCCTTGTCGTCCCGGGCCTTCGCACCGGCCCGGAGTTCGGAGGCGATCTTGCGGGCGTTGAGCGACATGCTGAAGAGGCCCTTGTCCATCACGCGCTGCCGCCCGGGGATGTGCGAGCCGTGGGCCGCGAAGGTCTTCGCCACGTACTTGGCGTCGCCGCTGATGCCGACCCCTTCGAGCGGGCGCAGGCCGGACGTGACGTCCTTCCAGCCGGTGCCTCCCTCGGTGCCGTAGAACCCGTAGAGCACGCGTACGCCCTGCTTCTCGACGGTGCGGCGGGCCATGTCGCGGAGCGCGGCGATCGAGCAGTGCCGCCACTTCGCGTCATCGCTGCGGCAGTAATCCGGGTTCTTGATGTCGAGCCACACGAAGTTGACGGTCTTGCCTTCACCGCGCCGCTGGGCGATGCGCTTCAGCATGGCTTCCATCGTGTCGCCGGCGCTGGTGGGGGTGCCGTCGTGATCCGCCCTCCAGCCCTTCTTCCAGGCGGTGGCGTCGATTTCGATGGCGTTGGCGCCGTGCCGCAGTGCCGTGTCCACGCCGTCGGCGGTCAGTACCCGGTGGGCGATGGCGTAGGTGGGGCGCGGCGCGGCCTGCTGCGGACCGGTGGTGGCTGCGGCGGCCGGGGTGCTCGCGCAGAGGAGTCCGAGGACCCCGGTGGTGGCCAGGAGGGGGACACGGGTGGGTATCCGGGCCGGGGAGCGGTGAGCCATATATGTCGTCTGTCCTTTGGTGGATCCATTGCCTCCTCGGCTTCGCCCGCCCGGGGTACGGGGCATGGGTGTGCCGTCGCGGTGTCCGCGTACGGGAAAGCCGGAAGCGGGCGCAGCGGCCCGGTTGGTGGGCCGTGCGCCTGCTCCGGTTCGGCACCTGCCCCGGATGGCTGATCCGACACCAGGGGGCGCGGGGACGCCGGGGAGCCGGCCCGTCAGTCAGTCCCGCCGGCCGCCTCCGGCCCGGGTGCCGCGTCCTCGATCGCCGCCAGCGCCGGGTCCAGCACGATGTCCTCGTCCCGCGCCGCCGTCGTGGGCTCCTCCGGGAAGTGGCAGGCCGTCAGGTGCCCACCCGCGTTGCCGGCGATCTGCACCAGCGGCGGTTCCTCGTCGGCGCACTTGTCGCGCGCCTTCCAGCAGCGGGTACGGAAGCGGCAGCCGGACGGCGGGTTGATCGGTGACGGGACGTCGCCGGCCAGCCGGATGCGTTCGCGGCCGCCCGTCTCCTCCTGCGCGTCCAGCAGCCGGGCCTCCGGGACGGCGGAGAGCAGTGCGTGGGTGTACGGGTGGCGAGGGCGCTGGTAGATCGAGTCCCGGTCGCCGACCTCGACGATCTTGCCGAGGTACATCACCGCGACGCGCTGGCTGAAGTGCCGGACGATCGCCAGGTCGTGCGCGATGAACAGAAACGCGATGTTCAGTTCCCGCTGCAACTCCTGGAGCAGGTTGACCACCTGGGCCTGGATCGAGACGTCCAGCGCGGAGACCGGCTCGTCCGCGATGATCAGCTTCGGCTCCAGGGCGAGGGCGCGGGCGACGCCGATGCGCTGGCGCTGGCCGCCGGAGAACTCGTGCGGGAAGCGGTTGTAGTGCTCCGGGTTGAGGCCGACGGTCTCCAGGAGTTCGCGTACCCGCCGCTCCAGGCCGCCTTCCGGGGCGATGCCGTTGATCTCCATCGGGCCGCCGATGATGGTGCCGACCGTCTGCCGCGGGTTCAGCGACGAGTACGGGTCCTGGAAGATCATCTGGATTTCGGAGCGGACCGGCGCCAGCTCCCTGCGCCCGGCGTGGGTGATGTCCCGGCCCCGGTACGTGATCGAGCCGGCGGTCGGCTCCAGCAGCCGGGTCAGCAGCCGCCCGGTGGTGGACTTGCCGCAGCCAGACTCGCCGACCAGGCCGAACGTCTCGCCGCTGTGCACGGTCAGGTCGATGCCGTCGACCGCCTGCACCGCGCCGACCCGGCGTTTGAACGGGAACCCGGCCATGATCGGGAAGTGTTTGGTCAGGCCCTTCGCGGTCAGCAGCACCTCGCCGGGCTCGGCGGCGGCCGGACGGGGAGCGGGCACGATGACGTCTTCGGGTGCGCTCATGGTCGTCGCTTCGCTTCCTAGCCCAGCCGGGGCTTGATCTGCTCGGTGAACAGGGTGTGTTTCTGCTCGGGGTCCAGGTGGCAGGCCGCGGCCCGCCCGGGGGCCAGCGGTGGGCGTTCGTCCTGGCAGCGGGTGCCGCCGACCTCGGAGACGAAGCCGCAGCGCGGGTGGAAGGGGCAGCCCGACGGCGGGGCGAGCAGGCTCGGGGGCGTGCCCGGGATCGGCGTCAGCGGCTCCTCGACGCTCGCCGACAACCGCGGGATCGAGCCCAGCAGGCCCCAGGTGTACGGGTGTTGCGGCGCGGTGAGGATCTCCTTGACGGTGCCGCGTTCGACGGCCCGTCCGGCGTACATCACCAGCAGTTCGTCGGCGGTGTTGGCGACCACGCCCAGGTCGTGGGTGATCAGGATGATCGCCGAGCCGAACTCCTGCTGGAGGTCCTTGAGCAGGTCCAGGATCTGCGCCTGTACGGTCACGTCCAGCGCGGTGGTCGGCTCGTCGGCGATCAGCAGCGACGGGTTGCACACCAGCGCCATGGCGATCATGGCGCGCTGCCGCATCCCGCCGGAGAACTGGTGCGGATAATCGTCCACCCGCAGCGTCGGCTGCGGGATGCCGACCTTCTCCAGCATCTCGATGGCGCGCTGCCGCCCTTCGCGCTTGCTCGCGCCGGTGTGCTTGACGAACGGCTCGGCGATCTGGCGGCCCACGGTGTAGTACGGCGACAGCGCCGTCAGCGGGTCCTGGAAGATCATCGCCATCTTGCTGCCGCGCAGCTTCTCCAGGTCCCTTTCCCGGGCGCCGGTCAGCTCGTCGCCGTCCAGCAGGATCTCGCCGGTGATCGTCGTGTAGTTGGGGCTGTGCAGGCCCAGGATGGCGAGGTTGGTGACCGACTTGCCGGAGCCGGACTCGCCGACGATGCCGAGGGTGCGGCCGCGCTCCAGGTCGAAGGAGAGATCGTCGACCGCCTTGACGACGCCGTCCTCGGTGGCGAACCGCACGTACAGGTCGCGTACCGACAGGAACGGTCCTGAGGTGGCCGGGACCGGCGCGCCCGCGGGCTGGGTGAGTGTGGACACGGGGTCTCCTAGGACAGCCGCACACGCGGGTCGATGAACGCGTAGCAGGCGTCCACCACGATGTTGAACAGGATGATGAAGGTGGCGGCGAACAGCATCACGCCCATGGTCATGGGCAGGTCGGTGTTCTGCACCGACTTCACGGCGAGGGTGCCCAGGCCCGGCAGCGCGAAGGTGTACTCGGTGATCATTGCGCCGCCGAAGAGGGACCCGAGGTCGATGCCGAAAATGGTGACGATGGGAATGAGCGAGCCGCGCCAGGCGTAACGGAAGAAGACCGTCCGGGATGCCATTCCCTTGGCCCGCGCGGTCCGTACGTGATCCTCCTGAAGCTGTTCGATCATCGACGAGCGGGCCATGCGCGTGTACTGCGCGGTGAAGATGACGGACAGTACGCACCACGGAATGATGAGTCCCAGGAACCAGCCCACCGGATCGTCCAGCAGGGGTACGTATTTCGGCTGGCCGAACCAGCCGAGGTTGTAGACCAGCAGCGCGAGCACGATCGGTCCGATGAAATAGATCTGCATCGAGGAAAGCACCAGCGAGGACGAGCTGAAGATCTTGTCGACGAGCTTGCCCTGCTTCCAGGCGGCGATCATTCCGGTACCGACACCCACGCTCAGGAACACCGCGGCGGCGCCGATGGTCAGCGAAATGGTGGTGGGGAAACGGTCCACGATCGTGTCCCAGACGGGATCACCGTTGGCGAAGGAATAGCCGAAGCAGGGGGCCGAACAGTGCCCCACGGCGAAATCCCGGCCGGTGACGATGCCGGCCATGAATTCCCAGTACTGCACCGGTACGGGCTTGTCGAGCCCGAGATTCTTGTGGATCACTGCGATGGCGTCGGGCGTGCAGTTCTTTCCGCAGGCCAGCAGCGCGGGATCCCGGGGGGCGGCGAAGAAGAGGAAGAACGTGAACGCGCTGATGATCAGCAGGATCACGATCGCGCCGAGGGACCGGCGGAAGAGAAAACGCAGCATGGCAGTCGCAGCTCTCTTGGGCAGCCAGAGGATCGGGAGTGCGCCGGGCCGGTGTGCCCGCCCGGGACGGCGGGCACACCGGGCGCGGACGGCGCACGGCGCGCGGTCGGCGCCGGGGCGCCGGCTGTGCTACTTCTTCACGAACATCTTGGTCGGGTCGACGGAGCTGATGATGTCGTTGTTGACGACCCCGCCGACCTTGGAACCGTGCAGCTGCACCTGCTTGTAGTAGAAGGTCGGCAGCTGCGGCAGGTCCTCCTTGAGGATCTTCTCGCCGAGCGCGAACCAGTCGTGGGCGGCCTGCTTCTGGTCGGTCAGCTGGGAGATCCGGTCGATCTCCTTGTTGACCGCGGGGTTGTTGTAGTGCGAGTAGTTCGGCGCGTTGTCCTGGATCTGCCGGCCGTCGTAGACCGGCGGGAGCACGGTCAGCGCGCTGGGCCAGTCGGCGCCCCATGCGGAGGGGTAGATGTCGAACTGGTTGTTGACCTTGCCGATGATGTCGTAGTACGTGTCCGACGGCAGGTCCTTGTTCTGCACGTTGAACCCGGCCTTGCGCAGGTTGTCGGCGACCGCGACCGAGTACTTCTGCGGCTCCGGCGCGTTGGTGTACGCGAAGGTCAGCTTCATGCCGACCTTGCCGGCCTCCTTGAGCAGCTGCTTGGCCTTCTCCACGTCCCCCATCGGCTTCTTGAGCTTGCCGTACGGGTCGATGTCCTTGTGGCCGGTGAGCGTCGGGCTGATGTAGCTGCCCGCCAGTTCGCCGCCGCCCGGTGTGCCGTACGCGTCCAGGACGGCCTGGATGGGCAGCGCGTAGGCGATGGCTTCGCGGACCTTCTTGTCCGTCAGGCGCTTCATGTTGAAGTTCATGACGCCGACGTAGGGCTGGTAGCCGGAGGTGGAGCGCTTCTTGATGTCCGGGGCTCCGGCCACCTGCTGGAGGCTGGCGGCGTCGACCTGGTTGTTGAAGCTGACGGCCGTCTGGTTGTCGGCGCTGTCGGACATCAGCCGCTGCGTCGAGTCCGGGTAGGAGACGCCGAACTGGATGTCGAACTTGTCGACGTACTGGTGCCGGGTGATGTCCGTGTTCGGGTCCCAGTTGGCGTTCTTGACCAGGGACATGCCCTTGCCGGACTTGAACGAGCCCGCCTGGATCTTGTACGGCCCGGAGGAGACCGGGTTCTTGTCGTACCGCTCCTTGGTGTCGCCCTTCTCCGGCACGACGCCGTACCCGGCCATGGCCAGCGCGTACGGGAGGTCACCGACCGGCTTCTTGAAGTGGAAGCGGATGGTGTTCTCGTCCGGGGTCTCCAGCACGCTGTCGGGCAGGTGCTTGCCGCCGTACGGGCCGCCCGGCAGCAGCTTGCGGTACTCGTTGCCCTCCGCGTCGGCCAGCCAGCGCTGCACATACGTCGGGCCGTTGGAGATGAAGTCCGCGAAGGTTCGCTCGAAGGTGTGCCGGATGTCCTTGGACGTGATCGGCTGGCCGTTCTCGAACTTCACGCCCTTCTTCAGGGTGTACGTCCAGGTGCGGCCGCCGTCGGTGGACTTGCCGCTGTCCGTCGCCAGGTCTCCGACGACCGTGTACTTGCCGCTGTTGTCCAGGTGGTACGAGGTCAGGCGGCGGAAGATCAGCGTGGAGAGGGTGCCCTCGTCGCTGACGTAGATCTGCGCCGGGTCGAGGTGGTCGTAGGTGTCGCGCTGGTAGACCTTGATGGTGCCGCCGGGGGTCGCGCCGGGCACCGCCTCGGCCGGGCCGGTGGACGCCTTGGCGTCACCGAAGGCGATCTGGGCGCGCTGGCTCTCGGCCTTCTCGCGGCCCTTGTCGTCCTCCGCCCCCTGGCCGGCGCCGCTGCTGCAGGCGGTCAGGACCAGGGCCCCCGCGGACAGCGCCACGACCGTGGCGCGCGTTCTGTGCGTACGGAGTGTCTTCATAGTGGTGGATGCACCTGCCTGTCTTAGTTCCGTGGCCGCTGCCTGACGTGTGCGGTGCTGGGGTGGCAGCACCCCCCGTGGAACACGGTTCACCGGGCGCGTTTCGGGTCGAAGGCGTCCCGGACGGAATCCCCGAGGAGGTTGAACGCGACGATGAAGAGCACCATCGCGATGCCGGGGAAGAACAAGTACGTGATGTCGTTGCGGTAGTACTCGGCGGCGTTGGCGAACATCCGGCCCCAGTCGGGGGTGGGTTCGACCAGGCCGACGCCGAGGAAGGACAGGCCCGCGATCGAGGTGACGAAGTTGGGCAGCATGTACGTCGTCTGCACCAGGATCGGCGTCATGACGTTCGGCAGCAGCTCACGCCGGATGATGCGGGCCGGGGAGGCGCCGCTGACCTTGGCGGCGTCGACGAACTCACGTTCACGGAGCGACAGGACGGTGCCGCGCAGCAGCCGGGCCAGGCTCATCCAGCCCAGGAACCACAGCACCAGGATCAGGATGAGGCAGCGCATCCAGGTCGCCATGGCGTCCTCGGGGGCCACGAAGATGGCGCCGACCACGGGGACGAACGCGACGAAGAAGAGCTGGTTGGGAAAGGCCATCAGCAGGTCGATGATCCGGCCGATGAAGTAGTCGACCCGGCCGCCGAAGTATCCGGCGGCCACCCCCATGACGATGGCCGTGAGCACCGATACGAGAGTGATGGCGACCGAGAGGTAAAGGGTCGTCCGGATTCCGTATACGAGTTGCATGAACACGTCACGGCCGAGCGTCGGTTCGATGCCGAACCAGAATTCCGAGGAGATCCCTCCGTTGGGCTGCGCCGGATATCCGTTCACCAGCAGACCCGGGGTGATCTGGCCGTACCGGGTGTACGGATCCTTGCCGTACAGCTTGGAGATCACGGGGGCGAGCAGACCGATCAAGAAGAACGCGATAACGACGCATCCGCTGATCACACCGGTCCGGTCGCGCTTGAACCTGATCCACATCAATTGGCCGGGGGAACGGCCGACCAGTTCCCCGCCCTTGCGGTCCTTGACTTTCCGCAGCCCCTCGGGTCCGAGTCCGGAGGGATCGGTCTGCGTTACCGCGGTCTGGGACGGACTGGTCATCGCGAAGTTCCCCCGCACCGAGTTCACTTGCAACTGGAAGCGGAGCTGATTCGCACCGCTGGTTGAGCGGACTTTGGCAAGGTATTTATAGCCCAGTCAAGAGGACGGCGAACGCTCGCTCGCACGGTGTCCGCTTCTTGAGCGAAGATTGCGCAGATTGACGCCACGGCGTGCTTGACAGCGGTATGCGGCGTACGGCATGAGCGACATATCATGCCCAACGGCCGTAACAGCGAGGCAACTTGACTGTCGTCACGCCGATATACGGACGCGCCATACTCGACAGCGTACGGCCGTGCGGGTGCCGTGGACCGGCCGGGGTGGCCCTGCGATCGCCCCGGCCGGTTGCCGCCTCGTGTGGGGGTACTTCCGGCGATCGCCGCATTGGCCGGGTGCAGCGATCTCCAACCCGCTCACATGCTGGGCTAGTTGACTCCCAGCGACCTCTTCAAGAAGTCGACCTGCAGCAGCAGGAGGTTTTCGGCGACCTGCTCCTGCGGCGTCATGTGCGTGACGCCCGACAGTGGCAGCACCTCGTGCGGCCGGCCGTCCGCCAGCAGCGCGGAGGAGAGCCGCAGGCTGTGCGCCACCACCACGTTGTCGTCCGCCAGACCGTGCACGATCATCATCGGCCGGTGCTGCTCCGCGGCACCCACCAGGCCGTCGTCGCCGACCAGGGAGTTGGCGGTGTAACGGGCCGGGTCCTCGTCCGGATGCCCCAGATACCGTTCCGTGTAGTGGGTGTCGTACAGCCGCTGGTCGGTTACCGGGGCGCCCACGACGGCGGCGTGGAAGACGTCGGGGCGGCGCAGCGCCGCCAGTCCGGCCAGATAGCCGCCGAAGGACCAGCCCCGGATCGCGACCCGGCCCAGGTCCAGCGGGAAGCGGCCGGCGAGCCCGTGCAGCGCGTCGACCTGGTCCTGGAGGACCACCGCCGCCAGATCGTGGTGGATCGCCTTCTCCCAGTCGGGGGAGCGGCCCGGAGTGCCCCGCCCGTCGGCGGTGATCACCGCGAAGCCCTGGTCGGCGAACCACTGGCCCGTCAGGTGGGCGTTGTGCGCGGCCACCACCCGCTGCCCGTGCGGACCGCCGTACGGGTCCATCAGGACCGGCAGCGGCCCGTCGCCCTCCTGGTAGCCGGTCGGCAGCAGCACCGCGCACGGGATCCGCCGCTCACCGGACAGCGCGAGCCGCGGGCTGGTGGTGAGCACCGGCACCTCGGCGTACGAGCCGACCGCGGCCAGCCAGGTCTCACCGCCGTCCGCCTCCAGCCGCACCACCTCCGTCTGCGCCCCCGGCCGCTCCAGACAGGCGTGCGAGAGCACCGTCACGGCGCCGCCGCGCACCGCGGAGGACACCGAGGGGTACGGGCGCCGCCCGATCCGCTCCCAGCCGCTCTGGTCGCCGCTGCCCCGGTACCAGGCGCGGTAGACGCCGATGTCGTGCAGGTCCTCGGCGCTCGCCGTGAACAGCACGTCGTCCTCGCCGATGTCCAGGACGGCCCGTACGTGCAGCGGCGCCGCCGTCAGCGCCCGGTCGCCGACGAAGAGCCGGCGCGCCCCGCCCTCGTCCGCGACGCGCACCAGACGCCCGTCCGGCGTCCAGGCGGGCGATCCGGTGGCCAGTTCCACCCACCGCGGGTCCTCGTCGGCGTGCACGGTGCTGGTCGCGCCGGTCTTCGTGTCGACCGTCAGGTAGCGCTGGGCGCGCTGGTCACGGCTCTGTACGAGGAGGAGCGGCGGGCCCGCCGCCGACCAGTGCACGCGCGTCAGGTACGGATAGCGCTCGTGGTCCCACGTCACGTCCGTGTGCGAACCGTCCAGGCCGAGCAGGGCCAGGCCCACGGAGGCGTTGGGGGTGCCGGCCGCCGGATAGGCGACCCGCGCCGGTTCGCGGCCCGGCCGCGCGGGGTCGGCGATCCACCAGCGCCGTACGGGTGAGTCGTCGACGCGCGCGGCCAGCACGCGGTCGCTGTCCGGGGACCACCAGAAACCGCGGTGGCGGCCCATCTCCTCGGCGGCGATGAACTCCGCGAGGCCCCAGGTGACGTCCGGGCCGTCCGGCTCGGCGAGGGAACGGTCGCCGGGCGTGCCGTCCCCGTCGTCCCCGTGTGCGGCGTCGGCCGGTACGACCCGCAGCCGGCCCCGGGACACGTACGCGATGTGCCGACCGTCGGGCGACGGGCGGGGGTCCACCACCGGGCCCGGAACGGGCAGTTCGCGGGCCGTGCCGGCGCGCAGCTCGGCGGTGAACAGGCGGCCCGAGAGGGTGAAGGCGGCCAGTTCCACCGCGGCGTCCACGGCGTAGCCCACCACACCGGACGACCCTTCGCGCGTACGTTCCCGGCGGGCCCGCTCCTCGGGGGACAGTTCCTCGTCCGCGCCGGAGAGCAGCGTCGCCGGGTCGGCGGCGGCGTACTCCCGCCCCTCGTCAAGGTCCAGTACCCACAGCAGATTCGCTCGATCGGTGCCCGTACGGGAGCGGAGGAAGGCGACACGCGAACCGTCCGGCGCCACCGCGAAGCCGCGCGGCGCGCCCAGGGAGAAGCGCTGGGTACGGGCGTGTTGCCGGGGGAAGGAGAGCTGTCCGGTCATGCGGACGAGCCTACGGGGCCGCGCCTCGGCCGTGGCCGTACTTCGATGATCGCGTGCGCCCCCGTTCTGCTCCCGTGCACCGACATATGCGCGAGCGTGGAAAGTTATGATCCAGACCGCGGAGTGGGTAGGGGAGGGGAGCGTGACTTCCCCGTGCCCGCGGGGCCGTCAGCCGTCGGCCCCGCGTCGTCCCAACGCTGTCCGGACCGTGCGTACTTGGAGGTGAGCCGCCGTGGCACTGACGATTTCGGCGGTGGTGCTGCTGGCGATCATCGTCTTCCTGCTCGTCAAGAAGTCCGGGCTGAAGACGGGACATGCGCTGGTGTGCATGCTGCTCGGCTTCTATCTGGCCAGTTCGTCGATCGGCCCGACCATCAAGCAGCTGACGACGAACGTCGCCGGAATGCTGGGGGGCATCAAGTTCTAGCCGGGTGCCCGCGCGGCGCCGGGCGCCTGCCTGGGGCCGTGCGGCGCCGGGCGCCCGCCGAGGTCCGTGCGCGGAAAGCGGCGGGCCCGGCCCTTGAACGGGGGACGGGCCGGGCGGGCCGGATCGGGATGCAGGGTCCCGGCCGCCCGGCTCGTACGCTGTCTCCATGACCGACCTTCCCGCCCGCCGGATACTGCTCGTGCACGCGCACCCGGACGACGAGTCCATCAACAATGGCGCCACGATGGCCAAGTACGCGAGCGAAGGGGCCCTGGTCACGCTCGTGACCTGCACCCGCGGCGAAGAGGGCGAGGTCATCCCGCCGGACCTGGCCCACCTGGCGCCGGACCGGGACGACGCCCTGGGCCCGTACCGCGTCGGCGAGCTGGCCGCGGCCATGGAGGCGCTCGGGGTCACCGACCACCGCTTCCTGGGCGGCGCGGGCCGCTACCGCGACTCCGGGATGATGGGCGCCCCGCAGAACGACCGGCCGGCCGCCTTCTGGCAGGCCGACCCGGACGAGGCCGCCGGACATCTGGTCGCCGTGGTCCGCGAGGTCCGGCCGCAGGTGCTGGTCGCGTACGACGACAACGGCGGATACGGCCATCCCGACCACATCCAGGCGCACCGCGTCGCCATGCGCGCCGCGGACCTCGCCGCCGACCCGGACTTCCGCCCCGAGCTGGGCGCGCCGCACCGGATCGGGAAGATCTACTGGAACCGCACTCCGCGCTCGGCCGTCGAGGAGGGCTTCGTGCGGCTGCGCGCCGCCGGCCTGTCCTTCCCCGGCGTCGGCGGGGTGGACGACGTGCCGGGGGTCGTGGACGACGCCGTGGTGACCGCCGCGATCGTGGGCGGCGAGCGGTACGCGGCCGCGAAGGCGGCGGCGATGCGGGCGCACGCCACCCAGATCGATGTCGAGGGCCCCTTCTTCGCGCTCTCCAACGGCCTGGGGCAGCCGCTCTTCGCGACCGAGTACTACCAGCTCGTACGGGGCAGGTCCGGCGCCGTGGAAGGAGAGCGTGAGGACGATCTCTTCGCGGGCGTGACGGACGGCGAAGGGGACAGGGAGCGTACCGAGGACGAGAAGGAGACGGCGGTATGAGCGGCGCGAAGAAGCGGACCAGGGCCACGGCGGGCGGCAGGGGGCCGAAGACGGGCGCGTCGGCGGCTCCCAAGGGCGGTCAGGGTGGTCAGGGCGCGGCGGCCAAGGCCTCGGCCGGTGCCGGTGCCCGCGCCAGTGGCGGTGGCGGTGCCCGCGCCGGTGCCGGGAAGGCGGGCGCGGGAGGCGCGGCGGCCGCCACCGGTCTCGCCGCGCCGCTGAGCCCCGGCCGGGTGGCCGCGTACGTCCTGCTGTTCGTCCTCGGCGCCCTGGTGGCGACCGCGGGCGGGCTCGTCCAGGCCGCGTGGTTCCCCGGCGGACTGCTGCTGGCACTGGCGGCGGCCGGTGGCCTCTTCTACGGGGGCCGGGCGGCGCTCGGCCGTACGGGTGGCGTGCTGGCGCCGGGCGCGGGCTGGCTGGTGACCGTGATCCTGCTCAGCGACGCCCGCCCCGAGGGCGACTTCCTCTTCGGCGCCGGCCTGGGTACCTATGTCTTCCTCGTCGGCGGCATCGTGCTGGCTGTGATCTGTGCCACCGCTTCGCAGATGCGGGCCAACGGTGCGCAAGCGGCCCGACTTGGCAAGTAAGCACCGGCCCCAATGATCATTTTCGGTACCGCCCGGCGGTCCGGGAGCGGGGTGTTGCCCTGCTCCCGGGGTGTCCGCCGATGGCGGCCAGTATGGTGGTGCGCGCCGCCGAGCCGCCCAAGCACCGTACTGACGAGCGGCGGAGCCAACCGGGAGAACCTGCTTTGAGTCGTGAATCTGACAGTTCGTCCTCCGGCGCCCAGGGGCGCGGCGGTGCCGCGTACCCGTCGGGGACACCGCCGTACGGAACGCCTCGGACCGAGGCGGACGATGCAGTGGCGGCCGACGCCGCGGCGAAGCCGGAGGAGCCGAAGACCGAGACCACGCTGACCACGCGGATCAAGATCAACATTCCGGGGTCCCGCCCCATCCCGCCGGTCGTCGTGCGCAAGCCCGTCGGCGAGGAGTCCGGGGCGGGCGGACCGGCGGCTGCCGGTGCGTCCGGTACATCCGGTGTGTCCGGCCTGACCGCGTCCGACTTCGGGAGCGCCGGGGCAGCCGGGGCTGCCGGGAGTGCCGGAACCGGCGGGACCACCGGGTCTGCCGGGTCCGCCGGATCTGCCGGGTCTGCCGGGTCTGCCGGGTCTGAGCGCACCGGCAGTACGCGCAAGCCCGACGCGGCCGGCTCCGAAGGCGCCAAGGGCGCTCCGGCCGAGAAGACCAGTGACTGGTTCTCGCCCCGCAAGCCGACGGCGGCCTCCGCCGGTGCACCGGCCTCGCCGGACCCGGCTCCCGCCGCGCCGCAGAACCCGGCCGACGGCGGATCGTCGCGCCCGGACCTGCCGTATTTCTCCGACGCGCCCGCGCAGCAGGGCGGCGGCTCGCCGTTCGACGCGGCCCCGTCCCCGTTCGACGCACCCGCGAGCCCGTTCGACGCGCCTACGGGGCAGGGCAGCACCGGCAGCCCGTTCGACACGCCCGGTGGCCCGAGTGGCCCGACGACCGGTCCGGCCACCGGCGACTCGGCCTTCGACCTGCCCGCCGGCTTCCACACCCCGGGCGCACCGGGCGCGGACGGCGGCCCCGGCATGACCGACGACACCGCGGTACTCACCCCGCAGCCCCCCGCCCCGCCCGCCGGCCCCGGCAGCGGCATCGGCGTCACCGGGGGCATCACGGGCGGTGTGCCGAACGGCGGCCAGGGCGGCGGCGGGTTCCCCGGCGGCGCGCCCAGCGGCCCCGGCCGTACCGGCGGCGACCAGCTCTCCAGCGACACCCTGGTCAGCGGCATTCCGACGGTCCCCGCCGACGCCGCCCCGGCACCCGGCGGGTCCTTCCCGCCCGGACCGGGCGGCGGCCAGGACACCCCGGCCCCGCCGCGCGCCAAGATCCCCGAGCCGATAAACCCCAAGAAGAAGGGCCGCAACAAGGTCGTTCTGCTGGGCGTCGCGGTCGTCGTGCTGGCGGGCGTCGCGTACGGCGCGGGGCTGCTGCTCGACCACGCGGACGTGCCCAACGGCACCACCGCGCTGGGCGTGGACATCGGCGGCACCACCAAGGAAGAGGCCGTCAAGAAGCTCGACGCGGCCGTCGGCAAAACCCGTAACGAGCCGCTGAAGCTGACCGTGGACGGCAAGGAGCAGACACTCGTGCCGGCCAAGGCCGGGCTGAACATCGACACCCAGGCCACGGTCCGGGACGCCTCCGGGCGGGACTACAACCCGGTCTCCGTCATCAGCTCGCTGTTCGGCGGCACCCGGACGGCCGAGCCGGCGATGATCACCGACGACGAGAAGCTGGACGTCGCGCTCAGGGCGGTGGCCGGCTCCGCGGGTGCCGCCAAGGACGGCGGCATCACCTTCGAGAACGGCAAGGCCGTCCCGCACTACGGCACGCCCTACAAGGCGGTCGACGTCAAGGCGTCCAAGAGCAAGATCGAGAAGGCGTACCTGGAGCGGGCGGCCGGCGGCAAGAACACCCCGGTGGTACTGGCCGCCGTCGAGCAGCGGCCGAAGGCGGACAAGGCGGCGGTCGACCGGGCCATGAAGGACATGGCCGAGCCGGCCGTCTCCGGATGGGTCTACCTGTCGGCGGGCGGCGTCGAGGTGCCGTTCAGCCAGCGTTCCATCGGCGAGCTGCTGTCCTTCGCCGTCGCTTCCGACGGCTCGCTCCAGCCGGTCATAGACCTGGCCAAGCTGGAGGACAAGTACGGCCACGCCTTCGACAACGTGACGATCGACGGCGGCTCCGGCAAGGTCAAGATGACCCCGCAGCACGCCGCCGCCGCGATGACGCAGGCGCTCAAGAAGACCGCGCCGCCCGCACCGCAGAAGCGTGTCGCCAAGGTCGAGGGCGCCGGCACGGGCTGACCGTCCGTCGCTCCGCACCCGGCACGTCGAGCCGGTCCCGTACCGTCGTACGGGACCGGCTCGACGCCGTTCCGGGCGCCGGAACCGGCTCTCAGGGCGCTTCTGACGGATCTCCGCGGCATCGCGACGCCCGGCACTCCCCCTGGCTCTTCGAGCAGGGGCCCCCAAGCGGACGCACCGAACGCCGCTCCGTCCCCCGCGGAGATCCGTCAAAAACGCCCTGGCCCGGCCTCGGCCCCGGCTGCCGGAGACCGGGACCCGGCTCCGGGCTGCCGGCCACCCGGGCCGGGCTTCGGGGCTGGCTCCCCGGTTGCCGGACACCCGGAGCGGGCTCCCGGCCCGGCCCCCCCGGCCGCCGGACACCCTCCCAAAGTGAGGGCGCCGACCTTACTTTCGTCGATACCGGGTGGCCCCCGGCGCGCCATAGCGTCCCGGTCATGACCTCCGTAACCGACCGCGTCTCCGTGACCGACCGCAGCTCCGCAACCGACCGCCCGAGCGCCACCACCGGGCCCGCCACCACCCGCACCACCCCCCTCCGCCAGACCACCGCCTGCCGCCCGGCCACCACCCGCGTCACCACCCTCCGCCCGGCCACCGCTCGCGCCACGGCCCTCGCCCTGGCCCTCACGGCCGTCCTTGCCACCGGTCCGGCCGCCGGAGCCGCGTCGCCCGACCGGCATCCGGGCGGCCACCGGGCGACCCAGGAAGCGCTGCGGGCCGTGGTCGACGAGGCCGGCCTTCCCGGTGTTGCCGCGGAGGCCAGGGACGGGCGCGGCCGGTGGTTCGGCGCGGCCGGTCACGCGGACACGGTCACGGGCCGCGAACGGACCCGCGCCGGCCACTTCCGCGCCGCCAGCATCACCAAGACCGTTCTCGCCACCGTCCTCCTCCAGCTCGCGGAGGAGGGCAGGCTCGACCTGGACGACACGGTCGAGAAGTGGCTGCCCGGCGCCGTACGCGGCAACGGCAACGACGGCCGTGCCATCCGGCTGCGCCACCTGCTGAATCACACCAGCGGCCTCGCCAACTACTCCGCCGACCCCGGGTTCTCCCACCGCACCTCCGGCCCCGGGTTCCCCGGCCACCGCTACGACACCTACCGCCCCGCCGATCTGGTGGCCCTCGCGACGCAGCAGCCCCCGCACAACGCCCCGGGCGAGGCGGCCCGGTACAGCAACACGAACTACATACTCGTCGGCATGGTCATCGAGAAGGCGACGGGCCACTCCTACGCCCACGAGGCGCAGCGCCGCATCCTGGGCCCGCTGAAGCTGCGGGAGACCTCATTCCCCGGGCTGGACCCCCGGATGCCGCTGCCGCACCCCACCGCCTACTCGCGGCTGCGGCAGAAGGAACCCGACGCGCCGGTCGTGGACGCCACCGAACAGAACATGTCGTGGCTCGGCGCGGCGGGCGACATGATCTCCACCACCGGCGACCTGAACACGTTCTTCCGGGCCCTGACCCGGGGGCGGTTGCTCGGCCCGGCGGCGACCCGCGAGATGTTCACCACCGTGCCCGCGGACGTCACGGGCTACCGTTACGGACTCGGCATCGAGTCCGTCACCCTCTCCTGCGGGGTGACCGTGGTGGGCAAGACGGGCCGCGCCAACGGCTCCGTCTCCGGGGTCGTCGGCACCCGGGACGGCGGCCACCAGCTGACGTTCAACATCAACGGCGACTGGCTGGGCGACGCCGCCTCGTACGTGGGTGTGGTCGAGGCCGAGTTCTGCGGCACCCGGAAGGGCTGACGCAGGCCCTCGGCGCGCCGCGACGACGCCCGTGTCCGCTGAGAGCCTGTCTTTGAACCCCCGCCTGCGCCCCGACGCCCGGCACGCACTCCCCCGAGCTCTTCGAGCAGGGGGACCCCCATCGCACGCACCGACCGCCGCTGCGCCCGCCCTTCGGGCGGACGACGGGGGTTCAAAGGCAGGCTCTCAGGCGCACATACCGCCGTCGACCCGGAGGACCGTCCCGGTGACGTAGGAGGCACGGTCGCTGAGCAGCCAGGCCGCGGCCTGGGCGACCTCTTCCGGATCGGCGGCGCGGCCCAGCGGGGTGCGGGCGTTGAGCTGCTCGATGGTGCCGGGGGACTGCTCGTCCCACGCGCGGAGCATCTCGGTCAGCGTGGTGCCGGGCGCGATGGCGTTGACGCGGATGTCCTCCCGGCCGTACGTGACGGCCGCCGACGCGGTGAGGCTGTTGACCGCCCGCTTCGCCGCGCCGTACACGGGCAGTTCGGGATTGCCCATCAGGCTCCCGACACTGGACGTGTTGACGATGGCCCCGCGCCCCGCGGTGGCCCGGATGGCGGCGACCTCGGCGGTCATGGCCAGCCACGGGCCCTTGAAGTCGACGGCGCTGACCAGGTCGAAGTCGGCTTCCGGCAGTTGGTCCAGCGGGCCGGGCGGCTGGCCCGTCGCGCCGTTGTTGAAGGCCACGTCGAGCCGGCCGTACAGCTCCACGGCCCGTTCGACGGCGGCCCGGACGCTCGCCGCGTCCGCCAGGTCGCACCGCACGTGGTCCGCGGTGCCGCCGGCCGCCCGGATGTCCTCGGTCACCGCCTTGAGCTGGGCTTCCGTGCGCGCCGCGAGGAGCACACGGGCGCCCTCCCGGGCGAAGAGCCGTGCCGCCGCGGCGCCGATGCCGCGGCCGGCCCCGGTGATGAAGGCGACCTTGCCGGTGAGCAGGCCCGAGGCCGTGGCCGTGGTGGTGGTCGCGGTCGAGGTGGATGTGGATGTGGTCGGTGTGTGGTTCATGCCGATGAGCCTGTGCCCGGCCGCACCGCTCAGCCAGGCCCCGGGAGTACCTGGCTGGGCGCCCCGGTGCCCGCGCACACTGGTGCGGTGGACCGACGAGAACTTGGCGACTTCCTGCGCAGCAGACGCGAACGCATCACCCCCGCCGACGTGGGGCTGCCCGCCGGGACGCGCCGCCGCACCCCGGGCCTGCGCCGCGAGGAGGTGGCGCAGCTGGCGTTCATCTCGGCCGAGTACTACACGCGGCTGGAGCAGGCGCGCGGCCCGCACCCCTCCCGCGAGGTGCTGGCCCAGCTCGCCCGCGCCCTGCGCCTGTCGGACGCCGAACGCGACCACCTCCACCACCTCGCCGGTGCCCCGCCCGGGCCCCCGCCGGGCCCTTCGCGGGAGGTACGGCAGAGCCTCGTCGACCTGCTGCACCGGCTGCCCGAGGCGGCGGGGATCGTCATCTCGGCGACGTACGAGGTCATCGCCTGGAACGAGCTGGCCGCCGCCCTGATGGAGGACTTCTCCGCGCTCCCGCGCCGGGACCGCAACCTCGTCCGGCGCGCCTTCCTCGGCCCGCACCCGCACGGCAGGCGGCTGTACGGCGTCTCGGACGCGGACGCGTTCGCCCGGACCGCCGCGCAGCAACTGCGTGCCGCGGCGGCCCGTTACTCCACCGACCCGGAGGTGACCGGCCTGGTCGAGGAGCTGCTGGCGGGCAGCGAGGAGTTCGCCCGGCTCTGGGCCGCCCACGAGGTGGCCGCCCGGCCCACCCTCTGCAAGACCTTCGAGCACCCCCTCGTCGGGCCCGTCAGCGTCAGCTGTGACGTCCTGGATGTCACCGACCGGGACCAGCGGGTCGTCATCTACACCGCCGCTCCGGGCTCGCCGTCGGCCGAGGCCCTGCGGCTGCTGTCGGTCGTCGGCACGCAGCGCATGGGCGTACCCGGCTGACCCCGGCACGGCCGTTTCCGGGACCGCCGGAGCCGCACCCTAGGGGACACCACCCATGACATCTGTCATCCCGTACTTGCGACAGGCGACACTGCCGCAGGTCACCGCCCCGCTGTGAAGCTGGGACACATGACGAGCACTGCCATCACCACAGACCGGGCCGCGGGGCGCCGGGCGGGTCCGGAGCCCGTGGTCAGCTTCCGTAAAGTCAGCAAGAACTACGGCGCCGTACGGGCGGTGGCCGACCTGGACCTGGAACTGTACCCGGGCGAGACCGTCGCCCTCCTCGGCCCCAACGGCGCCGGCAAGTCCTCCACCCTCGACCTGCTCCTGGGCCTGCGCAACGCCGACACCGGGTCCGTGTCGCTCTTCGGGACGAGCCCGCAGCGCGCCATCGAGCAGGGCAAGGTGGGCGCCATGCTGCAGAGCGGCGGCCTGATGACCGGCGTGAAGGTCCGTGAGCTGGTCAAGCTCGCCGCCGACCTGCACCCGGGCGGCTACCCGGTCGAGCAGATCATGGACAGCGCCGGGATCACCGAGATCGCCGACCGGATGGTCGACAAGCTCTCCGGCGGCCAGGAGCAGCGGGTGCGCTTCGCGCTCGCCACCGCCGGCGCCAACGAACTGATCGTGCTGGACGAGCCGACCACCGGCATGGACGTCACCTCCCGGCAGAAGTTCTGGGACACCATGCGGGCCCAGGCCCGGCAGGGCCGTACGGTGCTGTTCGCCACCCACTACCTCGAAGAGGCGGACGAGGTCGCGGACCGCGTGATCGTGCTGCACCGCGGCCGGGTGCTGGCCGACGGCACCGCCGCCGAGATCAAGGCGCGAGCCGGTGCCCGCCGGATCGTCTTCGACCTGGACGGGCCGGTCGACCACGAGGTACTGCGCCGGCTGCCGCACCTGACCTCCCTGGAGGTCTCCGGGCGCACCGTGCGCATCCAGTCCGGGGACGCCGACGCGACGATGCACGCCGCGTACGGCCTCGGCCTGTACCCGCGCAACCTGGAAGTGGCCGGGCTCGGCCTGGAGCAGGCGTTCATCGCCATCACCGACGCAGCGACCGCCGAGGAGGCGGCACGATGACCACCCTGATCAAGCTGGAGATCGTCCGCGCCCTGCGGAACAAGAAGTTCCTGTTCTTCTCGGTGATCTACCCGCCAGTGCTCTACCTGATCATCGCGGGCGGCGCCGGCAGCAAGCCGATACCGGGCATGCAGCTGAACATGCCCCTGTACTTCATGGTCGCCATGGCGGCGTTCGGCGCGATGACCGCCGTACTGATCGGCAACAGCGAGGCGATCGCCAAGGAGCGCGAGAAGGGCTGGGTACGGCAGCTGCGGCTGACCGCGCTGCCCGGACGTGGCTACGTCGCCGCGAAGATGGGCTCCGCCGCGACGGTCAGCCTGCCGTCGATCGTGCTGGTCATGCTGGTCGCCGCGACGGTCAAGGGCGTCCGGCTGGAGGCCTGGCAGTGGATCGCCATCCTCGTCGCGACCTGGCTCGGCAGCTTCGTCTTCGCCGCGCTCGGCGTGGCCATCGGCTACCTTGCCAGCGGTGACGCGGTCCGCCCGATCGCCATGATGATCTACTTCGTGCTGGCGTTCCTCGGCGGGCTGTGGATGCCGCTGACGATCCTGCCGCAGTGGGTGCAGAACATCGCCGAGTGGCTGCCCACCCACGCGTACGCCGCGCTCGGCACGGCCATCGAGGCCGGCCACGCACCGGACGCCAAGGACCTGGCCATCCTCGCCGGCTACCTGCTCGTCTTCGCGGGCGGCGCGGGCTGGCTCTACCGGAAGGACACGCGTACGGCATGAAGTGCCCGGAGACCGAGCCCAACCCGGTGATGATCGGATCGGCACCCCGCACCCGCCGGCAGGCGCTGGTGAAGAGCGCCTGGGTCGTCATCTGGTTCCTGTACCTGGCGGGGCCGATCGGGGACCTGCTCGACGGCGGGATGTCCCCGGCGCACGAGCTGCTGGGCTGCGCCGGTCTCCTGACGTTCGTCGCCGTCTACTTCGTCGTGCTCTTCCGGCACATGACCCACCGGCCCTGCAAGGACTGGGCGGTCCGGGCGGCCGTGGCCTTCATCGCGGCGCTCGCCGTCCTGCTGGCCTCGGTCCTCGGGCCGAACTGGCTGGTGCTCTTCACCTTCGTGTGCGTCTCGGTGGCCGTCACCCAGTCGTTCAGCACCTCGCGGTGGGCGATCCCCGCACTGACCGCCGTCCTCGTGCTGATCGGGATGCGTCACGAGAACGTGCGCGCCTACCTCTTCGCGTACGCCCTGCCCTGCCTGCTCAGCGGGTTCGCGATGGTCGGCGTGCAGTATCTGATCCGTACGACGAAGGAGCTGCGCGAGGCGCGGGTGGAGGTCGCGCGGCTGGCCGCCAACGAGGAGCGGCTGCGGCTCGCCCGCGACCTGCACGACCTGCTCGGCCACTCGCTCTCCCTGATCACGCTCAAGAGCGAGCTGGCCGGGCGGATGCTGCCCGCCGAGCCGGACCGCGCGGCCCAGCAGGTCGCCGACATCGAACGGGTCAGCCGCCAGGCGCTGGTGGACGTCCGCGAGGCCGTCACCGGTTACCGGCGCCCCCGCCTGGTCGTCGAACTGGCCGGGGCACGCGCCGCGCTGCGCACCGCGGCGATCATGGCGGACATCGACCCGGCCGTGGAAAAGGAGCACGGCGGCCTCGGGGAGGACGGGGAGGGCGCGCTGGCCTGGGCGCTGCGGGAGGCCGTCACCAACGTCGTACGGCACAGTGGCGCCGGCCGCTGCGAGGTACTGCTCACCGAGGAGTGGGAGGCCGACGAACGGCGGTTCCTGTGCCTGTCCGTCGTCGACGACGGCACCGGGCCGCTGCGCGGCGGCAGCCACCACCACGGGAACGGCCTGGCCGGCCTGCGCGAGCGGCTGGACCTGGCCGGCGGCCGCCTGGAGACGGGCGCCGCGCCGCGCGGCCGCGGCTTCGCCCTGCGCGCGTACGTCCCGCTCGGCAGCGTGCCGGTGTCCGGTACCGGCGCCCGGCCCGCGGAGCACAGCCCGGGGGCGTGAGGCGCCAAGGGGGCGTGAGGCGTACGGCCGTGCGCTCCGGTGGCTCCGGCGCGCGGGCGCCCGCTCCCGCTCCCCCCGATGGAGTGGCCCGGCGCGAGAACCGGCGCCCCGGCGCTCCGGGCGGTGCAGGCTGGCGCCATGCCACCCATCGACCCGCGGGCCGTCGTCGGTCCCCTCGCCCCGCCCGGCTGCCCGGCCTGCCGCGACCGGCGCCGCCTGTGGAAGGACACCAGCGACTCGGGCCGGGGACAGGAGACCTGGCACTGGTGGTGTTCCGGCTGCCGCCAGACCTTCGAACCGACGCAGCAGCACAAGCGCTTCTACCTCTGATCCGTCGTCCCCACCGGCGCCCGTTGACCTGCGCTTTCCCTTGCCTGGCTAGGGTGTCCGCATGACTGACCCGCACGGCGAGCAGCCCGTGAAGAAAGTGCGCCTCCTCCTCGCCGAGGACCAGTCCATGGTCCGCGAAGCGCTGGCCGCGCTGCTGGGGCTGGAGCCCGACATGGAGGTCGTGGCGCAGGCCGCGCGGGGTGACGAGGTCGTCGGCGCGGTGCGGGAGCGGCCCGTGGACGTGGCGCTGCTCGACATCGAGATGCCCGGCATCAGCGGGCTGGACGCCGCCGCGCTGCTGCGCGAGGAGTTTCCGGCGCTGAAGGTCGTCATCCTCACCACCTTCGGGCGGCCCGGCTACCTGCGCCGCGCCATGGAGTCCGGCGCCGACGCGTTCCTGGTCAAGGACGCACCGGCCGCACAGCTCGCGGACGCCGTACGGCGGGTGCTCCGCGGTGAGCGGGTCATCGACCCGGCGCTGGCCGCCGCCGCGCTGTCCGAGGGGGCCAACCCCCTCACCGACCGGGAGTGCGACGTGCTGCGCGCCGCGGCGGACGGCTCCACCAACGCGGAGGTCGCCGCCGCCCTGCACCTCTCGCACGGCACGGTACGCAACTACCTGTCCACCGCCATCCAGAAGACGGGCGCCCGCAACCGCGCCGAAGCCGTCCGTACGGCAGCCGCCAAGGGCTGGCTGTAACCAGGACGGCGGCGGGCCCGCGCTGTAAGCAGTCTCACCCGCGCAACGGCCTCACCAGGACTTTCGGCCCTGGGCGGGGTACGGCGGCGGGCGCAGGCTGGGAAGGGTGATGACTCTTCAGCGAACCCCGGCGCGGGACCGCGCGGTGGCGGTGCTGCTGGTCGTCGTGACCCTGGCCATCACGCTGGCGGACGCGGGGACCGGCCCGCAGCTGCACTTCGCCCTGTTCATGGGCATCGCGCCGCTGATCGCCGCGCTGCGCTGCCCCTACCGGTGGACCGCGGCGGTGGCCGCCGTGTACGTGCTGTGCCAGGTGTTCATCCAGATCCGGCTCGTGCCGGACTGGTCCGTGGCCAGCAAGGTCGTCGGGGTCTTCGGGGCGCTGCTGGTCGCCGTGTTCGCGCTGGTGCTGTGCCGTACGCGGCTGGAGCGCGAGGCGCTGTATGCCCGTACGAGCATGGTCGCCGACGCCGTACAGCGGGAGATGCTGCGCGAGCTGCCGCTGACCGCCGGGCCGCTGGAGGCGTTCGGGTTCTATGTCTCCGCGCAGGAGGGGGCCCGGGTCGGCGGGGACATCTACGAGGCCGTGGAGACGCCGCACGGGCTGCGGCTGGTGATCGGCGACGTCCAGGGCAAGGGGATGCCCGCGATCGGCGCCGGGCACGAGGTGCTGGCCTCCTTTCGGGAGGCGGCGTACTACACGGACCGTCTGGAAGTCGTCGCCGAACGGATGGAGCAGGCACTGGCCCGCTACAACGTCCGTTCCGCGGAGCGCGGCGGCGAGGAACGGTTCGTCACCGCGCTGCTGCTGGAGGTGCGCGGGCAGGACAGTGCCAAGGTGCTGTCCTGCGGCCACATCCCGTACTACCTCGTACGGGACGGCCGGGTCACCGAGCGCAACGACGGCGAAGGCGGCCTGCCGCTGGGCCTGGGATGGCTCACCGGCGAGCCGCGGCAGAGCGTGGCCGCCGAGCCGGTGGCGGACGACTGGATCGTGCTGTGCACCGACGGCGTGACCGAGGCCCGGGGCGCGGACGGTTCGTTCTACCCGCTGGCCGACCGGCTGGCCCGCTGGACGCACCTGGAGCCGGACGAGCTGGCGCACACGCTCCGCGCCGACCTGGAACGGTTCACCGGCGGCGACCTCAAGGACGACGCGACCGTACTGATCGTGCGCCGCAGTCCGCACACCGCCGGGCAGCAGCCTGCCGTCGAGCAGGCAGGGCAGGCCGCGGAGGATCAGTTGAGCATGGCGCGGGCCGCCGCCGCCTGACGCCGCACCGCCGCGGCGGCGGCCGGATCGACCCCCTCCACCACCTTCGCGTACTCCTCCAGCCCGGCCGCGCCGCCCAGGAAGTCCCCGCGCTGCACGAGAAGTTGCGCGTGGTCGTGGCGCAGCCGCGCCGGGTGGCTGGGCAGCAGCAGGGACAGTTCGACCGCCCACAGCTGCACATCGCTGCGCTCCGGCCGGGCGGTGGCCCACGCCCGGATGTTGTTCAGGATGCGCAGCACGATCTCCAGCGGGTCGGCCGGCGCCAGCATCTGCTCGGTCAGCGGAGCCCCGGTCGCGCCCGCGACCAGCACCCCGGCGTCCTCGTCGGTCAGCAGCCGGCCGCCGTCGAAGGGGTCGGCGAGGACGTGCGAGCCGTACGGGTCACCGAAGCCGACGACGAAATGGCCCGGCAGCGCCACGCCGTACACCGGCGCGCCGGCCCGCCGCGCGACCTCCAGCCACACCACCGACAACAGGATCGGCAGGCCCCGCCGGCGCCGCAGCACCTCGTGCAGCAGCGACGACTCCAGCCGCCGGTATTCGGCGGGTGTGCCGCGGAAGCCGAGGCGTGCGCCGAGCAGTTCGGCGACGTTGCGGGCCCAGGGGCGCGGCCCGCCGGCGGGCGCGTACGGCAGCCGCCCGGCCAACGCGTCCAGTTCGATCTGCGCCGCGTCCATGCCCGCCTCGTCCAGCGCGGGGTCGGCCTCCGCGGCGATCAGCAGGCACAGCCGGGCGAGGTCCGGCCGCTCGTCGCGCGCCGCCTCGGCGAACTTCCGGCGCCGCTCGGCGGACGTGTCGTCCCCGTTCGGGTCCGGGTCCGGATGCATACGAGGTTCGTACCCGTTCAGCTCGGGCCTCCCTGGGAGGCGCGCCAGTGGTGGTAATGGTGGTGGGTGACGAAGCCCAGCCCGTCGTACAGCGCGCGGGCGTCGTGGTTGTCCGTCTCGACCTGGAGATACGCGGCCGAGGCACCCTCGTCCAGGGCCTTGCGGGC
The DNA here is from genome assembly GCF_055577005.1 of Streptomyces sp. NPDC033221. Taxonomy (NCBI): domain Bacteria; kingdom Bacillati; phylum Actinomycetota; class Actinomycetes; order Kitasatosporales; family Streptomycetaceae; genus Streptomyces; species Streptomyces sp. NPDC033221. The sequence continues at coordinate 144,490 of NZ_JBVIQN010000001.1, read as the reverse complement.
GAGCGCCGCCATCACGGCCGAGGCCAGGCCCCGCCGCCGGTGCTCCGCGCCGACCTCGACCGCAGCGAAGCCGGCCCAGCGCCCGTCCACCACGCACCGCCCGATCGCGGCCGCGTTGCCTCCGTCGTCGGGCACGCTGGCGAACCACACGGACGGGCCGCCCTGCAGCACCTTGAGCACCTCGGGCCCCGGCTCGGCGGACCGCCGGTAGCGGCGCAGCCAGTCCGGGCCGGTCTCCCGGGTGAGCGCCACCCGGGACACGTCCGCGTCCAGGTCGCCGACGGGTGCCAGCGCGGCGGTACGCAGCTCCGCCGTCACCTCGCGCGTCCAGCCGCGCCGGTCCAGCTCGGCCGCCAGGTCTTCCTGGGTGCCCGGAGCGCCCGTACTGACCTGTATGTACGGGGGCAGTGAGCGCTCCGCGTACCAGGCCCGGACCCGTTCCAGGGCGGTGTCCAGCGGCAGCCCCGGGTCGCCCAGGGCCGCCACCGAGTTGGCCCGCCGGGTGAATCCGCCGCTGGCCCGCAGTTGCCACTCGCCCAGCCACGCGCTCTCCACCGCCGGCCAGCCGCGGGTGGCCACCCGGTCCAGTTCCGGCGCGCTGGTGGCGGGGGAGCGGCGGCGGGCGGGCGCCGGGGGCACCGTCTTTCCCGCGACCAGAGTGGCCTCGGTGAACCGGACGGTCTCTCCGTTCCGGCGTGTGATGCTCAGCACACCCTCGTCCCACGATGTGAGAACACCGACCGTGTCGGTGAACTTCGCGGCCCCCTCCCCAGCGCCGCTCAAGCGCCGGACAGATACCCTTTTGCCCACGTCAGCACGGGTGATGTGGACCTCCAGCCGTCCGCCGGTAGTGAATTCCACGGCTCTACCCGCCCCTCTTGTTCGTCTCGTGCCCGGGAACGGAGATACTAGGTGCGGGCATCGACGACGCCGCGCTCCCGCGCGCCCCGCGGCGGAACTGCCAATCGGTCCGCCAGCCCTACCGAGGAGGAACGACAGCGTGACCTACGTCATCGCGCAGCCTTGTGTCGACGTCAAGGACAAGGCATGCATCGAGGAGTGCCCCGTCGACTGCATCTACGAGGGCTCCCGGTCCTTGTACATCCACCCGGACGAATGCGTTGACTGCGGCGCCTGTGAGCCGGTCTGCCCGGTCGAGGCGATCTTCTACGAGGACGACACCCCGGAGGAGTGGAAGGACTACTACAAGGCGAATGTCGAGTTCTTCGACGAGCTCGGTTCGCCCGGTGGTGCCAGCAAGCTCGGCCTGATCGAGCGTGACCACCCCTTCATCGCAGCGCTGCCGCCGCAGAACCAGTAAGCGGCCGCATGGCGCCGCCCCGGTCCCGTACGGCCGGCCTCCCCGTCACCTGAGACCGGGATGCCGACGCCGCACGGGGCCGAGGCGTTTCCAGCCCTGTGCGGCCAGAGGAACGTGAGGAAAGAGAGCAACGTGGGCACCGTCTCATCCCGTCTTCCGGTCTTCCCCTGGGACCGGCTGGAGCCGTACAAGTCCACGGCGGCCGCGTATGCCGACGGCATCGTGGACCTGTCCGTCGGCACCCCGGTCGACCCCGTGCCCGCGCTCGTGCGGAAAGCCCTCACGGACGCCGCCGACAGCCCCGGCTACCCGACGGTGTGGGGCACCGCCGCGCTGCGCGACGCGATCACCGGCTGGGCCGGCGAGCGCCTGGGCGCGACCGGCCTGGCCCACACCAACGTGCTGCCGGTCGTCGGCTCCAAGGAACTGGTCGCCTGGCTGCCGACCCAGCTCGGCCTGGGCGCCGGCGACCGTGTCGCGTACCCGCGTCTGGCCTACCCCACCTACGAGGTCGGCGCGCGCCTGGCGGGCGCCGAGCCGGTCGTCTACGACGCCCCCTTGGAGCTGGACCCCGCCGGCCTCAAGCTGCTCTGGCTGAACTCCCCGTCCAACCCGACCGGCCGCGTGCTCGGCGCCGACGAGCTGCGCCGTACGGTCGCCTGGGCGCGCGAGCACGGCGTCCTGCTCTTCAGCGACGAGTGCTACATCGAACTGGGCTGGGAGGCCGACCCCGTCTCCGTCCTCCACCCGGACGTGTGCGGCGGCTCGTACGACGGCATCGTGGCCGTCCACTCGCTGTCCAAGCGCTCCAACCTGGCGGGCTACCGAGCCGCCTTCCTGGTCGGCGACGCCGCCGTCCTCGGTGAGCTGCTCCAGATCCGCAAGCACGGCGGCATGATGATCCCCGCGCCGGTGCAGGCCGCGACGGTCGCCGCGCTCGGCGACACGGAGCACGTCGGTGAGCAGCGCGAGCGCTACGCCCGCCGCCGTACGGCGCTGCGCGAGGCCCTGGAGGCCGCCGGTTTCCGTGTCGAGCACAGCGAGGCGTCGCTCTACCTGTGGGCGACGCGGGACGAGTCGTGCTGGGACACCGTCGGCGACCTCGCCAAGCGCGGCATCCTGGTCGCGCCCGGCGACTTCTACGGGAGCGCGGGGGAGCGGTTCGTCCGGGTCGCCTTCACCGCCACCGACGAGCGGGTGGACGAGGCCGTACGCCGGCTGGCGGAGCTGGCGCCGGCGTCCTGACCCGCACACGCGAAGAGCCCGGAGCGGACGCCTGAGGCAGGGCGTCTTCTCCGGGCTTCGCCGTGCGGCGCCGCGTCAGCTGATCGGCAGGCCGTTCGTCGGCAGCAGGTCCGAGGCCAGCCCGCTGTCGCCGACCGCCTGGGCCAGGCCGTCGGTGGACAGTGAGTCGGTCAGACCGTCGGTGGACAGCCCGTCACCCGGCAGCGAGTCGGTCAGGCCGTCGGTCGGCAGGCCGTCCTCGGTGGCGGTGTGCAGGGTGTCGGTGAGGATGTCCCCCGCACTGTCCGCGGTGTCGCTGGCGGCGTTGTCCGCGGCCTGCTTCGCGGCCGGAGCGGTCTCCCCCAGCGTCTTGCCCGCGGTCTTGCCGGCGGTCTTGCTCAGGGCCGGGACGGCCTTGCGGACAACCTTGCCACCGGCTTCGGCGGCGTTCGCGCCGGTCTCACCGGCGAGGTCGCCGGCACCCTGAACCGCGCCGTCGGCGGTGTCGGCGAGGCTCGCGGTGTCCACTGCGGTCAGTCCGCCCAGGTCGGATGACTGAGGCAGTTCCACGGCGCTCGCGGAGCCTGCCGCACTGACCACGGGGGCTGCGCCTGCTGCGATCAGCAGCGCGGCTCGGGCGATCCGACGCGAGAGGGGGAGGGACATGGTGCTCCTTTTACGGAGAGGGACTGGTTCTTCTGACAGACGTGCCGTGTCCGCCGGGCGGGGCGCGGAGGCTGCCGGGCGCACGACGTGACTACCGCGCCAGGCCCGGGAAGGTTGCGGCACGGCTGGTAAAGAATCAGTGGGGGGTCACATAATCTGCTCCGGAGGAAACCGGGCAAAGTGCGCCGGGCGCAGTACGGTGCTGAAACGTCACACCTCAAGGTCGGCGCGGGTTCCATGCCGTTCGGATGACCCCTCCGGCGGTGACCCGCCGCCGCTGCCCGGGGTTGACGACGTTAACTCGCCCGAGGGACCCGCCGGACGGCTGCGCGGTGACCACGAGGCTGACGGCATGACGGCCGTCCGGGTTACGGCGCGGCCCCTCCGCCCGGCGGGACACCCCGCCCCGGAAGGCACCGCGCGGCTCACTTGGCGGTGACGATCCGTACGTCCGACGCGGCAGCCCGCGCGGCCGCACCGGTCGCCTTCTGCCAGCCCTTCCCGGAATCGGCCGCCGACCACATCTTCCCGGCGTAGGAAATCTGCTCGATGCCCAATGCGCCGGAGTGGGCCATCGCCCACGTGGCCAGCTCCCAGCCGCGCCGCTCCGTCCCGGAGCCGTCCCCGCCGGCGGACGTGCCGCCGGCCTGTCCCGTGCCCCGGCCCGCCGCCAGGGCCTCGTCCCCGTCACCGGTGGGCGCCGGCCGCGCGGGCACCGTCAGCACCCGGCCGCCGTCCTCGCCGTCGCCCTTGCCGCCCGGAGCCGCCCCGCCCCCGTGCGGCAGCACGTCGGGCCCGAACTCGCGCACCAGCTGCTTGCGCACCCCGTCCAGACCGCCCGGCTGCTCCCGGTCCGCCGGACGGCTGACCGAACACGTCATCGCGGCCCCGTCGCGCCCGGTGAGGGCACCGGTCAGCAGCGCGGCGTTCGGCTCGTGCTTGGCGTACGCCTGCGGAAAACCGCTGCGCTGCACCTTCTGCGCGGCCACCGTCAGCGGCAGCCGCGAATAGCCCGGCACCTTGACCAGGTGGGTGTAGAACTCCCCGGCCGAATAGACCGGGTCCATGATCTGGTCGACCGTGCCCCAGTCCTGGGACGGCCGCTGCTGGAAGAGGCCGACCGAGTCGCGGTCCCCGAAGCCGATGTTGCGCAGCCCGGACTCCTGCATGGCGGTCGCCAGCGCGATCGTCACGGCCCGCTCCGGCAGCCCGCGCGAGGAGCCGACGGCCGAGATGGTCGCGGCGTTCGCGGCCTGCTCCGGCGAGATCTCGTACGGCTTGCCGCCGTCCGAGGCCCGCACCGCACAGCGCGGGGCACCCGGGCCGCCGGTGACGTACTGCACGACGAGGTAGACGGCCAGCCCGACGAGCACGGCGAAGGCCGCGCCGGTACGCAGGAGGCGCTTGCTACGGGTGCCGCGGGCGGGAGCGGTGGGCTGGGGGGACACGCAGCCAACGGTACTGGAGGGGCGCCGGTAGGGTCGGCTCCATGGAGACCGCTACGCAGACCCCCGCACTCGACCTCTCCCTGGACGCGGCCGAGCTGACCGCTCAGCTCGTCGACATCCCGTCCGTCAGCCGGGACGAGAAGGCCATCGCGGACGCCGTCGAGAACGCGCTGCGCGCGCTCCCGCACCTGACGGTGGAGCGGGACGGCAACTGCATCGTCGCGCGCACGTTCCATGGCCATGCCGAGCGGGTCGTGCTGGCCGGTCACCTGGACACCGTGCCCATCGCGGACAACGTGCCCTCCCGGCTCGACGAGGACGGCGTCCTGTGGGGCTGCGGCACCACCGACATGAAGTCCGGCGTCGCCGTCCAGCTGCGCATCGCCGCCACCGTCCCCGCGCCCAACCGCGACCTGACCTTCCTCTTCTACGACATGGAGGAGATCGCCGCCGAGTTCAACGGCCTCGGACGGCTGGCCGAGGAGCACCCGGACTGGCTGGAGGGCGACTTCGCCGTGCTGCTGGAGTCCTCGAACACCGAGGTCGAGGGCGGCTGCCAGGGCACCCTGCGAGTGCTGCTGCACACCGAGGGCGAGCGGGCCCACTCGGCACGCAGCTGGATGGGCAGCAACGCCATCCACGCGGCGGCGCCGATCCTCGCGCGCCTGGCGTCCTACGAGCCGCGCCGGGCCGTCATCGACGGTCTCGAATACCGCGAGGGCCTGAACGCCGTGCGCATCGAGGGCGGCGTGGCGGGCAACGTCATCCCCGACGCCTGCACCGTCGCCGTGAACTTCCGCTACGCGCCCGACCGCAGCGAGCAGGAAGCGCTCGGCCACGTCCGCGAGGTCTTCGCGGACTGCGGCGTCGCCGGAATGACCGTCGACGACCACTCGCCGGGCGCGCTGCCGGGCCTCTCCCACCCCGCGGCCGCCGCCTTCATGAAGGCGGTCGGCGGCGTCGCCAAGCCCAAGTTCGGCTGGACGGACGTCTCGCGCTTCAGCGCCCTGGGCGTGCCCGCCGTGAACTACGGCCCCGGCGACCCCGTACTGGCGCACAAGAAGGACGAACGGGTCGCCGTCGAGCGGATCCTGCACTGCGAGGAGCGCCTGCGGGCCTGGCTCACCGCCTGACCCGCCCGGCCCACGTCCCCCGCAGGTGTTCCGGCAGCCGGAATCGCCCTGCCCGCCACCTGGGCCGATCTACCCTTGCCGGACACCGACCGGCAGCGGAGGGAGCACGATATGGCCAGCCCCGAGGAAGAGCGGGCGTGGGAGGAACAGCGCCTGGGACCCGTGGTGCGCCGACGCGAACAGGTGCAGAAGGGCACCACGGACCAGCGGCTGCTGGACACCGCCGAGGGCGACACGGACTGGGTGCACACCGACCCCTGGCGGGTCATGCGCATCCAGTCGGAGTTCGTGGAGGGCTTCGGCGCACTGGCCGAACTGCCGAGCGCCATCAGCGTCTTCGGCTCGGCCCGTACCCCCGTCGGCTCATCCGAGTACGAGACCGGCGTCGCGCTCGGCCAGGCCCTGGTGGAGGCCGGCTTCGCGGTGATCACCGGCGGCGGGCCCGGCGTGATGGAGGCCGCGAACCGGGGCGCCAGGGAGGCCAAGGGCGTCTCCGTCGGCCTGGGCATCGAGCTGCCCTTCGAACAGGGCATGAACCCGCACGTCGACATCGGCGTCAACTTCCGCTACTTCTTCGTCCGCAAGACGATGTTCGTGAAGTACGCGCAGGGCTTCGTCGTACTGCCCGGCGGCATGGGCACCCTCGACGAGCTGTTCGAGGCGCTGACCCTCGTCCAGACGCGGAAGGTGACCCGCTTCCCGATCGTGCTCTTCGGTACGGAGTACTGGAGCGGCCTGGTCGACTGGCTGCGCGACACGGTCGTCGCGCAGGGCAAGGCGTCCGAGCACGACCTGCTGCTCTTCCACGTCACGGACGACGTGGACGAGGCGGTCGCGCTGGTCTCCAAGGAGACCGGGAAGTAGCCGGGGGTCAGGCGAGCCCCCGGCGGGCGACCGCCGGGGGCCGGTGGCCCGCGATCGAGGCCACCATGTCCAGGATCTGCCGGGTCTCGGCGACCTCGTGGACGCGGTAGACCTGCGCGCCCAGCCACGCCGACACCGCGGTCGTCGCCAGCGTCCCGAGCAGCCGCTCCTTGACCGGCTTGTCCAGCGTCTCGCCGACGAAGTCCTTGTTGGACAGCGAGACCAGCACCGGCCATCCCGTGTCGGCCATCTCGCCGAGCCGGCGGGTCGCCTCCAGGCTGTGCCGGGTGTTCTTGCCGAAGTCATGGCCCGGGTCGATCATGATTGCGTCGCGTCGTACGCCCAGCTCCACCGCGCGCTCGGCCAGCCCCAGCGTCACCCGCAGGATGTCCGCCATCACGTCCTCGTACGCCACCCGGTGCGGCCGGGTACGCGGCTCGACGCCACCCGCGTGGGTGCAGACCAGGCCCACGCCGTGCCGGGCCGCGACCTCGGCCAGCTTCGGGTCCACCCCGCCCCACGCGTCGTTGAGCAGGTCGGCGCCGGCCTCGCAGACCGCCTCGCCGACATCGTGCCGCCAGGTGTCCACGCTGATCACCACGTCCGGGTACCGCTTGCGCACCTCGGCCACGAAGCCGACCGTGCGCCGGGCCTCCTCCGCGGCGCTGACCTCCTCGCCGGGGCCCGCCTTGACCCCGCCGATGTCGATGATCGCGGCGCCCTCGGCCACCGCCTGCTCCACCCGGGCGAGCGCCGGCTCGTCCGTGAAGGTGGCTCCTTGGTCGTAGAAGGAGTCCGGGGTCCTGTTCACGATGGCCATGATCACCGGCTCGTGCCCGGCGAACTCTCGATTCCCCAGCCGCAGCATTGCTTCTCCCTCTTCCTGGTCCGCCAGCGACCCTAACGGTCACACCCGCATGGCACGATCAGTGCCAACGCATAGCTCGGGGAGATGGTCGTGTTCTGGTTCTTGCTGATCGCGATGGTCGTGGTGGTCGCCGCGGTCACGCTCGCCGTGGTCGGCGGCGGTGACGAGGGCGGGCTCGGCGAGGCCGCGCCGGACCGGCTGTACGAACCGCTGCCCGCCGACCGGCCCGTCTCCCGCGCCGACGTGGAGGCGGTACGCCTGCCGGTGAGCGTGCGCGGCTACCGCATGAACGACGTCGACGACGTCCTGGACCGGCTCGGCGCCGAGCTGGCCGAACGGGACGCGCGGATCGCCGAACTGGAGGCGGCCCTGGCCGGCGCGCACGCCGCGGCGATGGGCCCGCCCGGCCTGATCAAGGACGCCCCGGAGGACGGCACCGGGGGCCGGGCCGGGAAGCGGCCCGGCGAACGCCCGGCCGGTGCGGCCGGGGAGGAGCCCCCGGCCCCCGGGGGCGAGGAAGAGGGGAAGACCGCCTCATGACGGGCGTCAGCACGGCTCCGGACGGGGTGCCCCGCTGCCCCTGGGGCATGGAGTCGGAGAAAATGGCCGACTATCGCACGTACCACGACACCGAGTGGGGCCTGCCGGTCCACGGCGACGACGCGCTCTTCGAGCGGATGTGCCTGGAGGCGTTCCAGTCCGGGCTGTCCTGGATCACGATCCTGCGCCGCCGCGAGGGCTTCCGGGCCGCGTTTGCCGACTTCCGGATCGAGGCGGTCGCCCGGTTCACCGAGGCGGACGCCGAACGGCTGCTCACCGACGCCCGCATCATCCGCAACCGCGCGAAGATCAACGCGGCGATCAACAACGCGCGGGTCGCGGCCGAGCTGGCCCCCGGCGAGCTGGACCGGCTGATCTGGTCGTACGCGCCCGAGCGCGACGCCCGGCGGGCCCCGCGCACGCTGTCCGACGTGGCGCCCGTCACCCCGGAGTCCACGGCGCTGGCCAAGGACCTCAAGAAGCGCGGCTTCCGCTTCGTCGGCCCCACCACCGCGTACGCGACGATGCAGGCGTGCGGCCTGGTCAACGACCATCTGGCGGACTGCCACGTGCGGGACGCGGTGGAGGCGGCGGCAGCGGCGTGAGGGCGGGGGAGGCGCGCCGGGGCGCGCGCCGGAGGTGCGCTGGGGTGCGCCCCGGCCGCCCGCGCCCGAGGCGGGCCCCGCCGCGCCCGCCCGAGCCTCCTAGCGGCCCAGGAACCTCGGCTTCTCCTTCTTCACGAACGCCTCGACCGCGATGTGGTGGTCCTCCGAGGCGCCCGCCCGCGTCTGCAGCTCGTCCTCCTTGGCCAGCGTCTCGGTGAGCGAGTGCCCGGCCCCGTACGCAAGGGATTCCTTGATCGCGGCGTAGGCGGCGGTCGGGCCCTCGGCCAGCGCGCGCGCCACCGCCGCCGCCTCGGCCGCCAGCTCCGCCGCCGGCACGACCTTGTTGGCGATGCCCAGGTCGAACGCCTCCTGGGCGGTGATGCTGCGCGGGAAGAGCAGCAGGTCGGCGGCGCGGCCGTGGCCGATCAGGCGGGGCAGCGTCCAGGAGATGCCGGAGTCGGCGGTGAGCGCGACGCCGGCGAAGGAGGTGTTGAAGGAGGCGGTGTCGGCGACGACCCGGTAATCGGCGGCGAGCGCGAAACCGGCGCCGGCGCCCGCGGCCACGCCGTTGACCCCCGCCACCACCGGCTTGGCCATGCCGGCGAGCGCCGTGACGATGGGGTTGTAGTGCTCGCGCACCGTGCTCATGGTCTGCCCGGAGCCGGTCTCGCGGTCCTGGGCCAGCAGACCGATGTGCTCCTTGAGGTCCTGCCCCACGCAGAAGGCGCGTCCGGTGGCGGTCAGCAGGACCGCGCGTACGGCCGGGTCGGCGGCGGCCTCGCGCAGGGCGTCCCGCAGGGCCTCCTTGGCCTCCGTGTTCATCGCGTTCATCGCGTCGGGGCGGTTGATCGTGATCGTCCCGACGCCGTCGGTCACGTCGTAGAGCACGGTGTCGGCCATGGTGAGGGGTCCCTCCGTCGCGGCTCGTCGGCCGCCGGACAGTGGCGGCCAGCGCTCAGGATGCCGGAGATCATCGGCGCCCGTCATGTGACGTACGTCAAACAACCGGCGAGGACCGGACGCCGGACGATGGCGAAGTATCGCAGCCCACTCCCCGAATTGGGTGGTTTTGCGAGAGCGCGTTGCCGAAGGGATGCTCCCCGATGTTGGTCATCGGGTCGTGCGATGCGGGATAATGGCCTGGAAGCAATGTGTTCGATGCCGGTGACACCTGGGTTGTCGGCTGCGTGAGCTGGTTTCAGGAAGGGGAACGAGCATGGCGGCCATGAAGCCGCGAACGGGCGACGGCCCGCTCGAGGTGACCAAGGAGGGGCGGGGCATCGTCATGCGCGTTCCGCTCGAAGGCGGCGGTCGACTCGTCGTCGAGCTGACTCCCGACGAAGCCAAGGCCCTGGGCGAGGCCCTGGAGAAGGTCACCGTCTGACAGGGCAGCCGCCCTGATGCTGCGGTTTCCCGGGGCTGACCCCTGGACCCCCAGCCGAATACCCCGGCCCCGGTGGGTGCCGCGCTCGCGCGTGGTGCCCGCCGGGGCCGCATTCGTTCCCGCGCGTGCGGCCCGTACGCGCCGTGGCCTTCCCGTCCGTACAGTGGTCCCCCCGTACGCTCCGGCGGCCGCCCCCGTACCTGCCACGGTTCCCCGCTCAGCCGCGCTTGACCGCGCACAGCAGGCCGTCGCCCACCGGCAGGAGGGACGAGATCAGCGCGTCCGTCTCGCGGAGGGTGCGCAGCAGCTCCCGCAGGCGCAGCACCTCCGCGGGCTGGGCCGCCGAGTCGACCGTACGGCCGTCGGCGAAGGCGCCCTCGAAACAGACCAGGCCACCGGGGCGCAGCAGCCGCAACGATTCAGCGAGATAGTCCAGGCACTCCATGCGGTCGCCGTCGCAGAAGACGAGGTCGTAGCCGCCGTCGGCGAGCCGGGGCAGGACGTCCAGCGCGCGGCCGGGGATGAAGCGCGCGCGGTTGCCGGCGAAGCCCGCCTCCCGGAACGCCTGCTTCGCGAACTGCTGCCGCTCCGGTTCCAGGTCGACCGTCGTCAGGACGCCGTCCGGCCGCATGCCGTGCAGGAGGTAGATGCCCGACACTCCCGTGCCGGTGCCTATCTCGGCGACCGCCTTGGCGTCCGCCGTCGCGGCGAGCAGCCGCAGCGCGGTGCCGGTGCCCGTGGACACCGCGCGGATGCCCGCCTCCCGTGCCCGGTCGCGGGACCAGTGCAGGGCGGCGTCGGCCTTGTCGTCGATGGTCCCGGCGCCGTACGCCTCGGCGAATGCCAAGCTCGTCTGCCGGTTGCCGGTAATGGCCCTCTCCTGTCCCCGTAGTTGACGCAACCGTGACTGTATCCGCTGCGTGCGGGAACCCGCAGATGGGACCGGGCGTTGAAGCACTGCAGGGGGGATGCATCGGTGAAGACCCAGCGAGTTGTGCGGGATGACGCGAAGCCAGACCAAAAGCAGGTCAAATCTGCTTATCCGGAGCTAACGGGCGAGGTGGATATGGTAGGGGCTCTACTGGACACCACCAGAGCCACCAGGGGAGGTGCGGCTGCGGCGGGTGACCGATGGGCGCGCAGGCGCCTCAGGCGGTCGGCCGTCGAGCCGAAATCCGTGACAGACACTGCTGACCGTTCCCGCTCCCACGGCCACAAGGGTAGGGGAGGGGCCTTTGACACCGCTACGACAGCGACGTTCGCCGCCGATGCGGATGCGCAGGCCTGGACCCCGCCCAGCTGGGAGGAGATCGTCAGCACCCACAGCGCGCGGGTCTACCGCCTCGCCTACCGCCTCACGGGCAACCAGCACGACGCCGAGGACCTGACGCAGGAGGTGTTCGTCCGCGTCTTCCGCTCGCTGTCGACGTACACCCCCGGCACCTTCGAGGGCTGGCTGCACCGCATCACGACCAACCTCTTCCTGGACATGGTCCGCCGCCGCCAGCGCATCCGCTTCGACGCGCTCGGCGACGACGCGGCCGAGCGGCTGCCCAGCCGCGAGCCCTCCCCGCAGCAGCACTTCAACGACACCCACTTCGACGCCGACGTCCAGCAGGCCCTGGACACCCTCGCGCCCGAGTTCCGCGCCGCCGTGGTGCTCTGCGACATCGAGGGCCTGTCGTACGAAGAGATCGCCGCCACCCTCGGTGTGAAGCTGGGCACGGTCCGCAGCCGCATTCACCGCGGCCGCTCCCACCTGCGCAAGGCGCTCAAGCACCGCTCCCCGGCGGCGCGTGCCGAGGAGCGCGAGCGCGAGCGGCGGCCGCTCACCTCGGTCACCACAGGGGAGGTCGGAATCGCGTGAGCGGTACAGGCGGTCCGTCCCCCGCCGAGCATCATCTCGGCGACCGCCTCGCGGCTCTGGTCGACGGGGAGTTGGGGCATGACGCGCGCGAGCGGGTGCTCGCGCATCTCGCTACGTGTGGAAAGTGCAAGGCGGAGGCCGACGACCAGCGGCAGCTGAAGAACGTCTTCGCGGCCACGGCGCCCCCCGGCCCCTCCGAGGGGCTGCTGGCGCGCCTCCAGGGCCTGCCCGGAGGTGATGCCGACGGCTCCGGAAGTCGGCTGGGCCCCGGGCGCTTCGGCGGCGGCGCGTTCGGTGGTGATTTCACCGAGCGCGGCGAGTTCGAGGCGCGCGGCGGCTCGTTCCGGTATGCACCGTCCGGCAGCCATGCCGTCGGCGCGGTGCCCCGCCAGCCGCGCTCGCGCGGCTTCCGTATCCACGAGCCGGACCGGCCCGCGCCGCAGCGCCGCCGGTTCGCCTTCGCGGCGGCCGGCGCGGTCTCCCTGGCGGCGTTCGCGCTCGGCGGCGCGCTGCCCCTGGAGGCGGCGGTCGACACCCCGAGCGGGCGCGCCGACGGCACGGGCAGTCAGATGACGCCGCTCAGCGCCACCCCGGGCCCGGTCGGCCCGCCGGGTCTGACCCGCGGCGAGGCCCTGCTCTTCGCCACCGGCCACCCCTGGGCGCGGTCGCTCCCCGGTGCGGGCGCGACCCCGGAGCCCGCCCCCAGCTCCCTCGGCCTGACCGGCCCGTCGGTGCCGCTGGCAGCGCGCCCCTCGTCCGGCCTGCCCCGGTCCCAGGGCGCGCTCCCGTACGACGGCCGGTCCGTCCCGCCCGCGCTCTCGCTCCAGACCGGTCAGCTCCTGCCCCACCACCCCGCCCAGGGCACCGCGCCGGCCCCGCAGTCCGGCGCGCACGCCGTGGGCCCGTACCAGCCGTCGGCGGACGTCGGCCAACCCCTGGCCGGGACCGCCCTGCCGTCCGGTCCCGCCTCCCGGGAGTCGATGACCGCCCACCGCCCCGTCCCACGCTGACCGGGCTCTGCGCGCGGCCGTACGAACCTGGTTGAATCGCTGATGGGGCGGCGTCCCCCTGCCGGGGCGCGCCGTCGGCGAGGTGGTGGTGCCCGCCTGACACAGCGGGCGAATCGGTGGGGAGCACGGAGAGCATGGACGAGGGGACGGCCGCCGGGCCGAAGCGGAACTGGTGGAGCCGGTCGGGGCAGCAGCCCGCCGAGCCGGCGGCGCAGGGGCCCACCGCGCCCCGAGCCGGTACCGGGGCTGGAGAGACCGCCGCGACCCGGGAGTTCACGGTTCCGGCCGCCGGTGCGGCCGGTGCCGCGCCCGCCGGATCTGAGGAGGCCGCTTCGGCCGGTCCGCAGGCCGGGGATGCCACGGGACAGGCCGAGGCTTCCGGCAGCACGCCCGCGGAGGCCGCGCCCGGCGCGGGCTCCGGCGCACCGGATGCCTCCGCCTCCGGGCCGCACGCCTCCGCGCCGCAGGTCCCGGCGCCGCCGGCCGCCCCGCCGCGGCAGCCGCTGCATCCCCAGGACCCGTACGGCACACCTCCGTACGGCGATCCGGGCCCCTGGGCCCCCGCGCCGCCGGTGCAGCGCCCGACGGCCACCCCGCCCCACGGCACGGGACTTCCGCTGCGGAGCACGGGCGCGGCGCCGCAGGGCACCACCCCGCAGCCGCCCGCGTACGGCGCCGGCGCGCCCGTACCACCGCCCCAGCAGCCGTTCCCGGGCCCGCCGCAGCACCCTGCGGGCCCGCAGCCGTACGAGGGCTCCGCCCGTACACCGATGCCGCAGCCCGAGCCGCCGTCCGCGCACGCCCAGCCGCCGCTCGCCCCGGCCGCGGCCACGCCGCCGTCCGGCACGGACACCACTGTGCTCCCCGCCGTGGCGCACGACGCGTCGGGCGGCGACCCGCTCCCGCCCGAGGCGCAGGGCGAGCCGCAGCCGGACCACCCCCAGTCCCGGCACATGCCGCAGCCCGGCCCGGGCACCCCCGAGCCGCCGGCCGCAGCCCACGATCACCCCCACCAGCAATCGCACCAGCCACACCATCAACCCCACTGGCAGCAATACGACCCCTGGAGCACGCCCCAGCCCGGCGCGGCGATGCCCCTGGGCACGCCGCCGCCCGCGCCCCCGGCTCCCCGCCGCAACCGCCGCGGCGCGCTGGCCGCGGGAGCGGTGGCCCTGGCGCTGCTGGCCGGCGGTATCGGCGGCGGCGTGGGCGCGTACATCGAGCGCAACGGCGGCCTCGGCTCCATCGAGCTGCCGCAGGACACCGGCGACAAGGGCGGCCGCAAGCCGGAGAGCGTCGCCGGTATCGCGCAGGCCGCCCTGCCCAGCGTGGTCACCCTGCACGTCCGCGGCAACAGTGAGCAGGGCACCGGCACCGGCTTCGTCCTCGACAAGCAGGGCCACATCCTCACCAACAACCATGTCGTCGAGCCGGCCGGCACCGGCGGCGAGATATCGGTCTCGTTCAGCGGCGGCCAGACGGCCAAGGCCAAGGTCATCGGCCGGGACGGCGGCTACGACCTGGCCGTCGTCCAGGTCCAGGGTGTCTCCGGGCTGCGTCCGCTGGCGCTGGGCGACTCCGACTCGGTACGGGTCGGCGACCCGGTCGTGGCGATCGGCGCCCCGTATGACCTCGCCAACACCGTCACCGCCGGGATCATCAGCGCCAAGCAGCGGCCGATCACGGCGGGCGGCAAGAAGGGCGACGGCAGCGACATCTCGTACGTCGACGCCCTGCAGACCGACGCCCCGATCAACCCGGGCAACTCCGGCGGCCCGCTCGTCGACTCCCGGGCGCGGGTGATCGGCATCAACAGCGCGATCCGCGCGGCCGACAGCTCCGGCGGCGGCCTGGAGGGCGGCAGCCAGGGCGGCAGCATCGGCCTGGGCTTCGCCATACCGATCAACCAGGGCAAGTGGGTGGCCGAGCAGCTGATCAACAAGGGCAGGGTGCTGCACCCGGTGATCGGCGTCACGCTGGAGATGGAGTACGCGGGCGACGGCGCGCGGGTCAGCTCCAAGAGCAAGGACGGCGGCGCCCCCGTGACGCCCGGCGGTCCGGGGGCCAAGGCGGGCATCAAGCCGCGGGACGTGATCACCAAGGTGGACGGGCAGCCCGTGCACAGCGGCGAGGAACTGATCATCAAGGTGCGCAGCCACCGGCCGGGGGACCGGCTCGGCCTGACCCTGCGGCGGGACGGCAAGGAGCAGACCGCGCAGCTGGTCCTCGGCGCCGCCACCGGCGAGAAATGACCGTTTGCACGGTGTTGGGACGGGCGACTCCCGCCGGATGCCGTGGGCCAGGTACCGTGATAGGCGGCCTGGCCCATAGGCCCGACACGTCCCCCCAGGTCCCTTTGGGACCCGGCAGGCCACGGATGACCCAAGGAGCTGCAAGGTGTTCTTCGACATAGGACCCCTAGAGCTGGTCGCGCTCGTGATCCTTGCGGTACTGATCTTCGGGCCGGACAAGTTGCCCAAGGTGATCTCCGATGTCATGGGATTCGTGCGCAAGGTGCGGGCGTTCTCGGACAACGCCAAGGAGGACATCCGCAGCGAGCTGGGGCCGGAGTTCAAGGACTTCGAGTTCGAGGACCTCAAGCCGAAGAACTTCGTACGCAAGCACGTGCTGGAGAACGACCAGTACGGCCTTCAGGAGATCCGTAACGGCTTCGACCTGAAGCAGGAGATGGCCGAGGTCACGGACGCCGTGCACGGCACCGACGGCGCCTCCTCCGCCGACCGGGGGTCCGCGCCCCGGGTGAGCTTCACCAAGGACGCTCCGGACGCCGCGACGGGCTCCGGCGGCGGGTCCGCCGCGCCGGACATGTTCAAGAAGGGCGCGAAGCCGGCGCCGGGCGAGCGCCCGCCGTTCGATCCCGATGCCACCTGACTCGTCTTATGCAAGCCTTATGCCCGCTGGTGCCGACCGGGTTGACTATGCTCCCCGTGTCCGGGGTGAGGTCGCCTGAGGGGGGCGGGCCGCCCACGACGCAGGGCAACTAGGAGGCTCCGCGCAGATGGAGACGACGGGTCGGGCAGGAGTTCAGGCGGTCACCGCCGACACCGGACGGAAGGTCGACGGGTATCTGTCGGCCGCTTTCCCGTGGTACGGACTCGACGACGCGTTCACCGGTCCCCGCTGGCTGCTGCAGGTCGGCGCGGCCGCGGACGGCACGGTCGAGCACGGCGCCACCGGCCACGGCCGGCAGCCCTCCATAAAGGTGGAGAGCCGGCCGGACTCGGAGCGTTTCGCGGTCGTGGTGACCGTCGCCAGCCGGCCCGTCCGGCGCAGCGCCGACGGCACGGGGGTCCTGGACGCCACGTCCACCTCCACGGCGGCCTGGCTCGCCGGATCGGGCCTGCTGTCGCGTACCTGGCCGACGCAGATGGACCGCACGCTCCGCCAGGACTGGCTCGACCAGCAGACGATGCTCGCCTGGGAGCTGGCGGACGACCTCGGCGGCGAGGGCTGGAGCGCGCTGACGCTGCCGGTGGACGGCGTACCGACGCCGTTCCGCTACCGGGAGTCGGAGTACGGCTGGGTGCTGGCCGGCTCGGCGGGCGACGGCCCGGAGAGCGTGCACATCGGGGCGTACGGGCGCGGGATGAGCGCGTACGGGCTGGGCTTCGCGGTGGTCAAGGACATCGCCGCGTACGAGAGCGGCGACAGCGGCGCGGGGGCCGAGGACGCCGGTGACGTGCCCGCGGAGGGCGTGGCGGCGGAGTGAACTGAGCGGCCACGCGCCGGGCCGTACGAGGACGAGGAACGGGTCGCACGGCAATGAGCACCGGCCCGTACGACGACGGAGGGGCGGGGCCCGTCGGGCCCCGCCCCTCCGCATGTCCCGGCTGCCGTCTCCGGCCGCCGGGCCGCCTCAGAACTTGTTGCGCGGCGTGATCCCCAGCGACATGCCCGACAGGCCGCGCTGGCGGCCGCCCAGCTTGCCCGCGATGGCGCGGATCGCCGCGCCGGCGGGGGACTCCGGGTCGGTCAGCACGACCGGCTTGCCCTCGTCGCCGCCCTCGCGCAGCCGTACGTCGATCGGGATGGCGCCCAGCACCGGCACCTGGGTGCCGGTGGTCTTCGTCAGGCCCTCGGCGACCCGCTCGCCGCCGCCGGTGCCGAACACGTCGACCATCTCGTCGCAGTGCGGGCAGGGCAGCCCGGACATGTTCTCCACCACGCCGACGATCTTCTGGTGGGTCTGTACGGCGATGGAGCCGGCCCGCTCGGCGACCTCGGCGGCGGCCTGCTGCGGGGTGGTGACGACCAGGATCTCGGCGTTCGGGACGAGCTGCGCCACCGAGATGGCGATGTCGCCGGTGCCCGGGGGCAGGTCGAGCAGCAGGACGTCCAGGTCGCCCCAGTACACGTCGGCCAGGAACTGCTGGAGCGCGCGGTGCAGCATCGGGCCGCGCCAGACCACCGGGGCGTTGCCCGGGGTGAACATGCCGATGGAGATCACCTTCACGCCGTTGGCCGACGGCGGCATGATCATGTTCTCGACCTGGGTGGGACGGCCGTCCGCGCCCAGCATCCGGGGCACCGAGTGGCCGTAGATGTCGGCGTCCACCACGCCGACCTTCAGGCCGTCCGCCGCCATCGCGGCCGCCACGTTGACCGTCACCGAGGACTTGCCGACGCCGCCCTTGCCGGAGGCGACCGCGTACACCCGGGTCAGCGAGCCCGGCTTGGCGAACGGCACCTCGCGCTCGGCGGTGCCGCCGCGCAGCGAGGACGCCAGCTCCTTGCGCTGCTCGTCGCTCATCACGTCCAGCTCGACGGAGACGCCGGTGACGCCTTCGACGCGGCCCACGGCCTCGCGCACGTTCGAGGTGATCGTCTCGCGCATCGGGCAGCCGGCGACCGTCAGGTAGACCGCCACCGCCACCGCGCCGTCCGCCGCGATCTCCACCGATTTGACCATGCCCAGTTCGGTGATGGGGCGGTGGATCTCGGGGTCGTTCACCGTGGCGAGCGCGGCGCGGACCGCGTCCTCGCCGGGTGCTGCGCCTTGGGGCGTGTCGGTAGCCATACCCCCAAGACTACGGGGCCGGTGGCGGCCTCCGGAAAGCCCTGGCGACGGTCGTGTTCGTCACTCCGGGCACCCGTCCCGGCCCCCGGCGCCCGTGCTACTCCCGTCGTCGGCCTTCCTGCTCGCTCTCCGCGTCCACCATCTGACGCAGCTCCAGCTCCTTCATCATGTCCTGGAGTTCGGAGCGGATCCAGTCGCGGGTGGCCACCTCGCCCAGGCCCAGCCGCAGCGCCGCGATCTCCCGGGTCAGGTACTCGGTGTCGGCGATGGCGCGCTCGTTCTGCTTGCGGTCCTGTTCGCGGGTGACCCGGTCCCGGTCGTCCTGCCGGTTCTGCGCCAGCAGGATCAGCGGCGCGGCGTAGGACGCCTGGAGCGAGAGCATCAGGGTCAGGAAGATGAACGGGTAGTTGTCGAAGCGCAGATGGGCGGGCGCGGCGACGTTCCAGATGATCCACAGCACGATGATCACCGTCATCCAGACGATGAACCGGCCGGTCCCCAGGAAGCGGGCGATCTTCTCGGACAGCCGCCCGAACGCCTCCGGGTCGTACTCCGGCAGCAGGCTCCGGCGCCGCGCGCGCGGCTGGTCCAGGCGCACGCGGGGGCGCCCGCCGCCCGGCCCGGGCCCCGGCGCCGCGCTCAGCGCCCGCGCACGCTCCTTGACACCGTCCCGTTCCTCAGCGCCCATCGTCCGGTTCTCCCTCCCGGTCCGCCGCCGCGCCCGGCGGGCCGTGCATCTCCGCCTCACGCCAGTCGTCGGGCAGCAGGTGGTCCAGTACGTCGTCGACGGTCACCGCGCCCAGCAGGGAGCCGCTCTCGTCCACGACCGGCGCCGACACCATGTTGTACGTCGCCAGATAGCTGGTGACCTCGTTCAGCGGGGTACCCGGCGGCAGCGGCGGCAGGTCGGTGTCGGCGACGGAGCTGACGAGCGTGAACGGCGGGTCGCGCAGCAGCCGCTGGAAGTGCACCAGGCCCAGGTACTTGCCGGTCGGCGTCTCGTCCGGCGGCCGGCACACGTACACCTGCGCCGCCAGCGACGGCGACAGGTCCGGGTCGCGCACCCGCGCCAGCGCGTCCGCGATCGTCGCGTCCGGCCGCAGCACGATCGGCTCGGTCGTCATCAGACCGCCCGCCGTGCGCTCCTCGTACGCCAGCAGACGCCGTACGTCCGCCGCGTCGTCCGGCCGCATCAGGCCCAGCAGCCGTTCCTTCTCCTCCTCCGGCAGCTCGGAGAGCAGGTCGGCGGCGTCGTCCGGGTCCATCGCCTCCAGGACGTCGGCGGCCCGCTCCTCCGCGAGCTTGCCCATGATCTCGACCCGGTCGTCCTCCGGCAGCTCCTCCAGGACGTCCGCCAGCCGGTCGTCGTCCAGCGCCGCGGCCACCTCGCCGCGCCGTTTCGGCGTCAGGTGGTGCAGGGCGCTGGCCAGGTCCGCCGGGCGCAGCTGCTCGAAGGTGGCGAGCAGGTTCTCGGCGCCCTGTCCGTGCTCCTCCAGGGAGAACCCGGTCACCGCCGACCAGTCGACCGTCAGCACCTCTCCCTTGCGGCGCAGCGCCCGCTCCTTCCCCTTCCGTACGAAGACCTTGTCGATCTCCCAGTCACGGCGGGCCGGCAGCTGGAGGATGCCGATGTCCAGGACGGTGGCCTCCTCGCCCGACTCGACCAGGCTCACCCGGCGGTCCAGCAGCTCACCGAGGACCAGCGTCTCCGAAGCGCGCTGTTCGAAGCGCCGCATGTTCACCACGCCGGTGGTGATGACCTGGCCGGACTCCACGCCCGTCACCCGGGTCATCGGCAGGAAGATCCGGCGCCGGCTGATCACCTCGACGACCAGGCCCAGCAGCCGGGGCGGCCGGCCGCCCACCCGCAACATCGCGACCAGGTCGCGGACCCGGCCGACCTGGTCGCCGTTGGGGTCGAAGACGGCGATGCCCGCGAGGTGGGAGACGAACACCCGGGGGGTGACCACCGCCATGCCGAGTGCCTCCGCTTCCGTTCCGCCGCGCCGTGGCGGGCCGCCGTGCGGCCGCGCTCTTTCCCTGGCGTTACGTGTTGCCGCTTCTGCGCAGGTGAAGCCCCTTACCCGGGCTTGATCCGAAATCAGGCTAACGCGCACCGCCCGGTGCTGCCCGGGCGGGAAGGGCCGTACGGTGTCCACCGCGTACTCCGCCGTACGGCGTGCCCGGGCCCGGGTACGCTGCCGTACTGCCGTCGAGGTCATCCGCATCAGGAGGCAGAACCGTCGTGACCGCTTTCCCCTCGGCAGGCCCCGCCGGGGCCTGCTCCCGCCGCCCGGCCGTACCCCACCGCAGGCGCGGGGCGGCGCTGACGGCGGCGGTGTGCGCGGTGCTCGCCGGGGCGCTGGCGGGATGCGCGGCGGAGGACCCGGACGCCGGGACCAACGGGGTCGGCAAACTGCCCGCCGACAAGATCCAGGCCAAGGCGCAGACAGCCGCCCGCGGCGCCGGAACGGTACGGCTGTCCGGCAACCTCGTCAGCCAGGGCCGCACCTACAAGCTGGACATGCGCCTCGGCCCGCAAGGTGCCCGGGGCGAGCTGTCCACCAAGGCGGCCACTTTCCAGCTGCTGCGGGTCGCCGACGCCCTCTACCTCAAGGCGGACGCCGGGTTCTGGGCACGCGAGAACAACGCCAACCCGTCGAAGAACGACGAGACGTCCGCCTCCAAGCTCGTCGGCAAGTATGTGAAGGTGCCGTCCTCGGACCCCGTCTACAAGCGCTTCAGCGGCTTCACGGACAAGGACGTCCTGCTCGGCAGCCTCCTCGGCCTGCACGGCAAACTCGCCGCCGGTGACCGCGGCACCCTTGACGGCACCCGCACCATCCGCATCACCGCCGGCCAGGGCGCGGGCGGCACCCTCGACGTCTCCCTGGTGGGCGAGCCCTACCCGCTCCGGCTGCGCCGCGCGGGCGACGCGGGCGAGGTACGGCTGACCGACTGGGGCAAGCCGGTGGAAATCCAGGCACCGGCGGACAGCCAGGTCATCGATTACGGGAAGCAGATCACGATCGGCGACTAGGATTCGCCGCCGCTCCGCGCCGTACGCCAGGCGCGCCCTTCCCGCCTCAGCGCCTCCGCGCGCCTCAGCGCTTCCGCTTGCCCCGCAGCAGCTTGGGCAGGGCCGCCGGAATGGGCTCGCGCGTGGTGGCGGGGGTGGGCAGCGGGCGGGCGGCCTGGGAGTCGGCGTCGAAGTCCGTGGTGGCCGGCGCGTCCGTGACCGGTTCCAGGCGCAGGACGCGGCATTCGCGTGCCCAGCGGCGCGGCATCGTCTCCGCGTCCGGTGCGTTGAGCCGCTTGCCCTTGAGATCTTCCACGGCGGCCTGCCACGCCTCGCTGTCCGGCGTCAGCTCGGTGACCCGGGCCTGCCAGCCGACCAGCCGGCCGCCCTTGTCCTTGCTGCGCAGGGTGACGGTCGCGGTGCCGCCGTCCACCAGGCCGAGGTCGTGCAGCGGCTGTTCGCAGGCGGGGTCGGCGGTGCGTTCCGCGGCACCGGGGCCCGCGCCGACGACGCAGGCGGCGCCGTCGTGCCAGACGTGCCACAGGGCCCGCGCCGGGCCGGTGGTGCCCCGTACCCAGATGAGGCCGGACTTCTTGGTGGCCTCTTCGATGAGCGCGCGGTCCAGCAGCGCCTGCGACACGGTCTCCGTCATGGGAGCAGCCTAATGGGCGGCGGCACCGGGGCGGGGGGACGCGGTGGTCACAGCCAGCCGTTGCGCTTGAAACCGCGGTGGATGCCGAAGCAGATGCCGACCGTGACGAGCAGCACGAGCGGGTAGCCGTACTTCCACTTCAGCTCGGGCATGTAGTCGAAGTTCATGCCGTAGATCCCGGCGATCATCGTCGGTACGGCGAAGATCGCCGCCCACGAGGTGATCTTGCGCATGTCCTCGTTCTGGGCCACCGTCGCCTGCGCCAGGTTGGCCTGGAGGATCGAGTTGAGCAGGTCGTCGAAGGAGAGCACCTGCTCGTTGACCCGGGCCAGGTGGTCGGCCACATCCCGGAAGTACTTCTGGATGTCGGAGTCGACCAGTCGCATCGGCCGCTCGCTCAGTACCTGCATCGGCCGCAGCAGCGGCGACACGGCCCGCTTGAACTCCAGTACCTCGCGCTTGAGTTGGTAGATCCTCCCGGCGTCGCCGCCCTTCGCCGAGCCCGACCCCGAGCCCCTGCCGGCGCCCGTGTGCTTGCCGTCCGAGCCGGAGCTGAAGACGTCGATCTCCACCTCGTCGATGTCGTCCTGCATCGCGCCGGCCACCGCGATGTAGCCGTCCACGACCTGGTCGGCGATGGCGTGCAGGACCGCGGACGGACCCTTGCCGAGCAGTTCGGGGTCGTCCTGGAGGCGGTGGCGCAGGGCGCGCAGCGAGCCCTGGCCGCCGTGCCGCACGGTCACGATGAAGTCCCGGCCGGTGAAGCACATCACCTCGCCGGTCTCCACCACCTCGCTGGTGGCGGTCAGCTCCGCGTGCTCGACGTAGTGGACCGTCTTGAAGACGGTGAACAGGGTGTCGTCGTAACGCTCCAGCTTGGGCCGCTGGTGGGCGTGGACCGCGTCCTCGACGGCCAGCGGGTGCAGCCCGAACTCCCGCGCGATCTCGGCGAATTCCGCCTCGGTGGGCTCGTGCAGCCCGATCCAGGCGAAGCCCCCGTCACCGCGTACGCCCGCCATCGCCTGGGACGGCGTGACGTGGTCGCTGACGCGCCGGCCGTCACGGTAGACGCCGCAGTCCACGATGGCGCTGTTGGTGTGCGCGGCCTGGTGCGGGCCGGTCTCGTACTTGTACGGGGAGTCCTCGCGCCGGCGGGAGGGGCGGACGGCGGCGCGCAGGTCGCGGATCATCGACATGGGCAGGCTCCTTCACGGGCCGGCCGCCAGCCGCGGGCGCGCGGCGTAACGCTGTCCGGAACGAGGACGTACGAAACGGCACTGGCCGTACGTCCGCAAAGCGGGCGGCGCTCCGTGCGCAGGTCTGACGGCAGTTCGCAGAAAACACGGAAACGAGAGTCGAAGGCGCTCTTCCGTCATCTACTTCCGGCGCGAAGGCACTTCACGGGTTTGACCGCGTGCGGCGGGGGTACGGAAGCCCCTGGATCAAGAAAGCCGCTGGGCGCGCTGGGGGATGACAGGAGAACTGTCGGTACTGCACGGTCGACTTGGATCCACCGCAGCCCCACCTCCTCCGGCCGGTCCCCGCTGAGGGACGAACGTCATTCCCTGACCAGACGGCAAGGCTATCAGCCGTCAGAACCGATCCGGTGCGCCTTTGCCCGTTCCATACGATCGGCCGCCGCGCGCTGCGCCGCGGCCCGCCGGGCGGCGACGGCCGGGCACCGGCCCCGGCCTATGCTCGCCGCATGTCTGACGTTCTTGAGCTGGTCGAAGCCCGCCTGCGTACGACCCTGGGCGAGCCGGACGCGCGCGCCGCCGTCACCTTCCTCGGGACCGACCGTATCGAGGTCCTGCGCTTCACGGGCGGCGGCCCGGACGGTGACCTGGTGCGTTACGTCACCCTCGGCATGTCGGACCGGCCGATGACCGATCCCACGGCGGTGCTGGCCGATCCGCTGCGCGGGCCGCGCGCCGAACTGGTGCTGTCGGTGAAGGCGGGCCGCGCCGACGTCGACAAGGCGCTCAGGCCGCTCGCCGTCCTCGCCGCGTCCCCGCAGGTCGAGGGCGTGGTCGTGGCGCCGGGGGCGTCGCTGGACGTGGGGGACCCGCTGTGGCCGGGCGCGCCGTTCACGTCCGTGCTGGTCGCGGAGTCCGGCGGGCTGATCGAGGACCTGCAGCTGGATGAGCCGCTGGAGCCGGTCCGCTTCCTGCCGCTGCTGCCGATGACGCCCAACGAGGCCGCCTGGAAGCGGGTGCACGGCGCCGAGGCGCTCCAGGAGCGGTGGCTCAAGGGCGGGACGGACCTGCGCGATCCGCTGCGTATGGGAGTGGCGCTGACGTAGCCCGGCGCCGGTACCCGGCCGTGGTGCTGCCTCAGCCGGCGAAGGCGGACACGCCGTCCTCGGTGGCGTGCCGCGGCTCCAGCTCGTGCGCCCGTACGGTCAGCGCCCGGCGCCGTACGGCCACGATGCCCGCGCCGACGAGCGCCGCGACGGCCGCGACCACGAACGGGATGTGGATGTCGGTCCACTCCTCGATCTTCGGCGCCAGGAACGGCGCGGCCGCGGCGGCGAACCAGCGCACGAAGTTGTAGCCCGCGCTCGCCACCGGCCGCGGCGCGTCCGAGACGCCGAGCGCCAGCTCCGTGAAGACCGTGTTGTTGAGGCCGATGAAGGCGCCGGACAGGATCGTGCAGACGACGGCCGTGGGGTGGTTGCCGTACCCGAGGACCACGAGGTCGACGGCGAGCAGCACCAGCGAGCCGCCCAGGACCTTCAGCGACCCGAAGCGCTCCTGGAGGCGCGGCGCCACGAGCACGGAGAAGACGGCGAGCAGCACGCCCCAGGCGAAGAAGACGCCACCGGACTTGTACGGGCTCATGTTCAGCACGAACGGCGTGAAGGCCAGCACCGTGAAGAACGCGTAGTTGTAGAAGAACGCGGAGACGGCGGCGGAGGCCAGCCCGCCGTGGCCGAGGGCCTTGATCGGGTCGAGGAGGGAGGTCTTGCGGGCCGGCCGGGGCTGCTCCTTGAGGAGCACCGTGATGGCGATGAAGCCGACGGCCATCAGGACGGCGGTGCCGAAGAAGGGGTAGCGCCACTTCATGTCGCCGAGGACCGCGCCGAGCAGCGGCCCGCAGGCCATGCCGAGGCCGAGCGCCGACTCGTACAGCAGGATCGCCGCGGCGGCGCCGCCGGCCGCGGCGCCAACGATGACAGCGAGCGAGGTGGAGACGAACAGCGCGTTGCCCAGCCCCCAGCCGGCCCGGAAGCCGACCAGTTCGCCCACCGAGGAGGACGTGCCGGACAGGGCGGCGAAGACCACCACGAGCGCCAGCCCGGCGAGCAGCGTCTTGCGGCCGCCGATCCGGCTGGAGACGAAGCCGGTGACCAGCATCGCGACCGCGGTGATCAGGAAGTAGGAGGTGAACAGCAGGGAGACCTGGCTGTTGGAGGCGTGCAGGCCCTTGGCGATCGAGGGAAGGATCGGGTCGACGAGGCCGATGCCCATGAAGGCGACGACCGAGGCGCCCGCGGTGGCCCATACGGCCATCGGCTGGCGCAGGATGCTGGTGCCGCCCTCGTCGAACGGATCGTCTCCGGCGCCGCCGCCGTGGCCGCTCTTGCCGTGTGCCGACATGCCGTCGTCCCCTTCCTGCTCCGGTCGCGCGAAACGTTGCTGTCTACACACAATAAGTTAGTGGCCCTAATGAGTGCAAGCTGCAACTACATCCTCGGGGGAGCGGGCGGGACCACGGGCCGGGGCGCCGGATGGGTGATCGTCCTTGACGCGGCGCCCGGCCGGGAGGACCGTAAAGGTCTATGAGGGGCGAACCCAGTTGCCCGAAGTGCGGTGGCCGGGTGCGGGCGCCCGGTCTCTTTGCCGACTCCTGGCAGTGTGGCGTGCACGGCACCGTGCATCCTCTGCAACCGGTCGTTCCGCCCAGCGTCGAAGCGCTGGCCGTGGTCGTACGCCGCGCCCAGGTACCGGTATGGATGCCGTGGCCGCTGCCCGTCGGCTGGCTGTTCACGGGCGTGGCCTGCGCGGGCGACGACCGCAGCGGCGGCCGCGCCACCGCCGTGGCCTGCTCGGGGCCCGGACCGCTCGGCGGGCCCGGTGAACTGCTGCTGATCGCCGAAGAGCTGGGCGTCGGCCTGGGCGCGCGGTACGCGGGCATCGGCGGCCCCGACCCCGGCCCGCACATGTGCGTGAACAAACCGCCGCACGTCAAAGTGCTGGCGGCCGGGCGCCCGACCCCGCTGTGGCACGTCGAGGGAGCGCCCGAGGACCGCGCCGTCTTCGCCGGGGAGGCGCGCGGGCTGTGGCTGTGGGCGGTGGTCTGGCCCGCCGAGTCGGGACTGCTGCTCTACGACGAACTGGTGCTGACCGATCTGCGGGACGCGGGCGCCGAGGTCGATCTGCTGCCGTGCGGGGCGCTGTCGCCGCGGCTGCTCACGTAGGCGGGTGGGCGGGAGCAGGCCGGGTGTGCGGGGATCGGTGGGGGCCGGTGGGGTGCCGGTGGGCCGCCGATTGCGCTTCCGGCTGTGTGACCGGGCCCGCGCGGGCGCGTGTTCGAGGGGCCGGTGGGCGGCCGGTATCCTTCTGATGTCCCCTGGCCGGCCCCGCAGCAGTCTGGAGTTCAGCGTCGTGCGCATCGATCTGCACACCCACTCCACTGCTTCCGACGGTACGGACACCCCCGCCGATCTGGTGCGCAACGCCGCGGCCGCCGGGCTGGACGTCGTCGCGCTGACCGACCACGACTCCGTCGGCGGCCACGCCGAGGCCAGGGCCGCGCTGCCCGAGGGACTCACGCTGGTCACCGGCGCCGAGCTGTCCTGCCGGGTCGGTGGCGTGAGCATGCACATGCTGGCGTACCTCTTCGACCCCGATGAGCCCGAGCTGGCCCGCGAGCGGGAACTGGTCCGCGACGACCGGGTGCCGCGTGCCCGGGGCATGGTGGCCAAGCTCCAGGAGCTGGGTGTTCCGGTGACCTGGGAGCAGGTGGCGCGGATCGCCGGGGACGGCGCCGTGGGGCGGCCGCACGTCGCCGCCGCGATGGTGGAACTGGGCGTCGTCGAGACCGTCTCCGACGCCTTCACGGCGCAGTGGCTCGCCAACGACGGCCGGGCCCACGTCGACAAGCACGAGCTGGACCCGTTCGAGGCGATCCGGCTGGTCAAGGCCGCGGGCGGGGTGACCGTCTTCGCGCACCCGCTGGCGGTCAAGCGGGGGCGGACCGTCCCCGAGAGCGTCATCGCCGACCTGGCGGCGGCCGGGCTGGACGGCGTCGAGGTGGACCACATGGACCACGACGCCCCGGCGCGGGCCCGGCTGCGCGGTCTCGCCGCCGACCTCGGCCTGCTGACCACCGGCTCCAGCGACTACCACGGCAGCCGCAAGACCGTCGCGCTCGGCGAGTACACCACCGACCCCGAGATATACGGCGAGATCGTGCGCCGTGCGTTCGGCGCCTTCCCCGTCCCCGGCGCGGGCGGCTGACCCGTACCGCGCTCCGGCCGGCGGACTGAATTCGTCCGTCCGGCCGGCCCGGCCGTGACTCCGGCCGACGGGCTTTCGTCCCGCCGCGCTCTGCCCGGACTGCCCGGGCTGCCCGGACCGCTCACGCCCGCTCATGCGCCCGCGCGCGTACATCCGCGGGCTCTCCCTCGCACCCCCTCCCGCCTTCTTCCCCTCCGTACGCCTCACCGCTCTCCCGTACCACCTCGCGCAAGGCCATCACTGTGTTCGACTTCGCTGTCTTCAGTACGCTCTTCGTCACCCTGTTCGTGATCATGGATCCGCCCGGGGTCATCCCGATCTTCCTCGCCCTCAGCTCCGGCCGCCCCGCCAAGGTGCAGCGCAGGATGGCCTGGCAGGCGGCCACCGTCGCGTTCTGCGTCATCGCCGTCTTCGGGCTCTTCGGCGAGCAGATCCTCGGCCGGCTGCACATCACACCGCCCGCGCTGATGATCGCGGGCGGGCTGCTGCTCCTGCTCGTCGCGCTCAGCCTGCTGACCGGCAAGTCGGAGCAGCCGACGCAGACCAAGGACGTCAACGTGGCGCTGGTGCCGCTCGGGATGCCGCTGCTGGCGGGCCCGGGCGCGATCGTCTCGGTGATTCTCGCGGTGCAGCACGCGGACGGGATCAGCGGTGAGCTGTCGGTGTGGGCGGCGATCGCCGCCATCCACGTGGTGCTCTACATCGTGATGCGCTTCTCGCTGGTCATCATCCGGGTGATCAAGGACGGCGGGGTGGTGCTGGTGACCCGGCTGGCCGGAATGATGCTCTCCGCGCTCGCGGTGCAGCAGATCATCAACGGCGTCACCCAGGTGGTGCGCGGCGTCTGACCCGGCCGCCGGCCGGGCCCGGACGCGCGAAGCGCCCCGCGCGAAAGGTTTCGTGCGGGGCGCTCCGTGCGCCGGACATGGCGCGTCACGCGCTCATGAGTGACGCGGGTGAGTCGTCATCGGGCGGCGGTATCGGCTGGGCGGATGTAGATGCGCTGGCCGACTGCGGCGGCCTGCTGCACGATCCGGTTGACGGAGGCGGCGTCCACGACGGTGCTGTCCACGGCGGTGCCGTCGACATCGTCCAGGCGCATGATCTCGAAGCGCATAACGGCTTCTCCCTTCGTCTGATCCTCCTGCGGAGAACTTTGTTGTTGTACGGGGTGCTCGCGGGGCGTCGGTGCCCTGCGTTCCCAGTGGGTACAACGACATGCTCCCTGCAATCATTCCCTACGCTAAAGAAAATTTTCGGCCGTCTAAATACTGGCGGGTAGTGAGAGCGGTTGTGCGCGCTGAGTGACCGGCCGGACAATGGGCCTGTATGAACGACGACGCCCGGCCCACCGGCCCCCCACCCGACCTCACCGCGGTACTCGCGGGCATCGAGCGCACCAACGACCTGCTCACCCGGGTGCTCGCCGAGGTCGCCACCACCCCGTCCACCCACGCCGCGTTCGTCGACGCCGGGTATGTGTACGCCGCCGCCGGGCGGCTGGTCGCCGGGACCGAGGACCGCAGGGCCTTCGAGCTGGACGCCGAAGGCCTCATCGAGGCGTTCATCGACAAGGCCCGCACGATCTTTCCGGACAGCCGGCTGCTGCGCGTGTACTGGTACGACGGTGCCCGGCGCCGCATCCACACCACGGAACAGCAGCGCGTCGCCGAACTGCCCGACGTCAAGGTCAGGCTCGGCAATCTGAACGCCAACAACCAGCAGAAGGGCGTCGACTCGCTGATCCGCTCCGACCTGGAATCGCTGGCCCGGCACCGCGCGATCAGCGACGCGGTCCTCATCGGCGGCGACGAGGACCTGGTCTCGGCGGTCGAGGCCGCGCAGGGCTACGGCGCCCGGGTCCACCTGTGGGGAATCGAGGCGGTCGGCGGGCGCAACCAGGCCGAACCGCTGCTCTGGGAGGTCGACAGTCAGCGCACCTTCGACCTGGAGTTCTGCAAGCCGTACGTGACCCGGCGGGCCGTCGTCCCGGACCACGGGGAGACGGCGGCCGACGGCGGCGGCAACGGCGGCTCACCGCCCACCCGCGACGAGGTGCGCTTCGTCGGCGCGCGGGTCGCCGCGCAATGGCTGGCCGAACGCGGCATCGCCTGGGTCACCGAGCTGCTGCCCGGCCACCCGTACCTGCCCGGCACCGTCGACCAGGAACTGCTGACGGCCGCCGAGGCGCTGCTCCACCACTCACTGCGCGGCCACGCGGACCTGCGGCGGGCGCTGCGGGACGGCTTTTGGGAGCATGTACGGGCGCAGTGTTAGCGGGCGGGCGTGCGAAAGCGCGTAGCGGTGCGGTGTTGGCATGCCGGCGCTCGGAGGCCCGTACCGGCGCAGTGCTCGTGGGCAGGTGCGTGGAGGCCGGTACGGGCGCGTCGGTGGCTTTCCGGGCGTACGGGGACGGTGTGCGCCGGAGTGCGTGCCCCGCTCAGTGGGTGCTGTGCCAGAAGTCCGCGAGTGCCGCCGCCGTCTCGGCCGGCCGTTCGGCGTTGGGGGAGTGTTCCGTACCGTCGACGACCGTACGCCGGGCCCTCAGCCGGTTGGCCATCGCGTCCATCTCCGGGACCGGCCAGGCGTAGTCCACGACGCCCGACACGACGTGCTTGGGCAGCGGTACGGCGGCCAGCTCCGCCACCCGGTCCGGTTCGGCCAGCATCTGCCGCCCGGTGGCGGCCAGCTGCTGCGGAACGGTGTTCATCCAGCGCTGGTGCAGGAACGCGCCGATCTCCGGCGGGGTGGCCGCGTCCTCCGCCTCCGGCGGGTCCAGCTCGCGCATGGCCAGCCACACCGCCTGCATGTCCAGTGTCCCGAGGGCGTCGACGAGCATCCGTACGCGGGTCTGCTGGGCCGCGCAGATGGCGGCCGGGCCCGAACTCATGACGGTCAGGGACCGGAAGGGGGCGGGGTCGCGCACGACGGCGGCGCGGGTGAGGAGACCGCCGAGGGAGTGCCCCAGAAGGTGCACCGGGCCGGCGTCCAGGGCGCGCGCCTGGGCCAGTACGTCCTGCGCCAACTCGTCCTGGGCGTAGGCGGATTCATCGTCCGGGCCGGGTGTCTCGTGCTGGCCCCGGCCGTCCACGGCCACCACTCGGAAGCCCGCGGCGGCCAGTGGTTCCAGGAGGCCGATGAAGTCCTCCTTGCTGCCGGTGAACCCCGGTACGAGCAACGCGGTGCCGGCCGGTGTGCCGTCCGGGTGGGCGTCGTGGACGGCGAACTCGCCGCGGTCGGTGACGAGTCGGCGTGCGCGGGCGCACGCGGGCAAGGTGAGGGTGGGCGGCCTGCTCATGGGACGAGGCTATCCGGGGGCGCGAGCCACCGGCACACGCGGGCGCACACGCCGACGGCCCGGCCCCGCGAGTGCGGGAGCCGGGCCGTCGGTGTGGTGGGATCAGCCCTCGGCTTCCGCCGTGACCTTCTTGGCGGCCGTCTTGCGGGTGCGGCGGGGCTTGGCAGGAGCAGCCTCGTCCGCGCCGGCACCGGCGTCGGCCGCCGGGGCGGCCTCGGCCTTCTTGGCGGCGGCGGTCTTGCGCGTACGGCGCGGTTTGGCAGGTGCCTCGTCCGCGACCGGCTCGGCGGTCTCGACCGCGGCCTCGGCCTTCTTGGTGGCGGCGGTCTTGCGGGTGCGGCGCGGCTTGGCGGGCGCCTCATCGGCGACGGCCTCGGTGCCTTCCGCGGTGTCGACGGCGGCTTCGGCCTTCTTGGCGGCAGCGGTCTTGCGGGTGCGGCGGGGCTTGGCAGGTGCCTCGTCCGCGACCGGCTCAGCGACCTCGGCCGTCTCAACGGCGGCCTCGGCCTTCTTTGAAGCGGCGGTCTTGCGCGTACGGCGCGGCTTGGCAGGCGCCTCGTCCGCGACCGTCTCCACGGCCTCGACCGTCTCGACCGCGGCCTCGGCCTTCTTGGCGGCAGCGGTCTTGCGCGTACGGCGCGGCTTGGCGGGCGCCTCCTCGGCGACGGCCTCGGTGCCTTCCGCGGTGTCGACGGCGGCTTCGGCCTTCTTGGCGGCAGCGGTCTTGCGCGTACGGCGCGGCTTGGCAGGCGCCTCGTCCGCGACCGGCTCGGCGACCGGCTCCGTGCTCTCCACCGTCTCCACGACGGCCTCCGCCGCGGGCTTGGCGCTGCGCGTACGGCGGCGCGGCTTCGCGGGCGCCTCGGCCTCGGGAGCCTCGACGGCGGCCGGCGCTTCCGCGACCGGTGCCTCGCCGGTGGCCTGCGCCGGGACCTTGACGGTCTCGGTGGGGCCCTCGGCCGTGTCCACGGCGGTGGCTGCCGCCGTCTCCGCCTTGGCGGCGCCGTTCGCGCCACCCCGCGTACGGCGACGGCGCGACTTGGCCGGCGCCGCGGTGGCGTCGGCGGCCTGCACGGCCTCGGACGCGATGTTCTCGGCGGCCGGGGCCGCCTCGGCGCGGGACCCGTCGCGGGCCGGCGTCACGGCGGCGGACGCGTTGCCGGAGTTGCCGCGCGTACGGCGACGGCGGCGCGGCTGGCGCGGCCCGTCCGTGGCGGCGCTGCCGCCCTCGGACGCACCGGACGTGCCGGATGCCTCGGGGGCGCCCGAAGCGTCCAGCGGCGTGCCGCCCCGCGTGCGCCGGCGCTGACGCGGCGTACGGCTGCGGCTCGGGCGCTCCTCCTCGACGGCGGGCGCGCCCCGGCGCGGACCACGGCCGCGGCCGCCCGTCTCGCCCAGGTCCTCGACGTCCTCCGCCGCCAGCCCGGCCCGCGTACGTGCCGTACGCGGCAGGACACCGGTCGTGCCCTGGGGGATCTCCAGCAGCTCGTAGAGGTGCGCGGAGGTGGAGTACGTCTCCTCCGGCTCGTCGAACGGCAGGTCCAGCGCCTTGTTGATCAGCTTCCAGCGCGGGATGTCGTCCCAGTCGACCAGCGTGATCGCGATGCCCTTGGCGCCCGCGCGGCCGGTCCGGCCGATCCGGTGCAGGTAGGTCTTCTCGTCCTCGGGGGACTGGTAGTTGATGACGTGTGTCACACCCCCGACGTCGATGCCGCGGGCGGCGACGTCGGTGCAGACCAGCACGTCGACCTTGCCGTTGCGGAACGCGCGCAGCGCCTGCTCGCGGGCGCCCTGGCCCAGGTCGCCGTGGACCGCGCCGGAGGCGAAGCCGCGGCGCGCGAGCTGATCGGCGATGTCGGCCGCGGTCCGCTTCGTACGGCAGAAGACCATCGCGAGGCCGCGGCCGTTCGCCTGGAGGATGCGGGCGACCATCTCCGGCTTGTCCATCGAGTGGGCGCGGAAGACGTGCTGCGTGGTGTTGGCGACGGTCTGGCCCTCGTCGTCCGGCGCGGCGGCGCGGATGTGCGTGGGCTGCGACATGTAGCGGCGGGCCAGGCCGATGACCGCGCCCGGCATGGTCGCGGAGAACAGCATGGTCTGGCGGCGGGCCGGCAGCATGTTGATGATGCGCTCGACGTCGGGCAGGAAGCCGAGGTCCAGCATCTCGTCGGCCTCGTCCAGGACGAGCGCCTTGACGTGCGAGAGGTTCAGCTTCTTCTGGCCCGCCAGGTCCAGCAGCCGGCCCGGGGTGCCGACGACCACGTCGACGCCCTTCTTGAGGGCCTCGACCTGCGGCTCGTAGGCACGGCCGCCGTAGATCGACAGCACCCGCACGTTGCGGACCTTGCCGGCGGTCAGGAGGTCGTTGGTGACCTGCTGGCACAGCTCGCGGGTGGGAACCACCACGAGGGCCTGCGGGGCCTCCGTCAGCTGCTCGGGCTTGGCCCGGCCCGCCTCGACGTCCGCGGGGACGGTGACGCGCTCCAGCAGGGGGAGGCCGAATCCCAGGGTCTTGCCGGTGCCGGTCTTGGCCTGGCCGATGACGTCGGAGCCCGCCAGGGCCACCGGGAGCGTCATTTCCTGGATGGGGAAGGGGGACGTGATGCCGACGGCCTCAAGGGCTTCGGCGGTCTCGGGGAGGATCCCGAGGTCTCGGAACGTAGACAGAATCTTGCCTCTTCTGTGAGACGCGGTACGAGGCGGCCAAGGGGGTCGTACCGCGCCCTCGTACGGTTTCGTACGGGCCGGCCTCGATCGGCCGGACGGGCGCGGGACCACTGCCTTCGCTCAAGCACTCGAACCGCGAGCGGTGTCCCTCCCGCTGTGCGTACGTCTCGTACGCGCCGCGAAAGAGGGCGGTCGGGTTGGAGCCGATCGGGCCACCGACCGGGCATCCGCATGCGTGGAACAACCCACCGATACTCGGCGGGCGCATTACCACCATACCCCGGATAGCCACACGTGTGTCCGGGCAATCGTTCGGTCGGGTGGGACGGGAGTGGCTGACCAGCCACTTCCCCCGGTTGCGGGGCGGGCTATTGTGCGCTTCATGGAGACGCCTGACAACGCAGCGCAGACCGCCGAAGATGACCGAGAACACACCGGGATCGCCGCCCAGGACTGGGCCGCGGCCTCCGCGGAACCGCAGTACCGGGCCGCGGTGATCGACCTGCTGGGTGCCCTCGCCTACGGCGAGCTGTCCGCCTTCGAGCGCCTCGCGGAGGACGCGAAACTGGCGCCGACGATGGACGACAAGGCGGAGCTGGCCAAGATGGCGTCGGCCGAATTCCATCACTTCGAGCGGCTGCGGGACCGGCTCGCGCAGATCGAGGCGGAGCCCAACGAGGCCATGGAGCCGTTCGCGGCGGCGCTGGACGAGTTCCACCGGCAGACCGCGCCGTCGGACTGGCTGGAGGGCCTGGTCAAGGCGTACGTCGGTGACTCCATCGCCAGTGACTTCTACCGGGAGGTGGCGGCCCGGCTCGACTCCGACACCCGGGGCCTGGTCCTCGGCGTCCTGGACGACACCGGGCACGCGACGTTCGCCGTCGAGAAGGTCCGGGCCGCGATCGAGGCCGACCCCCGGGTCGGCGGGCGGCTCGCGCTGTGGGCACGGCGGCTGATGGGCGAGGCGCTGTCCCAGGCGCAGCGGGTGGTGGCCGACCGGGACTCGCTGTCGACGATGCTGGTGGGCGGCGTGGCCGACGGGTTCGACCTCGCGGAGGTCGGCCGGATGTTCTCGCGGATCACCGAGGCGCACACGAAGCGGATGGCCGCGCTGGGCCTGGCCGCGTAGCGACGGGTGAGCCCGGGGCTCTCGTGTTGACCGGTCGACGGGCGGACGGACGGGGCGGCTCCGGGCCGCTCGCCCGACGACCACATACGCCGGAGGGGCTGGACCCGACCTGGTCCAGCCCCTCCGGCGTACGTATCGGCGGTGGCCGGGGAGGCCCGGCCCGCCCCTACCGCGCCATCTCTTGGAGCGGTACCAGCCCGCGTCGCGGCCGGACCAGCAGCGAGAGCATCGCCGCACTCAGGCCGGCGGCGGCCAGCAGCGTCTGGACGAAGTGGTCGGGGCCCAGGATGGAGTGGGCCAGGAAGGCGCCGAGCAGGGCCCCCGCGGGGCCCGTCGCCAGGGTCAGGGAGCGTGCCGGGAACCGGCCCGGCAGCCGGTGGGTGGCGGCCAGCGTGATGGCGAGTCCGACGAGCACGGAGCCGAGAGCTTCCCAGACCATGGTTTATCCCTCCCGCGGTAACGACCGGTTGGACGACACAAATCGGTCGTAGGCGGTCGTACCCAGGGGGAATGCGCGGCAACCCTCGTCGGCGCACGGAGTCGGCGGGGCGGTGGAACACGAAGCGGCGGCCCGGGGACGATCTCCCCGGGCCGCCGCCACGTGACAGGTGCGCACGGGCCCGTCCAAGGGCCCGCGGCCGGCTACAGCGTGCCGAAGCCGACCTTGCGGGCGGCCTGCTCGCCGATCTCCACATAGGCCAGCCGGTCCGCCGGGACCAGGACCTTGCGGCCGTGATCGTCCACGAGGCTCAGCAGCTGCGACTTGCCGCCCAGTGCGTCCGCCACCGCTCGCTCGACGTCCTCGGCGGTCTGACCGCTCTCCAGAACGATCTCGCGGGGCGCGTGCTGCACGCCGATCTTGACCTCCACGGCTTTGTCCCTCCGACGGTCTCGGTGCCCCCTGGCCTGGCCACGGGGCAGGTGCGCGGAATCCGCGCCGTACGCAGCACACATTAGCCCGGTGTGCGGACGGACAGGACGCCGCGGAGCACGCCCGCAGCGAACAGCGGAGGGACACGAGCGCAGGGCGTGGCCCGGCGGGCCGCCCCGCCGTGCCGCCCCGCGCCCCGGCTCACCGCCCGGCGGTGCGGGTCACTGCCCCTCGGCGCCGTGCAGCGGGAAGCCCGCGATGCCCTTCCAGGCCAGCGAGGTCAGCAGCTGTACGGCCGTCTCGCGCGGCACCGTGCTCTCCGAGGAGAGCCAGTAGCGGGCCACGACCTGCGAGACCCCGCCCAGCCCGACGGCCAGCAGCATCGACTCGTCCTTGGACAGGCCGGTGTCCTCGGCGATGACCTCACTGATCGCCTCGGCGCACTCCAGGGAGACCTTGTCCACCCGCTCGCGCACGGCGGGCTCGTTGGTCAGGTCGGACTCGAAGACCAGCCGGAAGGCGCCGCCCGGGTCCTCGACGTACGCGAAATAGGCGTCCATCGTCGCGGCGACGCGCTGCTTGTTGTCGTTCGTCGAGGCGAGCGCGGTGCGCACCGACTGCAGCAGCGCCTCGCAGTGCTGGTCCAGCAGGGCCAGGTAGAGGTCGAGCTTGCCCGGGAAGTGCTGGTACAGCACGGGCTTGCTGACGCCGGCGCGCTCGGCGATGTCGTCCATCGCGGCCGCGTGGTAACCCTGCGCCACGAAGACCTCCTGGGCCGCGCCCAGGAGCTGGTTGCGCCGTGCTCGGCGTGGCAGGCGCGTGCCCCGCGGGCGTGCCGCCTCGGTCTGCTCGATGGCGCTCACGCTGCCTCCCAGGTGTCGTTCCGTACGCGGCGTACGCACAGCCGTGCGCCGCGCCCGCCATCGTACTTTTGGGTAACCCGGTCGTGCGTGGTCACGGGCGAGAAAATCTGCCGCCGAACGCTGTGGGAAGCCGACATATGACCCCAGGTCATCGGTAATCGTCTTCGTCGAGATCCACGACGCGGGCCTGCTCGGCGCGGTCCGCCTCGTCGGCGGAGTCCGGATCGGCGCCGGTCAGGGGCTCGTCGCGGTGCGGCGAAAGGTCCGTGTGCTGCTCGGCAGCATCGGCCTCGGGCGCTTCGACGTCGATTTCCGTGGTGGCCGTCTCGTCCTCGAAGGTGTCCGGGTCGGTCGGGTCGACGGGCATGGTGGCTCCCTCTCTCTCACGTACTTCGGAGGCCGGGGCGAGCGTCCGCACGCGAGCGCTCGTCACTCGGGTGCCCTTCCTGCCCGAGCCTAAGAGAGCGGGTTCCGAATGGCGATGTGGTGTGTGAGCGCGAACACACGATCGGCGGCGTGATCGTCTCGTAACATCGACGGCATGTCTTCGACGGAGTCGACCGGATCGCCGGACACCCGCGCCGTCCTCCCGGTGCCCCCGGCGGGCCGCCCCTCGCGCGTCGGTGCCGGGGAGACGGTGCGCTCCGTGAGCCTGCCGGGGCTGACGATGAGCGTGCGGGGGGTGCCGGGCAAGCGGGCCGGGCTGCCGCCCGCGCTGTACGTCCACGGCCTCGGCGGCTCCTCCCAGAACTGGTCCGCGCTGATGCCGATGCTCGCCGACCGGGTGCAGGGCGAGGCGCTGGACCTCCCCGGATTCGGTGATTCCCCGCCGCCGGACGACGGTGACTACTCGGTCTCCGCGCAGGCGCGGGCGGTCATCCGCCATCTGGACGCGAGCGGCCGCGGCCCGGTGCACCTGTTCGGGAACTCCATGGGCGGCGCGGCGGTGACCCGGGTCGCGGCGGTCCGCCCCGACCTGGTGCGGACCCTGACACTGATCTCGCCGGCCTTGCCCGAGCTGCGGCCGCAGCTGTCCGCGGTGCCGACCGGGCTGCTCGCGGTGCCGGGCGTGACCCGGCTGTTCAGCCGGCTGACGCGGGACTGGACGCCGGAGCGGCGCACCCGCGAGGTGCTGGCCCTCTGCTACGGCGACCCCGCCCTGGTCACCCCGGACGGCTTCACCGCCGCCGCGGAGGAGTACGCGCGACGCCTCGAACTCCCGTACTTCTGGGAGGTCATGACCCGCTCCGCCCGTGGCATCGTCAACGCGTACACGCTCGGCGGGCAGCACAATCTGTGGCGTCAGGCGCAGCGGGTGCTGGCACCCACGCTTCTCGTCTACGGTGGGCGCGATCGCCTGGTCTCCTTCCGGATGGCACGCCGGGCGGCCGCCGCTTTCCGCGGCTCCCGGCTGCTGACGCTGCCGGAGGCGGGGCACGTGGCGATGATGGAGTGCCCGGAAACGGTGGCGCGGGCCTTCCGCGAGCTGTTGGACGACGAGTCGGCCGCGCGGGACGCGGCCGGGGCGGGCGGGAGCGCCGGCGCGGGACACGCGTGGCCGGCGACGCGTCCTGGACTGGGTAGGAGCTGACAGGCCGAGTGGGACGTCACAGCCGCCGGAGCCCGGCCGCAACCGCCGGTGACACCTCCGGAATAGGCGAGGGGGGCGAGGCGGGCAGGCCCGGCGCGGCAGGTGGCGCCGGATCCGCTCCCGTGCCGGGTACGGGCCGCAGACGGCGCCGTGCCGAGCCTGGTGCGGAGGGTGATCCGGCCGGCCGCGAGCAGTCGGGGCGCGAGTCTTCGGTGCACGAGTCTTCGGCGCACGAACAGCAGCGCACGCCCGGGTACGAGCCCGCGCAGAGCGCGCTTCGGTACGGAGCCGGGTGCCGTACGCCCGAGCACGGACCGGCGCAGGGCGCACCGTGGCAGGCACCCGCACAACGCGCGCCGCAGAACGCGCCCGGGTGGCCCGCGTCGCAGCACGCGCCCGCGCACGACGCATCCCACGGCACGCCCGCGCAGGGCACGCCCCGCGTACCGCGCCCGCGCGACGGACAGCCGGCCGACCGGCGTCCCGGGCATCCCGACGGCCGCCCGCAGGCGGCGCCGTCCACCCCGGCGCACGGTTTCACGCCGTTCGGAGACGGCAGCGAGGGCGCGGCCAGGCCCGCTGCCGCCCCTGCTCCCGCCCCCGGGGCCGGCGGTCCGGTACTGGGCCCCACCTCCACGGGTACGGGATCGGCCGGACCGCCCTTCGTCCCGCAGGGCCGGGAGGCGGCGCCGCGCCAGGAGTACATCGACGCCTTCGGGGTGCCATCCGGAGGGAACCGCCCCCGCGGCCCCGAGGACTCGGACGACGACGTGTTCGCCGCCGGAGCGCCGGAGCACGGGCAAGGCGGTCAGCAAG
Organism: Streptomyces sp. NPDC033221; assembly: GCF_055577005.1. Lineage (NCBI taxonomy): Bacteria > Bacillati > Actinomycetota > Actinomycetes > Kitasatosporales > Streptomycetaceae > Streptomyces > Streptomyces sp. NPDC033221. The sequence continues at coordinate 106,154 of NZ_JBVIQN010000001.1, read as the reverse complement.
GGCAGCACGGTCAGTACGGGCAGGGCGAACGCGCCGGGCAGTACGGGCCGGGGCGCAACACCGGCCGGTCCGTGGTCTTCCCGAGGGAGGGCGACGCCCCGGCCGGTGAGCCGGCCGGCGAAGACGACCGGGCATCCGGTGAACTCGGCGCTCAGGGGCCCCAGTTCGGCTCCCGCAAGAAGACCGCCAAGGGCCGTACCCTCACCGGCGTGGCCGCGGCGGCCGTGACGACCGTGCTCGCGGTCGTGGTGGCCGGACAGGTCGCCGAACAGCAGCAGGACGACGGCAAGGCGCAGGCGCTGGGCGAGAAGGACCGGGCGTCCGGCCCCGACGCCGCCTCACGCTCGAACGCCCGCCCGACGCAGCAGGCGGCTCCCGTCACGTACGACGAGAAGATGGCGAAGGTCTACCCGCTGGACGCGAAGCTGGCGGCCTCGGGGCGGTTCAAGCCGGCCGGCGGGGACGCCAAGGCGCCCGGCCGCGGCGAGGTACGGCGCTACCGGGTCGATGTCGAGGAGGGCCTGGGCCTCGACGGCGAGCTGTTCGCCGACGCGGTGCACAAGACCCTCAACGACGAGCGGAGCTGGGCGCACGGCGGCCGCCACGCCTTCGAGCGGGTGGGCTCCGGTGACGCCGACTTCGTCATCACGCTGGCGAGCCCCGGGACCACCGGCAAGTGGTGCGCCAAGTCCGGGCTGGACACGACCGAGGACAACGTGTCGTGCGACTCGGCGGCGACCGAACGCGTCATGATCAACGCGTACCGGTGGGCGCAGGGCGCCGAGACCTACGGGCCGGACCAGATGCACGCGTACCGGCAGATGCTGATCAACCACGAGGTGGGCCACCGGCTCGGGCGCAACCACGAGAGCTGCCGGCGGCAGGGCGCCCTGGCGCCGGTGATGATGCAGCAGACCAAGTTCCTGACGACGGACGGCGCGACCTGCCGGCCCAACGCCTGGCCGTTCCCCGACGGGCACTGAGCCGGGCGGCGCCCAGGGGCCGCGCCGGGGCCCCGTACCGCGGTGGCCGTCGGGCCCGTCGAACCAGGATATGGGACATATCGTCTCTCATTCCGGGACGTTTTTGCCAGCGGACGCACATTCGTACAGTCTTTGGCCCATGCCACGCCCTGCCCACACCTTCGGACACGCCGCTTTCGAGCTGGCGCTGATCGGTGTGTCCGCGCAGTCCGTGGCCGACATCCACTGTCGCTGAGGCCCGTCCCCGGCCGCGCGGAAGCGCGCCGCGACGGCTCGCGTACCGCGGGCCCGTATCCAAGCGGCGAGATGCGACCCCCGGGCCGGGGCGTCCCCCGCGTATCCACGTATCTCACCTGAACGTGTCCGCAGGGGCGGTCCCGCGCCTCACCGCGCTCCTGCCGCCGCCTTTCGCGGGTACGACCTGCCGCGAAAGGCACCACCATGGCCGAGCCAACCCCCGACCGTAATCTCCCCGCCACCGCCAGACGTGTGGCCGCCGTCGCGGTGGCCGTCGCCCTGGCCGCCGGTGCCACCGCCTGCGGCCCCAAGGACACCGCGGCGGGTGGCAGCGCGGGCGCCGCGCCCGCCAAGGGCGGCACACTCACCGTCCTGAACTCCAAGCCGCAGACCAACTTCGACCCGGCGCGCCTCTACACCTCCGGCGGCGGCAAGGTACCGACCCTCGTCTTCCGTACGCTGACGACCCGCAACCGCGAAAACGGTGCGGCCGGCACCAAGGCCGTACCCGACCTCGCCACCGACACCGGACGGCCCAGCGAGAACGCCACGGTGTGGACGTACACGCTCAAGGACGGGCTGAAGTTCGAGGACGGCTCCCCGATCACCAGCGCCGACGTGAAGTACGGCATCGAGCGTTCCTTCGCGGCCGAACTCTCCGGCGGCGCGCCGTATTTGCGGGACTGGCTGGTGGGCGGCGAAAGCTACCAGGGGCCGTACAAGGACAAGAGCGAGGGCGGGCTCAAGTCCATCGAGACGCCGGACGCGAGGACCCTCGTCTTCCATCTGAAGAAGCCCGAGGGCGAATTCCCGCTGCTCGCCACACAGACCCAGTTCGCGCCCGTGCCCAAGGCCAAGGACACCGGCACGAAGTACGAGGAACACCCGGTCTCCTCGGGCCCGTACAAGGTCGTCAAGAACACCGGGGACGGCGAACACCTCGTACTGGCGCGCAATCCGCACTGGTCCGAGAAGACCGACTCCGAACGGCACGCCTATCCCGACACCATCGAGGTGAAATCCGGCCTGGATTCCGCGGTCATCAATCAGCGGCTGGCCACCGGCGCCGGCCCGGACGCCGCCGCGGTGACCACCGACACCAACCTCGGCCCAGCCGAACTCGCGCGGATCAGCGGCGACAAGGAACTCGGCAAGCGGGTCGGCACCGGCCACTTCGGTTACACCAACTACCTCGCCTTCAACCCGAAGGTGAAGCCCTTCGACGACCCGAAGGTGCGCCAGGCTGTCGCCTACGCCGTCAACCGGCAGAGCGTCGTGAACGCCGCGGGCGGCTCCGCCCTCGCCGAACCCGCCACCACGTTCCTGCCGAAGGGCGAATCCTTCGGCCACACGCCGTACGACCATTTCCCGGCGGGCCGCACCGGAAATCCGGACAGGGCGAGGGAACTGCTCAAGGAAGCCGGTCACGAGAACGGTCTGAGCATCACCCTCACCCACTCCACCGCCAAGAACTTCGAGACCGGCCCGGATATCGCCACCGCCGTCCAGGAGGGCCTGAAGAAGGCCGGGATAACCGTCCGGCTCCAGGGTCTGGAAGACAATGACTACAAGGAGAAGGTGCACAGCGTCGACGACGCGCCGGGCCTGTTCATCAGCGGCTGGGGAGCGGACTGGCCGTCCGGTGGCCCCTTCCTCGCGCCCGTCTTCGACGGCCGGCAGATCGTCCGGGACGCCGCCAACTTCAACCACGCGCAGCTCGACGACCCGGCGGTCAACCACGAGATCGACGAGATCAACAAGCTGACCGACCTGAAGGAGGCGGCGCGCCGGTGGGGCGCGCTGGACAAGAAGATCGGCACGCGGGCCCTGACCGTGCCGCTGTTCCACCCCGTCTTCAAGTACCTGTACGGCAAGGACGTCAAGAACATCGTCATCAGTGACTGGGACGGCGTGCTCGACATTTCCCAGGTTGCGGTCAAGTGACGATGACCGACGTGACACCCCCTCAGCAGGGCACCCTGTGGCGGAGGCTGCGGCGGCGCCCCGCGGCCGTGGCCTCCGCCGCCGTACTGCTCCTGTTCGTCCTGCTCGTCCTCGGAGCCCCGCTGCTGGCGGCGCTGGAGGGCCAGGACCCCACCACGTACCACGACGGCCTGATCGACTCGGCGCGCGGCGGCGTACCGCTCGGGTCGTACGGCGGGATCAGCGGCGACCACTGGCTGGGCGTCGAGCCCGGCACCGGCCGGGACATGTTCGCCCGGCTGCTGTACGGCGCCCGGGTCTCCCTGCTCATCGCGCTCGGCGCCACGGCCGTACAGGTCCTGATCGGGCTGGTGATCGGCCTGGCGGCCGGGCTGGGCAACCGGCTCCTGGACCAGGTGCTCTCCCGGTTCACCGAGGTGCTGACCGCACTGCCCATGCTCGTCATAGCGATCTCGCTGACCGCGATCGTGCCCGCCGGCTTCCCGCGCCCGCTGCTGCTGGTACTGGTCCTCGGGCTGCTGGGCTGGTTCGGCATGTCCCGGATCGTGCGCGCCCGCACGCTGGCCCTGAAGAAGCTGGACCACGTGGCGGCGGCCCGACTCGGCGGCTCGGGGCCGCTGCGGGTGGCGCGGCGCGAGTTGCTCCCGTCGCTCGCCGCGCCGGTGATCACATACGCGGCGGTCCTGGTGCCCGGCAACATCGTCGCCGAGGCGTCACTGTCCTTCCTCGGCATCGGCGTCCGGCCGCCGACCGCGTCCTGGGGCCAGATGCTGTCGACCGCGACGACCTGGTTCCGGGCCGACCCGGTGTACGTCCTGCTCCCGGCGGGCTTCCTGCTGGTGACCGTGCTCGCGTTCACGGTGCTGGGCGACGCGATCCGTACGGCGCTGGACCCGCGCGAGCGGTCCCGGCTGCGGGTCGGCACCCGGGCGGGCCGTACGGGCCGCTCCGCGGACGCTTCCCTGAACGCCTCCCTGGACAAGCCCGAGAAGGAGGCGGTCGCATGACCGGCTACGCACTGCGCCGCCTCGGCGGCGCGCTCCTCGTCCTCTTCCTGCTGACCGTCGCCGTCTACGCGCTCTTCTACGTCGCACCCGGCGACCCCGCGAAACTGGCCTGCGGGCCGCGCTGCAACCCCGCCCAGATCCAGCAGGTACGCGAACGGCTGGAGCTGGACGCGCCCGTCCTGACGCAGTACCTGCACTTTCTCCAGGGGCTGGTGGCCGGCCGCGACTTCTCGTCCGGCACCGCCGTACTGCACTGCGACGCGCCCTGCCTCGGCCTCTCGTACCAGAACAGCACCCCCGTCACCGAACTGCTCGGCGACCGGCTGCCGGTCACCGCCTCCCTCGCCCTCGGCTCGATGGTGCTGTGGCTGCTGCTCGGCGTCGGCACCGGTCTGCTGTCCGCGCTGCGCCGCGGCGGCACGACGGAACGCGTCCTGACCGGTCTGACCCTCGCCGGCACGGCCACCCCGGTCTTCATCACCGGGCTCCTGCTGTTGATGATCTTCTGCGCGTTCCTGCGGTGGCTGCCGTTCCCCTCCTACGTACCGCTGTCCGAGGCCCCGGAGCAGTGGGCCTGGAACCTGCTGCTGCCCTGGACCGCGCTGGCGCTGCTGGAGTCCGCCAAGTACGCGCGGCTGACCCGCTCCTCGACGCTGGAGACGCTGGCCGAGGACCACATCCGCACCTTCCGCGCGTACGGCGTGCGGGAACGTTCCGTCGTGACGCGGCACGCGCTGCGCGGCGCGTTGCCGCCCGTCATCGCGCTCACCGCCCTCGACCTGGGCACCATGTTCGGCGGCGCGATGCTCACCGAGGAACTCTTCGGGCTGCCCGGCATCGGACAGCTCCTGGTCCACTCGGTGCGCGTCGTCGACCTGCCCGTGGTCGTCGGCGTCGTGCTGGGCACCGGTGCGGCCGTCATCCTCGCCAACGTCGTGGCGGACATCCTCTACGCACTCGCCGACCGAAGGGTGGCCCTGACATGACCTCCGATTCCGGAAACGCTTCCGCGGCGGCGACGGGCCTTCTGGTGGAGGTCCGGGACCTGTCGGTCACTTTCCCCGCCGATGGTGACGGCGAATCGGCCGTACCGGCCGTGGACGGCCTCTCCTTCTCGCTGGCCCCGGGCCGCGCCCTGGGCATCGTCGGCGAGTCCGGAGCCGGCAAGTCCACCGTCGCCGCGGCCCTGCTGGACCTGCACCGGGGGACCGGAGCGCAGGCCCGCGGCACGGTCCGGGTCGCCGGTACGGACGTACGGGCGGCGGACGAGCGCGAACTGCGGCGCCTGCGCGGCGGCCTGGCCGCCATGGTGTTCCAGGACCCGCTGTCCTCGCTCGACCCGTACTACGCGATCGGCGACCAGATCGCCGAGGTGTACCGGGTGCACCGGCCGGACGCCTCCCGGCGCGCGGCACGCGCCCGCGCCGTCGAGGTGCTGGAGCGCGTGGGCATCGCGGACGCCCCCCGGCGCGCCCGCTCGCGGCCCCACGAGTTCAGCGGGGGCATGCGCCAGCGCGCGTTGCTCGCGATGGCGCTCGCCTGCGAACCGCGCCTGCTGATCGCCGACGAGCCCACCACCGCGCTGGACGTCACGGTCCAGGCGCAGATCCTCGACCTGCTGCACGAACTGCGCGCGGAAACCGGCATGGGACTGCTCCTGGTCACCCACGACCTGGGGGTGGTCGCGGGCAGCGTGGACGAGGTGCTCGTGATGCACGGAGGCCGGGCGGTGGAGCACGGCACGGTCGGCGAGGTGCTGCTCGCGCCGCGCGAGCCGTACACCAAGGAACTGCTGGCGGCGGTGCTACGGGTGGACGCGGAGCCGGGCGGGCGGGTTGCCCGGCGGCACCCGCGTGCCACGGGCGGCGACACCGGTGTGCTGCTCGAAGCCGTGGGCCTGCGGCGGGAGTTCGGTGGCCGGCGGAACCGTACGACCGCGGTCGACGAGGTCTCGCTGACCGTACGGGAGGGCGAGACCGTCGGCCTCGTGGGGGAGTCGGGCAGCGGCAAGACGACACTCGGCCGGATGCTCGTACGGCTCCTGGGCCCGACCGCCGGAACACTGCGCTATCGGGGCCGCGACATCGGCACCCTCGGCGACCGGCAGCTCCGTCCGATCCGCAGCGAACTGCAGATGGTCTTCCAGGACCCGGTCTCCTCGCTCAACCCGCGGCGCAGCATCGGCGAATCGGTCGCCGACCCGCTGCGCGCGGCGGGCGACCGGGACGACGCGCGCGTGGTGCGCCGGGCGTGCGAGCTGCTGGAGCGGGTCGGCCTCGACCCGGCGTGGTACCACCGCTATCCGCACGAGTTCAGCGGCGGACAGCGGCAGCGCGTCGGCATCGCGCGGGCGCTCGCCCCCGGCCCCCGGCTGCTGGTCTGCGACGAACCGGTCTCGGCGCTGGACGTCACCACCCAGGCGCAGGTCATCGAACTCCTCGGCGAGCTGCGGCGGGACCTGGGCCTCGCACTGGTCTTCATCGCGCACGACCTGGCGGTGGTACGGGCGGTCAGCGACCGGGTCGCGGTGCTGCACGGCGGGCGGATCGTGGAGGAGGGCGCCACCGACGAGGTCTACGAGCGTCCCCGGCATCCGTACACCCAGGGCCTGCTGGCGGCCGTGCCCGTACTCGACCCGGAGGCGTCGGCCGGGCGGCGGGCCCTGCGTACTGCGGCATGACGGTCACATAGCGCGCCAGAACGCCCACCGGGGCGGAAAGTTACGCCTCTTCACCCCTTCCGGTGGTGCGACGGACAACCGTCCGTCGTGTCACCGGATTCTCTGCGTAGCTTCTTCCTGCAGGTAGCGGCGGGCCTCCCGGGGCGGCCGCCGTCGTTGGACGCCGATCAGGAAGAACGGGGGTGCGCTCGTGCGCATTGGTCTGCTCACCGAGGGTGGTGACACGGACGCGTCCGGTGAGACGCGTGCGTGGCGCGACCGGCTCGTGCGCGGGCTCCCCGGCCACGAGTTCGAGGTGTACGGCCTCGATCGCGGTCCTGGGGGCGGCGCGCCGGAAGGAATGCCGGAGGGGGCGCGGGAGGGTGCGCGGGACGGCGGTGGGTTCGGCGGTCGATCCGGCGATCAGGCCGGCTTCCAGGACGGCTTTCAGGACGGCTTCCCGGACGGTATTCGGGGTGGCGTGGAGAGGTCGGGCGCCGCTGCGGGGGCGTGTGGGGCGGGCGGCCGCGAAGGCGTGCCGGGGCGGGCCCGGGTGGTGCGGACCGCGCCGTTGTACGGGGACTTCCCCGGTGCGCTGCGATGGTGGCCCGAGGGACGGCGCACAGGGGCGCGCGGGCGGCATGCGAAGCGCCGGTTCGCGGACTGCTTCGGCGAACTCGCCGCTGGATTCACCGCTGTAGCGGGGCCCGCCGCGGTGGCGGGCTCCACCGCGGCGGAGAAGCCCGGCGACGGGGCCCTTCCCCATGCCCCGGCAGCGGACGGGAACGGGGGCCGCGACGGTCTGGCGGACCGTTTCGCCGCCGGTCTCTACGGGCTCGCGCTGCTCGCCCGAGACCACGGCGGCCTGCCCGAACTCCTCCGCTCCGAACAGGCCGTACGCATCCTGGAGAGCGCCTGCCACGCGCCCGGCGCACTGCGTGCCGCCCACGGCGCCCGCGTGGGCGATCTGCTGGCCGTGACCGGAGAGCTGGAGCGCGCCCTGCGCCCCCTCTCCCTGGACTGGTACGGCGACGCCGGATCTCCCTCCGGGCGCGACGGCGACGGGCTCGCCGCGGTCGACCTCTGCCATGCCACGGCCGGCGGCACCGTCGCCCTCCCCGGCCTGCTGGCCAAACGCTTCTTCGGTACGCCGCTCCTGCTCACCGAGTACGGCGTGCGTCTGCGCGAGCACTACCTCGCGCGCTCCGGAGCGGAGTCGAGCGCCGCCGTACGCGCCCTGCTGGGCGGCTTCGAGACCGCCCTGGCCGCCGAGACGTACGCCCGTGCCGCGCTCGTCGTCCCCGGCAACAGTCACACCCGGCGTTGGCAGGAGCGCTGCGGCGCGGACCGCGAGCGGCTGCGCACGGTGTACCCGGGCATGGACGCGACCGGCTTCGCCGCCGTCCCGGACGCCGTGGCCGACCGCTCGGCGACGCTGGTGTGGACCGGCACCGTCGAACCCGCCAAGGACCTCGTCTCGCTGCTGCACGCCTTCGCCCGCGTGCACCGGGCCGAGCCCGCGGCCACCCTCCGCATCGTCGGCGCCGCCGGGCCCGGCCCGGAGGACGCCGCCTACCTGGCGCAGTGCCGGGCGCTGGCCGCCCAGCTCTTTCCTGACGAGGCCGCCGACGCGCAGAGTGCCGGTGACAACCCGGTCTCCTTCGAGCAGATCGGCGGCCCGGACGCGCCGCGCCCGCAGGATGCCTACGCGGCCGGTTCGGTGCTGGTCCTCTCCAGCGTCTCGGAGGGTTTCCCGCGCACCCTGGTGGAGGCGATGCTCAGCGGCCGCGCCACGGTCTCCACCGACGCCGGTGCGGTCTGCGAGGTCATCGGCGGTACGGGCCTGGTCGTACCGCCGCGCAACCCGCGCGCGCTGGCCGACGCGTGCCTGGCGCTGCTCCGAGACCCCGGCAGGCGCGCCCGGCTGGGCGCCGCCGCGCGCGCCCGCGCACTCGAACTGTTCACCGTGGAGCAGAACATCGCGGCATTTCGTGGCATCTACCTGGAGCTGATGTCCCACACGCCGTGCCGCCCGGCCGCCGGCACCGGGCCGGGCCACGACGGCATGCCCCGCCTCTTCACCCGCCCCGCCGAGTCCCACGTACCGGGCCGCTGGGCCGTGGTGGGCGGCACCGCACAGGCCGCCCCGCCGACCGGCCGCACACCGAGCTGGGCGGAACCGGACCCGGACGGGAGCGGGAACGGGGGCGAGGACGGGAACGGCGCGCGGCGTGCGACCCCGACCGCCGAACCCGCCACCTCCGGGGCGGGAACCGGTGCCGACCGCCAGAGAGGAACGCGACCGTGACGACAGCCGAAACCGGCACCGACGCGGCGCCGGAAGGGGGGACGGGGCCGGGGCCATGGCAGGCCGCCGTCCCGGAAGCGGGAGCGGCCCGGCGGCCCGCCGTGGCTCCGGAAGCGGTCCGCGCCCCCCACCCCACCACCCCCCCTCAAGCCGCCCCAACCCCCCACCCCACCCACCCCCCGCAAAACCCTCCCCCCCGGCGCGGCCCCGCCGACCCCGTCAAAGCGCTGATGCACCAGCATCGGGCGCTCTGCGAACGGGCCGTCGACCCGTTGGAGATCGCCGCCGGGCTGGAGGCACACGGCGTCACCGACCGTACGGCCGCCCGCTTCCGACACCGTGATGTCTTCTCGCTGGCCGAGGAGTTGTACGCCCGGGTCCCGCGTGCCGAGGCGCCGCCGCCCGCCGAGCGCGCGTCCGTACCCGTACGGCGGGGGAGGGGCGTCCGCGCGGTGCTGCATCTGCTGCCCGGCGCGGTGTGTGCCGCGACCCTTGCCGCCCTCGCCGCCGCCGGGGGTGTGCCCACGCCCGTACCTCATACGCTCCTTGACGCCCCATCACCTGCGCTGACCCGCACAGTGATCGCGGTGGCCGGAGCGGGCCTGGTGGCTCTCGCCTTGCGTCTGTGTGTCCGCCACGGCCCGCTGCGCGCTCGGTATCCGGCCGCCGCCCGCGTCGCCGGGCTGTGGACGTGCTGGCTGGCCGGGTACGCGCTGTGCGGTGACTGGCTGCTGGGTCAGGTCCTGGCCGGCGGCCCCGACTTTACCTGCGTACGGCCTCAGTTCGCCTCCACTACCGCCCTGGCGCTGACGTGTGCCGTCGTGCCCGCCGCCTGGTGCGCGCACTGGTTCGCGGCCCGCGCGCGCCGTGGCCTGGCGGGCAGCCGGTGCCTGTCCGAATTCACCGCCCGGGTGCGGCCGTTGCTCCTGACCGCAGTCGCCATGCAGCTCGCGGCGCTGCTCGCCCTGTCGGCCGCTGCGGACACGGTCGGCGGTGGTGGTGGTGGCGAAGGTGCAGGTCCGCTGGCCGCCGCTGCGGCCCTCGGTGCCCTGCTCTTCCTGGCGCGGCTGCTCACCCGGCACGGCTTCCCGGCCGCTGCCGCGGCGGGCCAGGCCGCTGCCGTCGCCCTGGAAGCCGCCGCTCTGGGCTGCGTACTGGCCGCCCGGCTGCCGGGCCTGGCGCCGCTGGGCCGGCCGGTCGAGGCGGCCGTCGCCCACCTCGGCCCGTCCGCCGTACCGGCCGTGGCCTGCGCGCTGCCCGCCCTCGGCCTGCTGCTGTACGCACTGCGCGCCCTGACCGGCGCCTCGGCGCACGCACCGGTTCCCGCCGCGGCCCCCGCCGCCGTACCGACCGAGGCGGACCGGCCGTGACCCCGACCACCTCGCCACCCGCGATACGCGCGCCGCTTCTTCCGGCACGCACGCCACCATCCCCGGCGCGCGTGCCACCACCGCCTGCGCGCACACCATCACCCCCGGCGTACGCGCGGGCCTCCACAGTGCCGGCGCTCCCCTGGCGCCGGCCGTCCCCTTACGGACGTCCGCCACCACTCACGCGGCGTACACCGCCATCGCCCGGCCCCCGCGCCGGCGGTCACCGCTGCCGGTGCCGAACCGCGTCCGCAACCCACCGCAAGAGGAGAACGACATCATGAACGTCCACCCCACCGAAGCACACCGGGACCGGGGGGTCGCGCGATGAGGGTGCTGCTCATCGGCGCCAACGGGTACCTCGGCCGCTATGTCGCCGACCGGCTGCTCGCCGACCCCGCCGTCCAGCTGACCGCCCTCGGGCGCGGCGACGACGCGGACGTCCGCTTCGACCTGGCCTCCGGCAGCCCGGGTGCCCTGACCCGCTTCCTGGACGCCGTCCACCCCGGTGTCGTGGTCAACTGCGCGGGCACCACCCGCGGCGGTGCCCGGGACCTGACCCGGCACAACACCGTCGCGGTCGCCACCGTCTGCGAGTCACTGCGGCGCAGTAGCTGCGGCGCCCGGCTCGTGCACCTGGGCTGCGCGTCAGAGTACGGGCCGTCGCAGCCCGGTTCCTCGACCGCCGAGGACGCCGTGCCGCGGCCCGGCGGCCCGTACGGCGTCAGCAAGCTGGCCGCCACCGAACTGGTCCTCGGATCCGGCCTGGACGCCGTCGTGCTGCGGGTCTTCTCCCCGGTCGGCCCGGGCACCCCGGCCGGCTCGCCGCTCGGCCGCCTCGCGGAGGCGATGCGGCGCGCGATGCAGTCCGGCGACACCGAGCTGAAGCTGGGCGGCCTGGGCGTGCAGCGCGACTTCGTGGACGTACGGGACGTGGCGCGGGCCGTGCACGCCGCGTCGCTCTCCGCCGCCCAGGGCGTGGTCAACATCGGTACGGGGCACGCCGTACGGCTGCGCGAGGCCGCCGCGCTGCTCGCCCGGGTCGCCGGGTTCGGCGGCTCGCTCCACGAACTGGACACCCCGCCCGGCTACGCCCCCGGCGGCCCCGCCGCCGCCCGGCTCGCCATTCCGGGGCCCGCCTCTGAACACGGGGCGGTCCCCCCTGCGTACCCCTATCCGGACGGGTGCGGGAGCTGGCAGCAGGCGGACGTGCGCACCGCCCGCGACCGCCTGGGATGGCGGCCGCGGATCGGGCTGGAGGAATCCCTCGCCGACATCTGGATGGAGGCCGCATGTCGTATCTGACGACGCCCATGGACACCGGGGCCGCCGTGACCGGGGCCGCGCCGCTCGGCGTCGGTGTTCCGGGCTTCGCCCACCCGCTGATGGCGCCCGCCGAGTGGGCCGAGCTGCTGCGCCTGTCCCGGGGGCCGGCCTGCACCGGAGCCGCGCGCCGGGCCCCGGGGCCACGCGGCGGCGCGGCGGCGCTGCACTGGGTGGTGCTCAACGTCGCGCGGGGGCCGGGGGTCCGCCCCGATCCGTACTGCCTGCCGGCCGCCGCCCAGTTGCGGGACGCGGGTGCCCGGCTGCTGGGCCACCTCGACCTGGGGCACGGCGCCCGTCCGTTCGGTGAGCTGGTCTCCGACGCGCACCGCTTCCTGGACTGGTACAAGGTGGACGGCTTCTATCTGGACCGCTGTCCCACGGATCGGACACTGCTGCCCGAGACCCGGCGGCTGACCACCACCCTGCGCGCCCTGCACGACGGCGCGCACCTCGTCACCGGGCACGGCCGCCACCCGTACCCCGGCTACGCGGAGGTCGCCGACCAGCTCGTCACCTTCGCCGGGCGCTGGTCCGACTACCGCTGGTCTCAAGTGGCGGAGTGGACCGCCGATTACCCGGCGCGGCGCTTCTGCCACCTGGTGCACGGCGTCCCCCGCACCCACCTGGAAGAAGCCCTGCGCATCGCCCGCTGGCAGGGTGCCGGAACCGTCTATTTCACCGACCGCGCCGACGGCGGCGGGGACGACGCAGGGAGTGCCTGGGAGTCGCTGCCCGGCTACTGGGACACCTTCGTCTCGCGTATCGGACCTGGTGTCTCGGAATGAAGAAGGGCGTGGCAGTGTTACGGGAAGACCACCGTCCCTTGCTCCGGGCTCTCCCGGGGCGGGGGGCCGCCCATCGAGATACCGACAAACGGAGTCCCCGTGTCGCTGCCACCCCTGGTCGAGCCCGCATCGGAGCTCACCGTCGACGAGGTCCGCAGGTACTCCCGCCACCTGATCATCCCGGATGTCGGGATGGACGGGCAGAAGCGGCTGAAGAACGCCAAGGTGCTGGCCGTCGGCGCCGGCGGACTGGGTTCGCCCGCGCTGATGTACCTGGCCGCGGCTGGCGTCGGCACCCTCGGCATCGTGGAGTTCGACGAGGTCGACGAGTCCAACCTCCAGCGCCAGATCATCCACAGCCAGGCGGACATCGGCCGCTCCAAGGCCGCGTCCGCCAAGGACACGGTGCTGGGCATCAACCCGTACGTCACGGTCAACCTGCACGAAGAGCGCCTCGACTCCACCAACGTCATGGACCTCTTCGCCCAGTACGACCTGATCGTCGACGGCACGGACAACTTCGCCACCCGCTACCTGGTCAACGACGCCTGCGTGCTGCTGAACAAGCCGTACGTCTGGGGCTCGATCTACCGCTTCGACGGCCAGGCGTCGGTCTTCTGGAGCGAGCACGGCCCCTGCTACCGCTGCCTGTACCCGGAGCCCCCGCCGCCCGGCATGGTCCCCTCCTGCGCCGAGGGCGGCGTACTGGGCGTGCTGTGCGCGTCCATCGGCTCCATCCAGGTCAACGAGGCCATCAAGCTGCTGGCCGGCATCGGTGACCCGCTGGTCGGCCGCCTGATGATCTACGACGCGCTGGAGATGACGTACCGCCAGGTCAAGGTCCGCAAGGACCCCGACTGCGCGATCTGCGGCGAGAACCCGACCGTCACCGAACTCATCGACTACGAGGCGTTCTGCGGCGTCGTGTCGGAGGAGGCCCAGGAGGCGGCGGCCGGTTCCACGATCACTCCGCGCCAGCTCAAGGAGTGGATCGACACCGACGAGAAGATCGAGATCATCGACGTCCGGGAGCCCAACGAGTACGAGATCGTCTCGATCCCCGGCGCCAAGCTGATCCCGAAGAACGAGTTCCTGATGGGCAGCGCCCTCCAGGACCTCCCGCAGGACAAGAAGATCGTCCTGCACTGCAAGACGGGCGTCCGCTCCGCCGAGGTGCTCGCCGTCCTGAAGTCCGCGGGCTTCGCGGACGCGGTGCACGTCGGCGGCGGCGTCATCGGCTGGGTCAACACGGTCGAGCCGGAGAAGCCGGTCTACTGACCGGCCGCCGGACACGGCACCGTACGAGGGCCCGCACACCGAGATGACCGGGGTGTGCGGGCCCTTCGCCGTACCGGACGCTCAGATCTGGCGCTTGCGGGTCAGCTGCGTGAAGGAGATCCAGCCCGGCAGCACCGGCAGCCAGAACGTCATCAGCCGGAAGAGCAGCACCGCGGGGAACGCGATGTCCGCCGTCAGCCCGGCCAGCGACAGGGTGGTGGTCAGCGCGGCCTCGATGGCCGCCACGCCGCCGGGGGTGGGCGCCGCGGAGCCCACCGCGTTGCCCGCGAGGAACACCACCGCGATGGCTGCGTAACTCAGCTGCCCGCCACCGCCGAACGCGCGGATCGAGGCGTCCAGGCACATCACGTTCGCCGCCGTGAGCAGCAGCGTGCCGCTGATGCCGACGGCCAGCTTCTTCGGGCGCTGGAGGACGTCGAGCATGCGCGGCACCACGCCCGCGAACAGTGACCGTACGCGCGTGGCGATGAACTTGCGCAGCACCGGCACGGCGGTCACCACCAGCACCAGCACGGCCGCCGTCAGCAGGCCCGCGATGACCGCGCGGGACGGCGAGAGCGACGGCGTGCGCTCGGTGCCGGTCAGATAGCCGAAGGTCAGCAGCAGCACGATGTGGCAGCCCAGCCCGAACAGCTGGGACGCGCCGACGCTCGCCACCGCCAGCCCGGGGCGGATGCCCGAGCGCTGCAGGAAGCGGGTGTTGAGCGCCACGCCGCCCACCGCGGCCGGCGCGACGAGCTTGACGAAGTTGCCCGCCACCTGCGCGATCACCGTCCGCAGGAAGGACACCTTCTCCGGTACGAAGCCGAGCAGGCTCATCGCCGCCGCCGGGTAGGTCAGCGCGGAGAAGGCCATCGCCGCCACCACCCACAGCCACTGGGCCTGGCCGGCCACCTGGCCGAAGTTGGCGTGGGTGATCTGCGAGAGCAGGAAGTACGCGGCGAAGACACCGGCGATCCAGGTGACGAGGGTGCGCGGCCGGACCCGTTCCAGACGGGCCGGTTCGACCGGTGCCGTCGGCCGGATCAGCAGCACCTGCTGGCGGATCTGCGAGAGGAGGTCCTCCTCGCGGGCCTCCTCCAGCGCCTCGTCGACCGCCCGCTTCTCGGCGTTCTTCTCGGCCCGCAGCTCCTTGCGGTTGCTCGGCACCGCCTTGGCGGGCGCGCCCTCCCGCCGGGCCGCTTCGGCGGCCTTGCGTTCCTTGGCGGCGCGGGACGCCTCCAGGACCGCCTCGCGCTCCCGCGCGGAGCGCTCGCGGGCCAGCTGGCGCAGCGTGGCCCGGGTCGTGCGGCTGAGCGCGATCGGCTGGAGCAGCGGCAGGCTGTCGGCGACCGCGTCCGGCCCGAGCACGTCGAGGGCCGCGGCCACCGCCCGTTCGGCGCCGACCCGCAGTGCGAGCGTGGTCAGCATCTGCGCGATGTCCATCCGCAGCACCAGGTCGCCCGCCGCGATCTCGCCGCCGCGCAGTTCGGTCAGGAAAATCCTGCCGGAACGATCCACCAGGAGGGCGTCACCCACCAGGCGCCGGTGCGCGATGCGCCGCGACTGGAGCGCCGCCACCTGCCGCCAGGCGTTGCGCATCAGCTCGCCGGTGATCTCCTCGTCCGGCAGCGAGTCCAGCGGCCGGCCGTCGATGTGCTCGTACACGAGCATCACCGCGTCCGGGCCCAGCTCGGAGGTGGCGATCAGCTTCGGCGCGTTGGCGCCGGCCGCGATGGCCGCGTACGCCAGCAGCGCCTCCTGCTCCAGCGCCTGCCGCAGCGACTGCAGGCTGCGGCGCTGGTTGATGCCGCGCAGCGACAGACGCCGCCAGACGCGGTAGAAGAAGCCCTGGGCCTGCCGCTCGCGGTCCACGACGGTCACGTCGATGGGCGGGCCGTCCTCCAGGGTGACGATGTAGCGGCGGCCGCGGTCGGCGTGCTCCGGGTGCTCGGGGTTGCCGGCGTCCTCGGCGCGCACCGCGCTGACCGGGCGGAACCCGACCCGGCGCAGTCCGGCGAGGAGGTTCTGGCCGGTCGGGCGCACATTGGGCGAGCCGACCGCGTACAGCGTCCCGAAGGCCACCGTCCAGCCGATGAGGATGGTGGTGACGATCGCGAACGGCGTCGTGTAGCGGCCCACCAGCACGGCGAACGCGTCGAGCAGCAGCACGCACCACATCGCCACCCGCCAGCGCGGGCGCCGCGACATCCCCACCGCGGTCATGTACGCGATGACCGGCGCGAGATAGCTGTGCACCGGAGCGGTCAGCCCGCCGTTGGCCAGCGGCTGCGTCAGCGCCACCTGGATGGACTCCGGGGCGGCCTCGGCGACCCACAGGTCGGTGGCGAGCGAGACGCCGTGCGCGAGGACCGCGGCCAGCACACCGTCCGCGATCCGCAGCCCGTCCCGTTTGATCAGCCGCTCGACGGCGAAGGCCACCGGCACGATCAGTACGGCCACACTCGACGCCAGCCCGGCGAAGTTGATCAGCAGCCGCGGCGCCAGCCCGGCACCCTCGCCGATGTCCCGCTGCAGACCCTGGGTCGTGCCGTGCGCGAACGTCGCCAGCAGCAGCACCAGCGCGATGCCGACGATGCCGAGCAGCAGGCGCATCAGGTCGGACGGGCGGTGCACACGGGCCGGCAGCAGCGGCTCGTCACCGGAGACCTGGTCGACGTGGAACTCGCTGCCTACGTGGTCGTGGGTCGGAGCGAGACGTTCCGGCTTGTCGGTTTTGCTAGCCTTGCCGCCTCTGGCGGCCGCCTTGTCGGCTCTGTCGACTTTGCCAAGTTTGTCGTACTCGTCGCGTTCGTCACGCTCGGCGTACGCGTCGTGCTCATCGGCCTGGTCGGCTGCGGGATGTGCACCCGTACGGGCGGTCCCGCCCGGCCCGGCCACCCCGTCGGTGGTGCGTTCCTCTTCTGCCGCGCCCTCCGCTCCGGTGGAAGCGGTCGCCGTGTCGGCCCGGCGGGGCTGGTCCGGCCCCTCCGGACTCGCGGACTCGTCGGCTCTTCCGGCCTTCTCGATCGTGCTCGCCTTTTCGGTCTCGGAAGCCTGTGACGGCTTCCCCCGTGGTTTCCCGTCCCCCCGGGCGGGGATGGCGGAGGACAGCGCCTCAGGGGTGCCGGCCTCCCGTGGAGGCACCGCACCCTGCTGTTCGGCCGTCTCTTTTTGATCTCGTATCACCAGTCACCGCCCGGAAGATGGTGGCATGGCCGCGAGGAGGTGGGGGGCATCAGGGTGCATTTCGAAGGGCCGGGAAACGGAACATACGCCGCCGCGCCCGCCCGCGCACGCCGTCGGCGGGCCGCCGCGCGGACGGGGCGGGACTGTCGGTGGTGTGGGGCAGGATGGGCCGAATGAGTGGGACAGCGGGCAACTTCACCGAGTACGGCGACGAGGGGATCCCCGAGTACGCGGAACGGGTCCTCGGGGTCGCCGAGCTGATTCCGCCCGGGCGGGTGATGACGTACGGCGACGTCGCCGAGTGGCTCGCGGGGGAGGAGCCGCCGGGGGAGGGGCCATCGGGTCAGGAGCCACCGGGGGCGGGGGCACCGGGGGCGGGGGCGCCCTCCGCCGAGGGGGCTTCGGACGCCGGCGGCGGGCGGCGCGTGGGCGGGCCGCGTCAGGTGGGGCGCGTGATGGCCCTGTACGGCGGCGCCGTGCCGTGGTGGCGCGTCGTGCGCGCGGACGGCCGGCTGCTGCCGGGCAGTGAGCTGCGCGCGATGGCCCACTACCGCGAGGAAGGCACACCGCTCCGCGAGGCGCCCCGGTCCGCCGAGGGCCACGTCCCGCGCCTCGACATGCGACGGGCTCGGTGGGACGGGCGTGATTCGGGAGTGGGGGGCTGAGGCGGCGGCGGGATCGGTGAGGGCGGAACGGGCCGTGTGAGTGGCAGGGCCGGAGCGGGTGCGGCTGTAATACGTCCGTTCGGGGGAGAGCGGACCGGACCGGGAGGGGGGCCCGGTCCCCGCAGGGCCGGCGCGTGCTGATCCCGTCGTGCCGGCCGGGCGCGCTGCCACTGCCCCGTTCGGCGCATCCGACACGGACGTACGCATCCGTCGTACGGTCGTGGGACGGACTGCGGCTCGTGCGCCACCTGGCGTAGCGTCGGGCACGGCCCGCACCACCGCCCCGCCGCCCGGCGTCCGGCGCGGTGGCCGCACCGGCCCACCCCGCACCGCAGTGCGCACCACGACCAGCTCCTCCTCCCAGGACCGGCGATCCACGTGAGTTCCTCCTTCTCGGCCTCGGCCATGCCGTCCGCGCAGCCGCGCCGGCGGCCGGCGCGGCAGGCTGCCGCCGGTGCGTACCGACTGGTGCGTACCCGGCCGGGACCGGCGGACCCTCCTGCTTTGGACGCACGCCAGCGCGCTGTGGTTGACCATGCCGCCGGGCCGCTGCTGGTCCTCGCCGGTCCCGGTACGGGCAAGACCACGACGCTCGTGGAGGCGGTCGCCCGGCGGGTGCGGGAAGGCGCCGACCCCGAGCGGCTGCTCGTGCTGACCTTCAGCCGCAAGGCCGCCGTCGAACTGCGGGACCGGATCGCCGGGCGCCTGGGCAGCGCCGCCGCCCCGCAGGCCACCACCTTCCACTCGTACTGTTACGCGCTCGTACGGGCCCACCAGGACGCCGATCTGTTCGCCGACCCGCTGCGACTGCTGTCCGGCCCCGAGCAGGACCTCGTCGTGCGCGAGCTGCTCGAAGGCCAGGCCGGGCTGGCGGCCGCCGGGCGGGCCCGGGTGCGCTGGCCGGACGAGCTGCGCGCCTGCCTGACGACGCGCGGCTTCGCCGACGAGGTCCGCGCGGTGCTCGCCCGCAGCCGTGAGCTGGGGCTGGGCCCGGACGCGCTCGCCGACTTCGCGCGGCGTACGGGGCGGCCCGACTGGGGGGCGGCGGCCGGGTTCCTGGCCGAGTACCTGGACGTGCTGGACGCCCAGGGCGTCCTGGACTACGCCGAACTGGTGCACCGGGCGGTGCTGCTCGCGGAGCGCGACGAGGTCGCGGCGGAGCTGGCGGCGAGCTACGACGCGGTGTTCGTCGACGAGTACCAGGACACGGACGCCTCACAGGTACGGCTGCTGCGCGCGCTGGCCGGGAGCGGCCGTACGCTCGTCGCCTTCGGTGACCCGGACCAGTCGATCTACGCCTTCCGCGGCGCCGACATCAACGGCATCCTCGACTTCCCGGCAATGTTCCCGCGTACCGGCGGCGCCCCGGCCCCGGTCGAGGTGCTCGGCACGTCCCGCCGCTCGGGCGCGGCCCTCCTGGCGGCCACCAGGCGGCTCACCGCCCGTATGCCGCTGACCCGCCTGCCCGCCCGGGCGGTACGGGCGCACCGCGACCTCGCGGCGGTACGGGACGGCGGCCGCGTCGAGGTCTACACGTACCCGACGCCGGGCGCCGAGCTGGACAACGTCGCGGACATCCTGCGGCGCGCGCACCTGGAGGACGGCGTGCCGTGGCGCGACATGGCGGTCCTCGTACGCGCCGGCGGCCGCTCCATCCCCGGCGTGCGCCGGGCCCTGTCCTCGGCCGGCGTGCCCCTGGAGATCGACGGCGACGAGCTGCCGCTGCGGCAGGAACCGGCGGTGGCGCCGCTGCTGACGGCACTGCGGGTGGCGGCTTCGGCGGTGATGACGGATTCGGCGGTGGCCGCGCCTGCTGCGGGGGCCTCCGTTGCTGAGGCCTCCGCTGATGAGGCGCCTGCCGATGACGGGTCTGTCGATGAGGTGCCGGCCGGCGACGCGCCCGCCGTGGACATCCCTGCCGATGACACCCTCGTACCGTCCGACGAGCCCGTACCGTCCGAAGAGCCCCCCGAAGCGGCGCACGGCCTCTCCCCCGAGACCGCCATAGACCTGCTGACCTCCCCCCTCGGCGGCATGGACGCCGCCGACCTGCGCCGGCTCGGGCGGGCGCTGCGGGAAGAGGAGCGGACTGCCGGACACGACGTGCCCCGACCCTCCGACGAGCTGATCGCGCGGGCGCTCGCCGAACCGGAGCGCCTGGTCGCGCACGACCCGGCGTACGCGCGGGGCGCACGGCAGCTCGGCGAGCTGCTGCGCACCACCCGCGACCTGCTGGCCCGCGGCGGCACCGCCGAAGAGGCCCTGTGGACGCTGTGGGACGGTACGCCGACCTGGTCGCAGCGGCTGGAGCGGACCGCCCGGCGCGGCGGCGCGGCCGCCCGTAACGCCGACCGCGACCTGGACGCCGTGGTGGCGCTGTTCGAGACCGCCGCCCGCGCGGAGGCCCGTACCGGCGGCCGGGGCGCCCTGAACTTCCTGGAGGAACTGGACGCCCAGGACATCGCTGCCGACACCCTGACCCGCCGGACCGTGCGCCCCGACGCGGTGCGCCTGATGACCGCGCACCGTTCCAAGGGCCTGGAGTGGCGGCTCGTCGTCGTGGCCGGCGTACAGGAAGGGCTCTGGCCCGACCTGCGCCGGCGCGGCTCGCTCCTGGAGGCGGACCGGATCGGCCGCGACGGGCTGGCCGAACCGCTGCCCCCGGGCGCGCTGCTCACCGAGGAGCGCCGGCTGTTCTACGTGGCGGCCACCCGGGCCCGTGAGCGTCTGGTGGTCACCGCGGTCAAGGCCGCGTCCGACGACGGTGACCAGCCGTCCCGGTTCCTGACCGAGCTGGGCGTGGAGCCGCAGGATGTCACCGGGCGCCCCCGCCGCCCGCTGTCGGTCGCCGCGCTGGTCGCGGAGCTGCGGGCCACGACCGTCGACCCGGACGCCACCCCGGCGCTGCGCGAGGCCGCTGCGCAGCGGCTGGCGAAGCTGGCGGCGCTGCGCGACGACGACGGCCAGCCGCTCGTGCCCGCCGCCCACCCCGACCAGTGGTGGGGCCTGTACGAGCCGACGCACAGCACCGTGCCGCTGCGCGACCGCGACCGTCCCGTGGCGCTGTCCGGCAGTGCGCTGGACCAGCTCGCCAACACCTGTGCGCTCCAGTGGTTCCTGGGGCGCGAGGTGAAGGCGGACACGCCCGCGACCGCCGCCCAGGGCTTCGGCAACGTCGTCCACGTACTCGCCGACGAGGTCGCCTCGGGCCGTACGCCTGCCGACCTGTCCGTGCTGATGGAGCGCCTGGACTCGGTGTGGGACGCGCTCGCGTTCGACGCGCCCTGGAAGTCGCGGCAGGAGAAGGACAACGCGCGCGCCGCGCTGGAGCGGTTCCTGCGCTGGCACGTGATGGAGCGCGCCACCCTGGGGCGCGAGACCGTCGCGACCGAGCACGGCTTCGACGTCACCCTCGAAGCGGGCGAGTACGCCGTCCGCATCCGGGGGAGCATGGACCGCGTCGAGCGGGACGCGGAGGACCGGGTGTACGTCGTCGACTTCAAGACCGGCAAGCAGAAGCCGACCGGGCCGGAGGTCGCCCGCCACCCGCAGCTCGCCGTGTACCAGCTGGCGGTGCGCGCCGGCGCGGTGGACGACGCCTTCGCGGGGGAGAGGCCCGAGCCGGGCGGCGCGGAACTCGTCCACCTGCGGCTGGGCGCGCCCCAGAAAGAGGGCGGGGACGTGCTGCCCGCCGTCCAGGCGCAGGGGCCGTTGGACGGGGACTGGGTGGGCGAACTGCTCGCCACCGCCGCCGGCCGCGTCCTGGAGGAGCGCTTCACGCCTTCCACGGGGCAGCACTGCACCCACTGCACGTTCCGCAGCGCGTGCTCGGCGCTGCCCGAGGGGCAGCACGTGGTGGAGTGACACCGGATTCCCGGTCCGGGCCGCTCAGCAGGCGTTTGCCGCGATTGTCAGTGGGGCCCGATACGGTCTCGGATGTGTCAGCTCGCATCACCGACCCCGAGCAGCTCAAGGAGCTCCTCGGCATCCCGTTCACCCCGGAGCAGACGGCCTGCATCACCGCACCGCCCGCCCCGCAGGTCGTCGTGGCCGGTGCCGGTTCCGGCAAGACCACGGTCATGGCCGCGCGCGTGGTGTGGCTGGTCGGCACGGGCCAGGTGGCCCCGGAGCAGGTGCTCGGGCTGACGTTCACGAACAAGGCGGCGGGCGAGCTGGCCGAGCGCGTCCGCAAGGCCCTGGCGGCGGCCGGGGTGACGGAGCCGGCCGATCCGTTCGGCGCGGGTCTTCCGGGAACCGGGGGGCCGGGGGCCGGGGGGCCGGGGGCCGACGCCCCGGGGCCCGGTGCTCCGGCGGCCGGCACTCCGGCCGCCTCGGACGGCGTCCCCGGCGAGCCCCGGATCTCGACGTACCACTCCTTCGCCGGCCAGCTCCTCAAGGACCACGGCCTGCGCATCGGCCTGGAACCCAGCGCCCGCCTGCTCGCCGACGCCACCCGCTTCCAGCTCGCCGCCCGGGTGCTGCGCACCGCCCCCGGCCCGTATCCCGCGCTGACGAAGTCGCTGCCCGCCCTCGTGGAGGACCTGCTCGCGCTCGACGGCGAGCTGGCCGAGCATCTGGTGGAGCCGGACCGGCTGCGGGCGTACGACACCGAGCTGCTCGCCGCCCTCGACCGGGTGAAGCTCTCCAACGCCGACCTGCGCAAGGTCCCCGAGACGGCCCGCGGCCGCCTGGAGCTGCTGGAACTGGTCAAGGCGTACCGCGGCGAGAAACGGCGCCGCGAGCTGCTGGACTTCGGCGACCAGATCGCCCTGTCGGCGACCCTCGCGACCACCCGCCCCGAGGTGGGCACGCTGCTGCGCGACGAGTTCAAGGTCGTCCTCCTGGACGAGTACCAGGACACCTCCGTGGCCCAGCGGATCATGCTGTCCGGCCTGTTCGGCGGTGGTACGGGCCATGCGGTGACCGCCGTCGGCGACCCCTGCCAGGCCATCTACGGATGGCGCGGCGCCTCCGTCGCCAACCTGGACGACTTCCCCGACCACTTCCCCTTCGAGGACGGCAGCCCGGCCACGCGCTCCGCCCTCAGCCAGAACCGCCGCAGCGGCGGCCGGCTGCTCGACCTGGCCAACGGGCTCGCTGCGCCGCTCCGCGCCATGCACGCCGGCGTCGAGGCACTGCGCCCGGCCCCGGGCGCGGAGCGCGACGGCACGGTGCGCTGCGCGCTGCTGCCCACCCACGCCGAGGAGATGTCCTGGCTCGCCGGGAACATCGCCCACCTGGTGCGTACGGGCACCCCGCCCGGCGAGATCGCGGTGCTCTGCCGGACGGCCGGCGACTTCGCCCGCATCCAGGGCGAGCTGGTCGCGCGGGAGATCCCGGTGGAGGTCGTCGGCCTGTCCGGACTGCTGCACCTGCCGGAGATCGCCGACCTGGTGGCGGTGTGCGAGGTCCTCCAGGACCCCACGGCCAACGCCGCCCTGGTTCGGCTGCTGATCGGCCCGCGCTGGCGGATCGGCCCCCGCGACCTGGCCCTCCTGGGCCGCCGGGCGCGACTCCTGGTCCACCGCGACGGCCAGTCTGAGGACCCCGAACGGCGGCTGGCCGAGGCCGTGGAGGGCGTCGACCCGGCCGAGACGATCTCGCTCGCCGACGCGCTCGACACGTTCCTGGAGGCGGACGGCCGCCCCGACGACGGCCTGCCGTTCTCCCCGGAGGCGCGCGTCCGCTTCGCTTACGTGGCCCGCGAACTGCGCGATCTGCGGCGCTCACTGGGCGACCCCCTGATGGACGTACTGCACCGGGTGCTGACCGTCACCGGCCTGGAGGTCGAACTGTCCGCGTCCCCGCGCGCGCTGGCGGCCCGCCGCAGGGAAACCCTGAGCACCTTCCTGGACATCGCCGCCGGCTTCGCCGCCAAGCAGGGCGGCGCGGCCCTGGACGGCGACGCGACGCTCCTCGCCTTCCTGGGCTTCCTGCGCACGGCCGTCCAGCACGAGAAGGGCCTGGACAGCTCCCTGCCGGGCGGCGAGAACACCGTCAAGGTGCTCACCGCCCACAAGTCCAAGGGCCTGGAGTGGGACGTGGTCGCCGTCCCCGGCCTGGTCGGCAAGCAGTTCCCCAGCGAGCAGTCCCGCGACTCCTGGCTCACCCAGGCCAAGGTGCTGCCGCACGCCCTGCGCGGCGACGCCACGACGCTGCCGGACGTGGCCGACTGGGACAGCCGCGGCCTGAAGTCCTTCAAGGAGGCGATGAAGGACCATCAGTCCGTCGAGGAGCTGCGCCTCGGTTACGTGACCTTCACCCGCCCGCGTTCCCTGCTGCTCGGCTCCGGCCACTGGTGGGGCCCCGACCAGAAGCGGCCCCGCGGCCCCTCCGCCTTCCTGGAGGCGCTGCGCGCGCACTGCGAGGCGGGCCACGGCGAGATCGAGGAGTGGGCCGAGGCCCCCGAGGAGGGCGCGGAGAACCCGTCACTGAAGGAGGCGGAGGCCGAGCTGGAGTGGCCGCTGCCCCTGGACGCGGCGGCGAAGGAACGCCGGCGGGCGGCGGCGGCCACGGTCCGGGCGTACCTGGACGGCCTCCTGGCGCACGCCCCGGACGGCGGCGCACCGCCGCACGCCATCGCCGCCGACGGCGCCGAGGCCGCGGTCGCCCACGACGCCCCCCACCCCGCAGCGGGGAACGCCATCTCGGTACCGGGGCAGGCCGTGCCGGTCCACGACCCGGAATGGCCACCGCCGCCCGACGATGATCCGTACGGGGACGGGTACGACGACCTGTTCGAGGACGTGGACGGTTACGGATACACCGCCGCCGACGCTCAGGGGCCCGACCCCGCCCACGCCCCCGACCTCGCCGACTGGGACGCCTGGAGCGCCCAGCGGCCCGCGCACCCGGAGGGCGAAGACCGGCCGGGCGGCGCCGCGGGCGATGCCGTACGAGCCGGTGACGGGCTCGCCCACGTACCGGCCCAGGCTCCCGCCCCCGAAGCCGCCCCGGACCACGGTCCGGCTCCCGGGCACGGCCCTGCCCCCCGGCTGCCGAAGGGGGACACACCCCTGCTCCCCGAGGAGCGCCGGACCGTCGCCTCCTGGGACCGCGACCTCGACGCGCTCGCCGACGAGCTGCGGCGCGCCCGCGCCACCGTGCACGACGTCCCCCTGCCGTCCTCGCTCAGCGCCTCGCAGCTGCTGTGGCTGGCCTCCGACCCGGACGGTTTCACCCGGGAGCTGGCGCGCCCCATGCCGCACCCGCCCCGGCCCGCCGCCCGCCGCGGCACGCGCTTCCACGCCTGGGTGGAGTCGCGCTTCGAGGAGCTGACGCTGCCCCTGCTCGGCCCCGACGAACTGCCGGGCGGCGCGTACGGCCACGAAGCGCGCGCCCAGGAAGCCGCCGGCGAAGCGGCAACGATCACGGACGAGGACGATCTGGAGGCCCTCAAGGAGGCCTTCGCCCGCACCCCGTACGCCCGGCGCACCCCGTACCGCATCGAGGTCCCGGTGCAGCTCACCCTCGCGGGCCGGGTGATCCGCGGCCGTATCGACGCGGTCTACCGCAACCGCGGGCCGCAGGGGGACACGTACGAGATCATCGACTGGAAGACCCACCACGCGCAGACTGCTGACCCGCTGCAGCTGGCTCTCTACCGAGTGGCCTGGGCCGAGCAGCACGGCCTGCCCCTGTCCGCGGTCGACGCCGCCTTCCTCTACGTACGCAGCGGTGAGACGGTCCGGCCGCAGCGGTTGCCCGACCGGGCCGGACTGGAGCGCATCCTGCTCGGCGAACAGGAACGGGCCGCCGACGCGGGAAGCGACGGGGGAGGCGACGGCGGACGATGACAGCCCCGATCGCGGACGCGACGCCGCCCCCGACAACACAGACCCCAACAGCAACAACGCCGGACACGACCGCCGACGTGACATCGGACACGACCGCCGATGTGACGACAGGCGCAACGACAGAGACGCCCGCCGGCACGACGACAGCCACGACGACAGAGGTGACAAGATCACCGAGACCGGCGGCGGACCGTCCCCACGAGCCGGATAGGCTCGGACGTATGAGCACCACCTCGGACAGCGCCGTCCGCGCGTACATCAACGTCCACCGCGAAGAGTTCCTCGACGACCTGGCCGCCTGGCTGCGCATCCCCTCGGTGTCCGCGGACCCGGAGCGCGCCGGCGACGTGCGCCGCAGCGCCGAATGGCTGGCCGGGAGGCTCACCGCGACCGGCTTCCCCACCGTCGAGATCTGGGAGACGGACGGTGCTCCCGCGGTCTTCGCCGAGTGGCCCGCCGGGGACCCGTCGGCCCCCACCGTCCTCGTCTACGGCCACCACGACGTGCAGCCCGCCGCCCGCGAGGACGGCTGGCACACGGACCCCTTCGAGCCGCAGACCGTCGACGGCAAGCTGTACGCACGCGGCGCCGCCGACGACAAGGGTCAGGTGTTCTTCCACACCCTCGGCGTGCGCGCGCACCTCGCCGCGACCGGCCGTACCGCCCCGGCCGTCAACCTCAAGCTCCTCATTGAGGGCGAGGAGGAGTCCGGCTCCCCGAACTTCCCGGCGCTTATCACCCGGCACGCGGACCGCCTCGCCTGCGACACGGTCATCGTCTCCGACACGGGCATGTGGTCCAAGGACACCCCGACCGTCTGCACGGGCATGCGCGGCCTCACCGACTGCCAGATCGACCTGTACGGCCCCGACCAGGACATCCACTCCGGTTCCTTCGGCGGCGCGGTGCCCAACCCGGCCACCGAGGCCGCCCGCCTGGCCGCCGCGCTGCACGACGAGGATCGCCGCGTCTCGGTCCCCGGCTTCTACGACGGCGTCGTCGAGCTGACCGACCGCGAGCGCTGGCTCTTCGCCGAGCTGCCCTTCGACGAGTCCGAGTGGCTGCGTACGGCCCATTCGCACGCCGCGCTCGGCGAGACCGGCCACAGCACCCTGGAACGCATCTGGGCCCGCCCCACCGCCGAGGTCAACGGCATCAGCGGCGGCTACCAGGGCCCCGGCGGCAAGACGATCGTGCCGTCCGCCGCACAGCTGAAGCTCTCGTTCCGCCTGGTGGCGGGCCAGGACGCGGCCGCGGTCCAGCAGTCCGTACGGGACTGGGTCGCCGCCCGCCTGCCCGACGGCATCCGCCACGACATCACCTTCTGGGGCGCCACCCGTCCCTGTCTGACCCCGCTCGACCACCCCGCCCTGCAGTCCGTCGTACGGGCCATGGGCCGCGCCTTCGGCCAGAAGATCCGCTTCACCCGCGAGGGCGGCTCGGGCCCGGCCGCCGACCTCCAGGACGTCCTCGGCGTCCCGGTCCTCTTCCTCGGCATATCCGTCCCCTCGGACGGCTGGCACGCCCCGAACGAGAAGGTCGAGCTGGACCTGCTGATGAAGGGCGTCGAAACCGCCGCGCACCTGTGGGGCGACCTGGCGGAGAACTGGCGCGTCGCTTGACCGGTGACCACGCCCTACCGGCGCCCCCGCACGCGACCGGGCCGACGATCCGCGCCGCGCAGGTGCCCTGGCCGGCGAACCGTGCCGCGCCCGTGACCCGGCCGGCGACGCGCTTCGCGCCCATGCCGCGGCCCACGCCCCGCCCAGCGGCCGGGGCGTGGGCTCGGCCCTGGACGGCGGGTGCCCGCACGTCACCGTCCGGCCCGCGCGCGAGCCGTGCCACCTGTGCTGTTCCAGCCACCCGTGCGACTCGTGCCACCGCCACCCGTACCACCCTCGCCGCCCGGCCCGCCGCCCGCCCGGCGGCCGCGCCCACGGGCGGCAGTCACCCACGCCATAGGGGGAGTTGGAAACCGCAGTGACCACCTGGACCGACCACAGCGCCGACCGGCCGCTCACGTTCAGCGCGCCGAGCGGCATCGACAGAGCCGCCCACCACCGCCTCGACGAGGCATGGCTCGCGGCGGCCTGGAGCCACCCGACGACGCGCGTCTTCGTGGTCTCCGGAGGCCAGGCACTGGTCGACGACACCCCCGACGGCCGTACCGAACTGGTCATGACGCCGTCCTTCGAGGCGCCGCTGACCGAGACGCACCGCTACTTCCTCGGTACCGACGAGGACGGCGTGCGCTACTTCGCGCTCCAGAAGGACTCGCTGCCGGGGCGCATGGACCAGTCCGCGCGCCCCGCCGGCCTGCGCGAGGCGGGCCTGCTCCTGTCCCCGCGGGACGCCGGGCTGCTCGTGCACGCCGTCGCCCTGGAGAACTGGCAGCGCCTGCACCGCTTCTGCTCCCGCTGCGGCGAACGCACCGTCATCGCGGCGGCGGGCCACATCCGCCGCTGCCCCGCCTGCGGCGCCGAGCACTACCCGCGCACCGACCCGGCCGTGATCATGCTCGTCACGGACGAGGAGGACCGCGCGCTGCTCGGCCGCCAGGTGCACTGGCCGGAGGGTCGTTTCTCCACCCTGGCCGGCTTCGTGGAGCCCGGCGAGTCCATCGAGCAGTCGGTGGCCCGCGAGGTCTTCGAGGAGGCGGGCGTGGTCGTCGGCGACGTCGAGTACGTCGCCAGCCAGCCGTGGCCCTTCCCCTCCAGCCTGATGCTCGGCTTCATGGCCCGCGCCACGTCCTCCGAGATCCAGGTCGACGGCGAGGAGATCGAGGAGGCCCGCTGGTTCTCCCGCGAGGACCTGAAGGCCGCCTTCGAATCCGGCGAGGTCCTCCCCCCGTACGGCATCTCCATCGCCGCCCGCCTCATCGAACTCTGGTACGGCAAGCCCCTGCCGAAGCCGTAGCGATGTCCACTCTCCGGCCGGGGCCCACCGGGCCCCGGCCGCGCTCCCTGCCGGGCGGGTGACTCCCTACTGCCTGCCCTTGGCCGCACAGAGGCCGCACGGAAAGGGACACGCCGGAACCGCGTCCCCGGCGCTCACAGAGGCAGTGGAACCTCCCGCCGGTGCGCCTCCCTCATATGCCGCCGATACCGCACCCGGGCGTCCACCTCCCTCGACTGGTCCCGACTCTCCCGCCCCTCGGCTTCGCGCGCCTTCAACAGCTCGCACACTTCGCATGCCTCGCACCTGTCCGTCGGAATTTCTGTCATGCCGACACGATCGACCCGTACGGGGCTCTCGCACAGTGGCATCCGTAGGGGCAAGTCCCGGTGTGATGCCGTTTGTTGTGCTCCGGGACGGTGTGCGGAGGAGCATCATGGCTCCATGCCCATCGGGGATCTGATCAGGAACTTGCGCACGGCCCGCGGCTGGAGCCAGGGACGTTTGGTGTCGGAGCTCAACAAGACGTTCGGTACGGGGCTGACCAGGGAGTACGTGAGCCGTTGGGAGTGTTCCAAAGTCACGCCGGGGGCCTACCACCTCCGGCACCTGTCGGCTGTCCTGGACGTTCCTCTGGCCATCCTTGAAGGTGAAGTGGACCGACGTACCTTCATCAGCGACGTAGCCGCCACCGCGATAGCTCCTGTGGTGGCTTCGGATCTGCTCAGCGTGGGGTTCGCCGCACGCCTGCGCGGCGGCCCTTCGGTGGAACGCTGGGAAGCCACGCTGGCCACCTACGGCACCGACTACATGTCGATGGGGGCCGCGGACATCCAGCGCCGCGTGGTCGGCGAACTGGTCACCGTGCAGCAGCAGCTCGACAACCCTCGTCTGTGGTCGGTGGCCGCGCGGCTCATGACCTTGTACGCCAAGACGTTCCCCGGCTCGGACGGCTCCAAAGCCGTCTCCTGGTACCGCACTGCCGCCCAGGCTGCCGACCGGTCGGAGGACGAACGGGCCCGCGTATGGGTGCGCGGCCGGGCCGCGATCGCCCTCGGTTACGAGGGCGCCTCCCTGGGCGTCGCCGACACACTGGCGGACCAGGCCATGGCGATCTCCGACAAGCCGTCTCTCGGGCTCGTGAACGCCGTGATGGGCAAAGCCCACGCGGCAGCCGTCCGGGGAGACCGAGCGACGGCTGTACGCCTTGCCGACCACGGCCGTCGCATTTTCGACCGTGTTGGCAGCCACGAGCAGACGTCCGACTATGCGGTCCCCTGGTGGCGTATGAACGTGTTCCTGTCCCTGCTGCTCGCCCGGGTGGGGGACGAGAAGGAAGCGGTCGAGGCCCAGGAGCAGGCGCGCCGTGAGCTCCCGGCGAGCCTGCCGAGGTTCGCGACGCATCTGGAGATGCACCGGGGACTAATGCTGGCCCGATCCGGCGACCGCGCCGGAGGGACGGCCTACGCCAAGGCGGCTCTGAACCGGCTGCCACCCGAGAAGCATTCGCTCACGCTGCGGATGCTCATGGACGAGGTCAGAGCATGACGGGCCCCTCAGCCGTGGCATGACGGAACCCCCGGCCGTCACGGCCGGGGGTTCGCCCGCGTGCGTCCTCGTGGCTTCCGCGAAGATCGCGGAAGCCTGCTGCTCAGACGCCGAGAGCCTGCTTGACCTGGGCCAGGGACGGGTTCGTCATGACCGACTCCTCGCCCGAGGCGGGGACGACGAGGACGGTGGGGACGGTCTGGTTGCCGCCGTTGGCCTTTTCGACGAAGGCCGCGGACTCGGGGTCGTGCTCGATGTTGATCTCGGTGTACGCGATTCCCTCGCGGTCCATCTGGCCCTTCAGCCGACGGCAGTAGCCGCACCACGTGGTGCTGTACATCGTCACAGTGCCCGCCATGGGTCCTCGCGCTCCTTCAAGCTCAGAGTGTTTGCGATCGGAGAACGTCTACCCGGCCCGGACCATTCCCGCCCGTGCCGGACCGCTCCCGTACGCGTGACGGGAGCGCTTCCGTAGGGTCGCGTATCCGTATGACCGGAGTGTGGCGGCTGTGGACAACTTTCCCGGCCGCCCCGGTCGACCTGGCAGCATGGTCGGGTGACAGCAGCATCGGACTCCACTCTCTTCCCGCAGGTTGCGGCCGCGACCCAGTTCCCGGCCACGCCCGAGGGAGCCGACGCGGTGCTCGACGGCCTCGACCCCGAGCAGCGCGAGGTCGCCACGGCCCTGCACGGGCCCGTGTGCGTCCTGGCGGGGGCCGGGACGGGCAAGACGCGGGCGATCACCCACCGCATCGCGTACGGCGTGCGTGCGGGCATCCTGCAGCCCTCCACCGTGCTCGCCGTCACCTTCACCGCCCGCGCGGCGGGGGAGATGCGCGGGCGGCTGCGGCAGCTCGGTGCGGCGGGGGTACAGGCCCGGACGTTCCACTCCGCCGCCCTGCGCCAGCTCCAGTATTTCTGGCCCAAGGCGGTCGGCGGCGAGGTGCCGCGGCTGCTGGAACGCAAGGTGCAGCTGGTCGCGGAGGCCGCCGCTCGCTGCCGTATCCGCCTGGACAGGAACGAGCTGCGCGACGTCACCGGCGAGATCGAGTGGTCCAAGGTCACCCAGACCGTGCCCGCCGACTATCCGGCCGCCCTCCACAAGGCCGGACGCGAGGCCCCCCGCGACCCGGCCGAGATCGGGCAGATCTACGGCACTTACGAGCAGCTCAAGCGGGATCGCGGGACCATCGACTTCGAGGACGTGCTGCTGCTGACCGTCGGCGTCCTCCAGGACCGGCACGACATCGCCGAGCAGGTCCGCGCCCAGTACCAGCACTTCGTCGTGGACGAGTACCAGGACGTCAGCCCGCTCCAGCAGCGCCTGCTCGACCTGTGGCTCGGCGACCGGGACAGCCTGTGCGTCGTCGGCGACGCCAGCCAGACGATCTACAGCTTCACCGGCGCCACCCCCGAGCACCTGCTGAACTTCCGCACCCGCCATCCGAACGCCACGGTCGTGAAGCTGGTCCGTGACTACCGTTCCACCCCCCAGGTCGTGCACCTCGCCAACGGGCTGCTCTCCCAGGCCCGCGGCCGTGCCGCCGAGCACCGCCTGGAGCTGATCTCGCAGCGGGACGCGGGTCCCGAGCCGGCGTATGTGGAGTACGGCGACGAGCCCGCGGAGGCGGAGGGCACGGCCCGCCGTATCCGCGACCTGATCGCGTCCGGCGTGCCGGCGAGTGCGATAGCGGTCCTCTTCCGGATCAACGCCCAGTCCGAGGTCTACGAGCAGGCCCTGGCCGACCTCGGCGTGCCCTACCAGCTCCGGGGGGCCGAGCGGTTCTTCGAGCGGCCCGAGGTGCGGGAGGCCGGCGTCAAGCTGCGTGGCGCCGCCCGCTTCGGCGCCAACGACGCCCTCCTGGACGACGCCGTGGACCTCCCGTCCGAGGTGCGGGCCGTCCTGAGCGACATGGGCTGGACGAGCGTGCCCCCGGCCGGGTCGGGCGCCGTGCGGGACCGCTGGGAGTCGCTGGCCGCGCTGGTCCGCCTCGCCGAGGACTTCGCCAAGGCCCGGCCGGAAGCCACCCTCGCCGATCTCGTCGCCGAACTGGACGAGCGGGCCAACGCCCAGCACGCGCCGACCGTCGAAGGTGTGACTCTCGCCTCATTCCACGCGGCCAAGGGCCTGGAATGGGATGCGGTCTTCCTGGTCGGCCTCACCGAGGGCATGATGCCGATCACCTACGCCAAGACGGACGAGCAGGTCGAGGAGGAGCGCCGGCTGCTGTACGTCGGCGTGACCCGGGCCCGCCTGCACCTGGGCCTCTCGTGGTCCCTGTCGCGCGCTCCGGGCGGGCGTGCGGTCCGGCGCCCCAGCCGCTTCCTGGACGGTCTGCGGCCCGGTTCGGGGGGCGCGGGGCGCCGTGCGGCGACTGCCGCAGCGGGCGGTATCGAACGCGGCGGGAGCGCCGCCAAGGGCGCGAGCAAGCGCCGGAGCCGGTCGCCCGCCCGCTGCCGGGTCTGCGGCAAGACGCTCACCGATGCGGGTGAAATGAAGCTCATGCGCTGCGACGACTGCCCCTGTGAGCTCGACGAGGCGCTGTACGAGCGGCTGCGCGACTGGCGGGCCGAGCAGGCACGGCAGCTGGGCCAGCCGGCGTACTGCGTCTTCACGGACAAGACCCTGATGGCGATTGCCGAGGCCGTTCCGGGAACCGAAGGGGAGCTGGCGGGCATCCCTGGTGTGGGGGGACGCAAGCTCGGCAGGTTCGGGGCCGACGTCCTCGCGCTCTGCGCAGGTGAGGAGCTCGTTCCGGCAGCGGACGGGCCGTCGCCGGACGATCTCCCGGAGGGTGGTGCAAGAACCTCCGGAAAGTCGTCAGAAAAATAGTTTGCGCGCGCGGAGCGCATCCCCATAGCCTTCACAGGCACGAAGACAACGGGCCTTCCGGGATCCGCTGGATTCGTGTTGTACTGAACAAGCCCGGACCGGATTTTCCGGTCCGCCGAGACGCCGAGAGGAGGCGAGACCAGTGATCAGCTTCATCGAGACCCAGAAAATGACCGATCGTTCGGTCGTCGCCACCTGCATGCTCGGCGCCTCGCTCCCGGGCACCGGTCTGTCCGGCTCCGGCCGACTGTCCGGTCTTGAGGTCTCCCGTGCCGCTTCCCTGGTGTTCCTGCCCAAGGGCAAGTGCGACGAGCGACCGACCCAGGCACCCGCAGCAGCGGCAGCGAATGCGCATGCCTTTGCCGGCGCGGCGGCCAACGGTGCCGAATCCCGGAAGCAGTACGAGACGCAGCAGGACACGTGGGCCCACCGCGGGCACGAACCCTGGAGAGATCCAGCCTGATTCGCATGATCAGGTCGGCACCTTCCAGGGCCGCGGAACCCACACCGGGATCCGCGGCCCTTTTGCTTTGCCCATGAGCCCAGCCACCAGCCGGGCCGAACAGACGAGGAACACACCACCGTGCAACTCCAGACGCACACCCCGTCCGTCGCCACCGACCTGATCCCTCCGCCCGACTCCCAGGAGACCCCCTTGCTGCCCCTCACCGAACTCGACGACGAGATCGACCGACTCGGCGCCGCCGTGCCGTGCCGTACCTACGACCCGGAGGTCTTCTTCGCCGAGACCCCGGCCGACGTGGAGTACGCCAAGTCCCTGTGCCAGACCTGTCCGGTGCGCGAGGCGTGTCTCGCCGGCGCCAAGGACCGTCGTGAGCCCTGGGGCGTCTGGGGCGGCGAGCTGTTCGTCCAGGGCGTCGTGGTGCCCCGCAAGCGCCCGCGTGGCCGTCCGCGCAAGAACCCGGTCGCGGCATGAACCTCGGCGGCACCTACCTCAGCGGCACAGGAACGATCGACCGTCCCGCCCGGCGGGACCCCCAGAAGCAGGACCCGATGAACAACCCCACCCTCACCGACAGCACCGCACCCACGAACTCCGGCGTGATCGAGTCGCGCCAGAACAGGACCCGAGAGATGCAACTCATCCCAGAAGCCCTGGCTCGCGCACATATGCAAGAGCGCCTGCGGGAGGCCGAGTCCGAACGCAGGGCTCAGCGCCTCGCCACGGCCCGGCGTATGCAGCGCCGCGCCGAGCGGGCGTCGCTGCGCGCCCGGCGCGCTCTGGCCATGGCCGTCATGCAGTGACCCACCGGCAGCCCGGCATCCGTACGGTGCCGGGCCGCAAGGTGTAGTGACCTGACCGAGCGGGCCGTTGAGGACGCCGGTGATCGATACACCTGGGCGGTGTCACCACCGCAGCACGCGGCCACCGCAACACCACACACCTCAGGGGCTGTCCAACTGGGCGGCCCCTGGGGCGTTGTGCCCCCTTTACCGGCGGTGGCGGGGATATTGTCGGCTGATGAACCAGAAGACGTATGAACAGGCGGAGTTGACCACCGGCGACGCGGAGTGCGCCCAGTGCGGCGCCACGGCCGAGGGCACCCCGACCACCTGGACCTGCACCATCGCCAACGGCACCCGCCAGCACCTCTGCGACACCTGCACCCGCGCCAACCTCCGCGTCATCGAGTCCCACCTGGACCCGGTGCCGACGCGGTGAAGGCGGGGCGCGGTGTCTCTCGCGGTGCGTCCCTCGGCGCGCCCGAGGCGGGCCGGCCCCCCGGGAGAGCCGGCCCGCCGTACGCGTCAGGCCGGTGTTTCCTCCGCCGCGGGGTGGTTCTGTTCGGGTACGGACGGATCGGCGGTCTCGGCGGGGGTGAAGCCCGGGAGCCAGGACTCCAGCTCGTCGCGCAGCCGGACGGTGGCTCCCAGCTGGCACAGGACGCCGATGGTGCTCAGCGTGACCCGATGTATGAGCAGGTAGGAGGGGGGCAGGTTGAGCCGGCGGCCCAGCTGGTGGGCGGGGGAGCGGAGGTCGGCGACGCGCGCCGCCTGGGCGCGCATCCAGGAGCGGGTGAAGGTGAAGTCGTCCACCTGGGCCGGTTCGATGATCGGAAGCAGGTAGTCCAGCACCGCGTCGGGGTCCAGCTCGATGGACTCCTTCACGAAGCCCTCCTCGCACAGCAGCTCGTAGACCGCCTCGGCCTCGCCGTCGAGCGTCATCCGCAGTGAGGCGCCGATCGTGGACGGCAGGCCGTCCGGCAGCCGGTCGACCGTGCCGAAGTCCAGGACGCCCAGCCGCCACTTCTCCGCCGGGCCGTCGGGGGCGTCGCCGGTCAGCAGCCGGAAGTTCCCCGGGTGGGGGTCCGCGTGCAGCAGGCCCGTGCGGGCGGTGCCGGAGAAGAGGAAACGGGCGAGGAGCTGCCCGGCCCGGTCGCGCTCCTCCTGGGAGCCGTTCGCGATGACTTCCGAGAGGGGGACGCCGTCCATCCACTCGGTCACCAGCACCTGGTCGCCCTGGTGGACCACCGCGGGCACCAGTACGTCGGGATCGTCGGCGAACTCCTCGGCATGGGCCTGCTGGGCCTCCGCCTCCAGGGCGTAGTCCAGCTCCTCGGAGACCCGGTCGCGCAGCTCGGAGATCAGCGGCTTGATGTCCATGCCGGGGATCAGTGGCCCGAGCAGCCGGGCGAACCGGCCCAATTGCGATAGGTCGGACAGCAGGGCCGCGCCCGCGCCCGGGTACTGCACCTTCACGGCCACCTTGCGGCCGTCGTGCCAGACCGCGCGGTGCACCTGCCCGATCGACGCGGCGGCCGACGGCTTGTCGTCGAACTCCGTGAACAGCTCGCGCCAGTCCTCGCCCAGCCGCTCCGCCAGCACCGCGTGCACCGAATCGGTCGGCATCGGCGGTGCGGCTTCCTGAAGTTTGGTGAGCGCCGCGCGGTACGGACCGGCGATCTCCTCCGGCAGCGCCGACTCGAAGACGGACAGCGCCTGCCCGAACTTCATGGCACCGCCCTTCAGCTCGCCGAGCACCCGGAAGAGCTGCTCGGCGGTCCGCTGCTGGAGCTCGCGGCCGACGAGGTCCGCCGACCTGCCGCCGATCCGCTTGCCCAGCCCCCAGGTGGCGCGGCCGGCGAATCCCAGTGGCAGCGCGGCCAGCTTGGCGGTACGGGTGACCGCCTTGCGGGGAAGATCTGACATTCGCCCCTCCAACTCACACTGTCCCCAACCGGGGTTACTCCGCCATTGTTACGTGTTGCCGAAGCGGATCCGAGGCACCCGTGGCGCCGGTCGGCTCCGCCGCGCCGCAGCCGCACTCCGGATGCGGCGCGATCCGTGTCGTCCGCCAGTCCGCACAGGGCAGCGCGACCTCCATCCGGGCTCCTGTGCAGGGTGGCAACTGACCGTCCAGGAACGCCAGCGCCTGCACGGCGGCCAGCCCCGCCACCGTCGTCGCCAGGGCCGCGTCGCACGCCGGGACGGCCGGTGCGCCGCGACCCGAACGCCACTGGGCCAGCAGCCGCGGCCAGGCCGGCTCCGCGTCCGTACGCCGCAGCTGCAGGCAGCCCGCGCAGGAGGAACCGCCCGGCAGGACCAGCGGCCCGACCACCCCGGTCCCCTCGATCACCCCGGCGAACAGATGCGGGATTCCCGCGGTCACGAAGGGCTCGTACAGGACCGGGTCGGGTGCGTAGGCGGCGAGGCCGTCCCGCGGAGTGATCACGATGAGCCCGAGGCCCGGCTCGCCTGTCTCCGGCGGCCCGTTCCCGGGCCGGGACCCGCGGGACCAGGGCGAGGCGCGGTGCACCAGGCTGCGGGCGGCGCTGTCGCGGCGCGCACCGATCTGCTCCGCCCGCACCCCGCCCGGCACCACGTCCCAGGGCTCGACCTTCCCGCCGTCCTGCACCTCCACCCGCCCGATCCCCGCCGCCGAGAGCAGGGCCGCGACCGAAGCGCCCACCCGGCCCACGCCCCGCACCCGCGCCCGTATGGCATGGCGCTCCCCCATCCGCTCCAGTCCGCCCGCGGCCTCGGGATGCCGCACGGACAGCGACGCGAGATCCGCCCGGAGCCGACCGAAGGCCGCGGCGTCCGCGCGCACCGTTCCGGCCGCCGGTCCGCCCGCCGACGGGATGTCCAGCAGGCCGGCCCGCTCCAGCCGGTCCACCACCCGCCGCGCGTGTCCGCCCGGCAGGCCCAGCGACTCGGCGGCGTCCGCCAGCTGCTCCAGGCTCCGCGTGCCGTCGATCAAGGCCAGAAAGCTCCCGGTGGCCGTGTCCACCGGGCCCAGCTCCACCGCATGCGCCGGGGCCACCCCGAACCGCACCGTCTCCCGGTCCCGCCATCCGCGCCGCAGCGCGGGCTTGAGCATCGGATACATGAATCCGTCCCCCGTCGATCGGATCTCCTCCAGCGGTCTTCAGCATCCCCCGCCCGCCGCGCGGCCGTCGGAAGTTGTCCACAGCCGGCAGGCAATAGTCATACAAGCCGTACCTGTCTCTGGGGGTTTCGGACCCCCGGCAGACCCCGGGGGCGGGACTTCGCGTACGGGCAGCGGGTAACGTCGGGGCGTGCCCGCCGACCCTTTGCGCCGAGCCGCAGATCCCCCGCGCAGGACCACAGCTCGCCCCGCGACCGGGGCCTCCGCGACGAGCGAGGTCGAGGTGCGCAGAAGCTCGCGGCGGCGCCGTACGGTCTCCGCCTATCGCGAGGGCGGCCGCACCATCGTCCTGATCCCGGCCCGGATGTCCGAGGCGGAGGAACGGCGCTGGGTGACGGTGATGCTGGACAAGCTCGCCGCGCAGGAGAGCAGGAAGGTGCTCGGCGACAGTGAGCTGGCCGAGCGCGCGGAGCGCCTGTCGGAGCAGTACCTGGGCGGCCGCGCCCGGCCCTCCACGGTGCGCTGGGTGACCAACCAGAACACCCGCTGGGGCTCCTGCACGCCCGCCGAGGGCAGCATCCGCCTCTCGCACCGGCTCCAGGGAATGCCGGAGTACGTCATCGACTACGTGCTCCTGCACGAACTGGCGCATCTTCTCGTCCCCGGCCACGGGCAGCGGTTCTGGCAGCTCCTGGAGTCATACCCACGTACGGAGCGTGCGCGCGGCTATCTCGAAGGAGTGGTCGCGGCGGAACGGCTGCCGCATCTGCCCGCGGCCCGTACGGAATAGGGCTGATTCCGCCCGGTTCGCGCGGCGCCCCGACATCGCCCGCTGTCGGTGGCAGCGGTTAGCCTGGCGCGACGTCATCAGAGCGCGAAGCCGGGAGCGGGGGACGGTCGTTACGTATGGCCAGGGAATTCCAACGGGGCCACAAGGCCAGGATCAGTGATCTGACGGCCGGGACGGATCTGTACGTGGGTGTGCAGATCGCGGGTTCCGGGCTGTCCTTCGACATCAGCTGCTTCGGTCTCGACGCGGCCGAGCGGCTCTCCGACGACCGGTACTTCGTCTTCTTCAACCAGCCCGCCTCGCCCGAGGGGTCGATCCAGCTGCTGGGCGCCCAGGCGGGCGACACCGAGTCCTTCCGGGTCACGCTCGACCGGATCCCGCAGCACATCCAGAAGCTCTCCTTCACCGCCACGCTCGACGGCGCCGGCCAGATGTCCCAGATGGGCCCCGGCTATCTGCGCATCGTCGCTGGTGGCGAGGAGGTCGCGCGTTACGCGTTCAACGGTGCCGAGTTCAGCACCGAGCGCGCCGTGATGCTCGGCGACTTCTACCTGAAGGACGTGTGGCGGTTCGCGGCGGTCGGGCAGGGTTTCGACGGCGGTCTGGAGGCGCTGCTGAAGAACTTCGGCGGTGAGGTCGCCGAGGAGGAGCCCGCGCCCGAGCCCGATCCGACGCCGCAGGGCGGTGTCCCGGGCTTCGCGCCGCCCGCCGCCGCCGAGCCGGCACCGGGCTTCGCCGCCCCGGCGGCGCAGGGGCAGCCCGCTCCGGCGCCCGCCGCACCGCAGCAGCCCGCCCCGGCCTTCGGCGCGCCCCCGAGCGCGCCCCAAGGCGCCCCCCAGGGCCAGCAGCCGCCGGCCCCGCCCCAGCCACAGGTCCCGGCCCAGGCCCAGCCGCCTCAGGCCCAGCCGCCCCAGCAGCCGGCACCGCAGGTGCACTCCGCCCCGACCATCGCGGCTCCGATGGCGCCCCCTGGAGCGCCGCCCGGCCAGGTCCCCGGCCAGCAGCCGCCGTACGGCCAGGACCCGCACCAGCAGGCGCCGCCGCCGTACGGCCAGCCCGGCCAGCCACCCCAGGCGGCCCCCCAAGCCCCGCCGCAAGCCCCGCCCCAGGCGCCGTACGGCCAGTTCCCCGGCCAGCAGCCCCCGGCCCCGTACGGCGCGCCCCAGGGCCAGCCCACCCCGTACGGCCAGCCGCAGGCCCAGAGTGCGGGCCCCGGCCTCGGTGTCGTCCTGGAGAAGTACCGCGAAGCCCCCACGGGCCGGCGGTGGACCCCGCAGAACGAGAAGCTGATCCGGGCCGACCTCGGCGTCGACGGCCAGCCGGTGCTCGCCCGTCAGGGCAGCATGGTCCTCTACCAGGGCAAGGTCGACTTCAGCTACAAGGGCGCCGGCCTCCGGGGCCGCATCGTGGGCAACGCCACCGGCCAGGAGATGCAGCTGATGCGCTGCACGGGCCAGGGCCAGGTGTTCTTCGCGGACAACAGTGCCCATGTGCACCCCATCGAGCTCCAGGGCGACGCGATCTGCGTGTCCGCCGAGAGCGTGCTGGCCTTCGACGAGTCGCTCCAGCACGAGATCCGGCGCATCGAAGGGCACGGCATCCCGGGCGGCGCGCTGTTCACCATGCAGTTCCAGGGCACCGGCACGGTCGTCGTCAAGACCCAGGGCACCCCGGTCGTCCTCCCGGTCACCCCGACGACGTTTGCGGACGCCAACGCCATCGTCGCCTGGTCGGCCGCCTCGCAGGTGATCATCTCCAGCCAGGTGAGCCTGCGCCGCAGCGCCTATCCCGGACACTCCGGCGAGACCGTGAACCTCCAGTTCCGCGGCGCGCCCGGCAACTTCATCGTCGTCCAGCCCTACGAGGTCTGAGGGAGCCCGCCATGTACGAACAGCAAGTCCCGGGCCACGCCCCGACCGCACCTGCCGCCCGCATGGAGAACCACGGCAGTGCGATGGTGAAGATCGCCATGCAGAGCGGCCAGGACGTCTTCGCCCGCACCGGCTCGATGGTCGCCTACGAGGGCTTCGTCCAGTACGAACCCAACCCGCCCGCGGTCCGCCAGATGGCCTCCCAGTGGCTGACCGGCGAGGGCGCGCCCCTGATGAAGTGCACCGGCGACGGTCTGCTCTACCTCGCCGATTACGGCGCGGACGTCGTCTGCGTCAACCTCAACGGCGAGTCGCTCTCCGTCAACGGCACCAATCTCCTGGCCTTCGACGCCCACCTCCAGTGGGGTGTGCAGCGCGTCAAGGGCATGGCGAAGTTCGCCGGCCAGGGCCTCTTCAACGTCGGCATATCGGGCACCGGCTGGGTCGCGCTGACCTCCCGCGGCACCCCGATCGTGGTGGACTGCGGCCGCGGCGAGGACGAGACGTACGTCGATCCGGACGCGCTCGTCGCCTGGTCGACGAATCTGAAGATGAAGGGCAAGCGCAGCTTCAAGGCGTCCTCGATGATCGGGCGCGGCAGCGGCGAGGCGTACCAGCTCGGCTTCTCCGGGCAGGGCTTCGTCGTCGTACAGCCCAGTGAGGACAGCACCGACCGGCTCCGGGCCCGGGGCTGAGGGGGAGGACGTCAAGCCATCATGCAGAGTCCGCTTTTCGCCTATACCGAGGCGCAGACCCAGGACCGGTACGTGCTGCAGAACCCGCAGCTGCTGCGGGTCGCCCTGCAGGGCCACGAGGACCTGCTCGCCCGTAAGGGCAGCATGGTCGCCTACCAGGGGCTGCTGGAGTTCGACGGGAATTATCAGACGCCCGGCCAGCAGCACGCCCGCGCCGCCTCCGGTGAGGGCCTGGACCTGATGCGCGTCTCCGGGCAGGGCACCGTCTACCTGGCCAACCTCGCGCAGTATGTGCACGTCATGGACGTCGATCACGACGGCCTGACCGTGGACAGCAGCTATGTGCTGGCGCTGGACTCCGGCCTCCACTGGGAGGTGATCTCGGTGGACAGCCAGTACGGGATCTCCGGCACCGGCAAGTACCAGCTCAACATCTCCGGCCGGGGCAAGGTCGTGCTGATGACCTCGGGCCAGCCGCTGATGATGCAGGTCACCCCGGACAAGTACGTCAACGCTGACGCGGACGCGGTGGTCGCCTGGTCCGCCTCGCTCCGGGTGCAGATGCAGGCGCAGACGCACTCCTCGGGCGTATGGCGGCGCCGCGGCAGCACGGGCGAGGGCTGGGAGCTGAGCTTCCTGGGACAGGGCTACGCGCTCGTCCAGCCCAGCGAGCTGCTGCCGCCGCAGAACGCCCATATCGGGTCCGGTCTGGCCGCCCAGTTCGGCATGGGCCAGCAGGGTGCCCACGGCCAGAACCAGGGCAACATCTTCACCAACTGAGGCGCGCCGGCCGTAGCGCGCACAGGCGGGCCGGCCACCACCTCACACACAGGCCGCCCGCGACCTCTCCGTACGAGAGCGCGCGGGCGGCGCAACGTGTTCTACAGGAGCGCGCGGGTGTGCTCCACGAGCCGTACGACCGAGTCGTCCGCCACCGCCGCCACCTCGTCGTACGCGAACCAGCGAAGATCCAGCGACTCGTCGCTGATCACCGCCTCGGCGCCCTCCGGGGCCAGCGCCGCGTACTGCACGTCCAGGTGCCACGCGCAGGGCGTCAGATGCCGGTCCAGGCGCACCGGACCGCCCAGCAGCGTCAGCCCGGACGCGATCCCGGACTCCTCGCGCGCCTCGCGCAGGGCCGCGTCCGCGAGCGTGGCGTCCTCCGGCTCGCAGTGCCCGCCCATCTGGAGCCACATCTTGAGCTTGCGGTGCAGCGTCAGCAGGACCCGGCCGCGCGGCGGGTCGATGACCAGCGCGCTGGCCGTGATGTGCCCGTCCTTGCAGGGTTTGCCCATGCCGTCGGGGTGGGCCGCCAGGTGGTCCAGGTAGGAGAGCCGCAGCCGGTCCTGCTCGGGGGACGGCGCGGGCCACTCCTTGAGGACCCGCGCCGCGTCGTCGTGAAGGCTCACTTCTCGCCGTCGCCCTTGTCGCCGTCGTCCCCGGGCTTGCCGCCCTCCTCGGAGCCGCCCTGGGCACGGCCCTCGCCGGTCTCCTTGGTGAGGTCCGGCTTCCCGGCGCCGCCCGCCGCCTCGCCGAGCATCTTGTCCAGCTCGGAGAAGTCCAGCTGCTCGTGGTGGACAAACCCGTCCGGGTCGTCCAGGTCGGCAGCCGTCGGCAGCATGTCCGGGTGCTCCCACAGCGCGTCGCGGCCGTCCAGGCCCCGCGCGTCCGTCAGCAGGGCCCACAGCCGCGAGGCATCCCGCAGGCGCCGCGGACGCAGCTCCAGGCCGATGAGGGTGGCGAAGGTCTGCTCGGCCGGGCCGCCGGTCGCCCGGCGCCGCCGCAGCGTCTCGCGCAGCGCGTCGGCCGACGGCAGGTGCGGGGAGGCGGCGGCGTGCACCACCGCGTCCACCCAGCCCTCGACGAGGGCCAGCGCCGTCTCCAGCCGGGCCAGCGCCGCCTTCTGCTCCGGGGTGTCCTCGGGCTGGAACATGCCCTGCTGAAGGGCGTTCTGCAGCTCCTCGGGGTGCTGCGGGTCGAGCTGGCCGACCACGTCCTCCAGCTTGGTCGTGTCGACCTTGATGCCGCGGGCGTAGCCCTCGACCGCGCCGAACAGATGCGAGCGCAGCCACGGTACGTGGGCGAAGAGCCGCTGGTGGGCGGCCTCGCGCAGGGCCAGGTAGAGCCGCACCTCCTCCTCGGGCACGCCGAGGCCGGAGCCGAAGCCTGCGATGTTGCCCGGCAGCAGCGCGGCCTTCCCGGCCGGGCCCAGGGGCAGCCCGACGTCCGTGGAGCCGACGACCTCGCCGGCCAGGACGCCCAGCGCCTGCCCGATCTGGGTGCCGAACATGGCGCCGCCCATGGAGCGCATCATGCCGAGCAGCGGGCCCGCCATGGCCTGCATCTCCTCGGGCAGGACGTCGCCCATGGCCGCGCCGACGCGCTCCGCGACCGGGTCCACCAGGTCCTTCCACACCGGCAGGGTCTCCTCGACCCACTCGGCGCGGCTCCACGACAGCACCGTGCTCGCGCCCGACGGCAGCGACGTCACACCGTCCAGCCACAGGTCGGCGAGGCGCACCGCCTCTTCGAGGGCCGCCCGCTCACCGGGGGAGACGCTCGCGTCCTTGGTGCCGTCCTCGGCACCCTGCGCGACGGTCTGCCGCGCGATGTCCTTGGCCATGTCCCAGTTCACCGGGCCGCCCTCGTACGAGAGCATCTGGCCCAGCTTCTGGAAGGCGGCGCCAAGATCGCCAGGGTTCATCTCGCCACCAGGGCCGCCCATGCCGCCGAAGAGCGCGGCGAACGGGTTGTCCGCGCCGCCGCTCCCGCCGCCGAATCCGAACGGGTTCGCGGGGCCCTGGCTACCTCCCTGGCCGCCCTTCTTCTTGCCGTTGTCGCCGTCCTCCGGCTCC
Source organism: Streptomyces sp. NPDC033221 (assembly GCF_055577005.1). Lineage (NCBI taxonomy): Bacteria > Bacillati > Actinomycetota > Actinomycetes > Kitasatosporales > Streptomycetaceae > Streptomyces > Streptomyces sp. NPDC033221. Next base: position 62,769 of record NZ_JBVIQN010000001.1, on the reverse strand, counting down.
TCCGGCGGAAGGCCGAATCCAAATGGGGTGTCACTCACGGGTTTCCTCGGCTCGTAGGGCCGCCGGCCAGGGGGCCGGCGGCGGCTGCCCGACATTCTCTTCCAGCCTAGACACCCGCCCCGCTCCGGGGCTCGGTGCTTCGCCGTCCCGGCGCCTGCGGCAGGATGGACGCCACCTGGTACGTACGCGTCAGCACGCCTACGCACTGAAGACAACCGCTGGAGACGCCCGGTGAGTTCCCCAGATCCGACCGTTCGCGCAGCGCGAAACGCTGCGACCGACACCGAGAACGCAGGAAAACAGGCGGACGCCGCGCCCGCCCGGCCACTGCGCCGCCCCGTCATCGCGGTCACCGGCGCCGCCTCCGGCGTGGGCGCCCTGCTGACCCAGGCCCTGGCCGAGTCCGACGAGGTCAAGCGCGTGGTGGCCATCGACGAGCGGCGCGGCGAGACCACCGAGGCGCACTGGCACGTCCTGGACGTCCGGGACCCGGCCATCGCCGAGAAGCTGCGCGGTGCCGACGTCGTCGTGCACCTCGCCGTCGACCTCGACCTGGAGACCGACGCGGCGGCCCGTACGGCGTACAACGTGCGCGGTACGCAGACGGTCCTCACGGCCGCCGCGGCCGCCGGCGTGCACCGGGTCGTGCTCTGCACCTCCGCCATGGTCTACGGTGCGCTCCCGGACAACGACGTGCCGCTGGCCGAGGACGCCGAGCTGCGGGCCACCGCCGACGCCACCGGGGTCGGCGACCTCCTGGAGATCGAGCGCCTGGCACACCGCGCGCCCCGCGCGCACCCCGGCCTGAACGTCACCGTCCTGCGCCCCACCGTCCTGGTGGGCGGTACGGACACCGCGCTGACCCGCTACTTCGAGTCGCCGCGGCTGCTGGTCGTCGCCGGTTCCCGCCCCGCCTGGCAGTTCTGCCACGTGGAGGACCTGGTCAGCGCGCTGCAGTACGCCGCGCTGGAGAAGGTCGAGGGCGAGCTCGCGGTGGGCTGCGACGGGTGGCTGGAGCAGGAGGAGGTCGAGGAGCTGTCCGGGATCCGGCGCATGGAGCTGCCGTCCTCGGTGGCGCTCGGCGCCGCCGCCCGGCTGCACCGCATCGGCCTCACGCCGTCGCCCGCCGGGGACCTCGCGTACACGATGCACCCGTGGGTGGTCAGCGGCAGCCGGCTGCACGAGGCGGGCTGGCGCCCCCGGTGGACGAACGAGGAGGTGCTGGCCGAGCTGCTGGAGGAGGTCGCGGGCCGGCACACGGTCGCCGGCCGCCGGCTGGGCCGCAAGGACGCCACCGCGGCCGGAGCGGCCGGCGCGACGGTCGCCCTCCTGGGCACCGCCGCCCTGGTCCGCCGCGCCCGCAAGGCACGCCGCCGCATCTGAGAGCCCGGGGGGCGGGCGTCTACGGGGCCCCATGGAGGGCGAGTGTCTGCACGGCCGGGGGAGGCGCCCTGTATGGCTGCGGGGGCAGCCTCCCCGCGACGGACAGAAGGCCCCGTGCGGCCGCAGGGGAGGCTCGTACCGTCGGCGCCTGTAGGAGTCTCCAACCCGGCCTCCCGCAGGACCGGTGGAAAGGCCATGCCCCGCGCCGCCCCGCGGTACGGCACGATGGAGCCATGCCAGGCACGTATGACCACCCGGGCGAGCAGGGTGCGGCGGACGCGATCCGCCTCCTCGCGGTCCGTGACACCCCGCTGTCCTTGGACGAGGTCTTCGCGGCCGTCGGCGACCCTGCCGCCGGTGGCACGGCCCTGTTCGTCGGTACGGTCCGCTCCCACGACGGCGGCGCCGACGTCGATGCCCTGGGCTACTCGGCGCACCCGAGCGCCGCGGCCGAACTGCGCCGCGTCGCCGAGAAGGTGGCCGCCGACTTCCCGGTGCGCGCGCTGGCCGCGGTGCACCGCGTGGGGGAGCTGACCATCGGTGACCTGGCCGTCGTCGTGGCGGTCTCCTGCCCGCACCGGGCGGAGGCGTTCGCGGCCTGTCGAAGGCTGATCGACGACCTCAAGCACGAGGTGCCGATCTGGAAGCACCAGCGTTTTTCGGACGGTACGGAGGAGTGGGTCGGCGCCTGCTGACGGCCGGTTCCGGGCGGTGGTGTCCGTTCCGGTCGGTATTCGGCAAAGCCTTTACGCGCGCTCCAGTTGCGTAACCCGGCCCCTGGCGTAAGCGTTGACCTGGCAGATGGTTAATCTGCTTATTCGTCGTTGCGGTTGTTACAAGGGGTCGGGAGGCCGCTATGGGTGCGCTCCTCTGGTTGCTGATTCCGGTTCTCGCCGCCATCGCCGCCGTCGTGTGGAGCAGTTGGGCATCACGCAACCGCAGGACCGGGGATGTCGCGGAGCTGGCGGGTTACGCGCGTTTCCGGGAGGCGATGGAGAAGCCCGAGAAGGCGCATTCCGGTTCTGACGCGGCATGAGCATGACGGACTGAGCCGGGGCCGTGGCGGGCGTACGCGGACGCAAGCGGCCGCCGTGGCCCCGGTTGCCCGACGCCTTGCCCGGTGCCCTCGCCCGGCTCCGCCCGCCCCCGGACGGACGGCCCCGGGAACCGGGTGTCGGAGGCGTCCCGTACTGTCGTTCCATGCCACGCCGCACCGCGACGCTGCTCGCCTCTCTCGTGACGCTGATTGCGCTGATCTGCGCCGGGATGGTGATCCCCGTTCCGTATTCGGAGATGTATCCGGGGCCCACGACCAACACCCTGGGCGAGCACAAGGGCGAGCCGGTGCTGCAGATATCCGGCCACAAGACGTATCCGACCTCCGGCAACCTGAACATGGTCACGGTCCGGGTCACCGGCGCCGAATACCGGATGAACCTCTTCGAGGCGGTCGTCGGCTGGCTGAAGCACGACAGCCTCGTGGTGCCCCACAAGACGCTCTATCCGGAGGGCCAGACGGCGGAGCAGTCCGACCAGCAGAACGCCGAGGAGTTCAGCCAGTCCCTGGAGAGCGCCAAGGTCGCCGCGTTCAAGCAGCTGGACATCCCGGTCGGCTCCCAGACGGTCGTGGCATCCGTCGTCAAGGACGCCCCCGCGGACGGCAAGCTGCACGCCGGTGACGTGATCAAGGCCGTGGACGGTACGGAGATCAAGGCCAACGCGGACGTCGCCGAGCTGGTCACCAAGCACAAGCCCGGGGAGCAGGCCGTCTTCACGGTCATCCCGGCCAAGGAGGCGGCCGCGGCCCAGAAGAAGGGCAAGCGGCCCGAAGGCCCCACCAAGGACGTCGCCGTCACGACCGCGAAGGCGAAGGGCGGCCGGGCCGTCGTCGGCATCCAGGCCGGCATCGACTACACCTTCCCGTTCAACGTCGACATCAAGCTGGCCGACGTCAGCGGCCCCAGCGCCGGGCTGATGTTCGCCCTCGGGATCATCGACAAGCTCACGCCCGAGGACCTGACCGGCGGGAAGTTCGTGGCCGGTACGGGCACGATCGACGCCGACGGCAAGGTCGGCCCGATCGGCGGCATCGCGATGAAGGTCGTCGGCGCGCGCAACAAGGGAGCGGAGTACTTCCTCACGCCCAAGGACAACTGCGCGACCGTCGTCGACGACCACCCGGAGGGCCTGCGCCTGGTCAAGGTGGACACCATCAAGGACGCGCTGACGTCGCTGGAGAAGATCCGCAAGGGGGACACGGCCGGCCTGCCGAGCTGCCCCGCGAACAAGTAGGCGGTCCGCACCCGGGCCCGGCCCGGCAGCCGCGGCCGCCCCGGGGTCCCGTACGCGGCCCGTAAGCGGGCCTGGCAGAAGACCTCAAGAGGACCCGTACGCGGTCCGCAGGAGCCCTCCGCCCCGTGCCACGGCGGCCCGGGCCGGGACAGCCGCCCCGGCCCCGGACAGGCCGCTCCGTCAGTTTCCGAGGGCTCTCGTCAGCTCTCGAAGGTGGCGGCCAGCGCGTCCGCCAGCCCCGGCACCAGCTCCGCGCCGGTCAGCACCTCGGACGTGGCGTCCTTCTCCCGCAGCCGCAGCGCCGACTCGCGCGCCCCGTCCCGCAGCACCGCCACCGTCATCCGCACCTCCTGGCGGTCCGGATGGCCGGCGACCCACTTCGCGAGCTGCGCGTCGTCCATGCCCTCCGGTACGGAGTCCTCGGCGGACGGCGGCAGCATCAGCCGCTCGACGGTCATCGCGCAGCCGGCCACCGCGTCCGGCCAGCCGATGGTGGCCAGGAATTCGTCCAGCGGGGCGCCGGCGGGGATCTCGTCCTGCTCGACCGGGGTCAGCGAGGCGGTGGTGGAGTCGTCGATGCCGAGCTGTTCGGCGAGCGAAGGTTCCTGCTCGCGGAGCCGGGCGGTGTCCACGAGGGCGAAGAGGCGGGCGGGCTGGTCCCAGCCGAGCCCGGCGGCGTACTCGTCGATTTCGAGCACGGCACGGGTCAGCGGGCTGGCGGCAAGGGGGGTGCCGTCGACGGGAAGGTTGTTCATGCTCAATATCGTGCCCTGCCGACCCCGGAAAACGGGAACCGAGTAAAGCCTTAGTAAGTTGCAACAGTGGGTCCTACTATCGCCGGGCCTGCTCAACACGACAGCGAACTTCGAGGTGCGCACCTTGGCTTTCCAGATGCCGGACCGCGGCGGAGGCCCGACAGGGCCACGGATCAGAGTCGGCCGACCGTCCCGGCGGGTCCGGACCCTGCTCATGACACTGGGCGTGCTGGCCGTGCTGGCCATGCTCTTCGTCATGTTCTCCGGGTTCTGGACCGACTGGCTCTGGTACCGGTCGGTCAAGTTCTCCTCGGTCTTCACCACCACGTTGTGGACCAAGATCGGACTGTTTCTCGCCTTCGGCGCCCTGATGGCCGCCGCGGTCGGCGTCAACATCTGGCTGGCGCACCGCCTGCGGCCGCCGCTGAGCGCGATGTCCATGGAGCAGCAGAGCCTGGACCGCTACCGGATGGGCATCGCGCCGTACAAGAAGTGGGCGCTGATCGCGGTCACCGCGGTGGTGGGCCTGATCGCCGGCGCCTCCGCCTCCGGCCAGTGGCGTACGTGGCTCCAGTGGGTCAACGGGGTGCCGTTCCACCAGAAGGACCCGCAGTTCGGCAAGGACGTTTCGTTCTACGCCTTCGACCTGCCCTGGTACCGCTTCCTGCTCAGCTTCGGCTTCGCGTGCGCGGTGCTGTGCCTGATCGCCGCGGCGCTCACGCACTACCTGTACGGCGGGCTGCGCGTCACGAGCCCCGGCTCGCGCGCGACGGCCGCCGCCACCGGCCACCTCTCCGTGGTGCTGGGCATCTTCGTGTCGCTCAAGGCCATCGCGTACTGGCTCGACCGGTACGGCCTGGCGGTGAAGTCCAGCGGGCTGAAGTCCGCCGACGGCTGGACCGGGCTGCGCTATGTGGACGCCAACGCCTATCTGCCGGCCAAGACGATCCTGTTCTTCATCGCGGCGATCTGCGCGGTGCTCTTCTTCGCGACGCTGTGGCGCCGCACCTGGCAGCTGCCGGTCATCGGCTTCGGCCTGATGGTGCTCTCCGCCGTCCTGATCGGCGGCCTGTATCCGGCCATCGTGCAGAAATTCCAGGTCCAGCCGAACGAGCAGGCCAAGGAAGCGCCGTACATCAAGCAGAACATCAAGGCGACCCGCGACGCGTATGACATCAACGGTGTCGACGTGCAGAGCTACGACGGCAACTACAAGCCGAAGGACGACACGGAGCGGCAGAAGCTGCGGGACGCCGCCGACACCACGGCGAGCGTGCGGCTGCTCGACCCGAACGTGGTCTCCCCGTCCTTCCAGCAGCGCCAGCAGGTCCGCAGCTACTACCAGTTCCCGTCCACGCTCGACGTCGACCGGTACAAGGACAAGGACGGCAAGGACCAGGACACCGTCATCGGTCTGCGTGAGCTGAACCTCAACGGCGTCTCCGAGCGGAACTGGATCAACGACCACTTCAAGTACACCCACGGGTTCGGCGCGGTGGCGGCCAAGGGCACCACGTTCGCCGAGGGCGGCGAGCCCGCCTACACCGAGAGCGAGCTGCCCTCGAAGGGCCAGTTCGGTCCGTACCAGCAGCGGGTGTACTACGGCGAGAAGACCACCCAGTACTCGATCGTGGGCGGGCCGCAGAAGGAGCTGGACTACTCCTCCGACAAGAGCGGCGAGAAGAGTTACAGCTACACGGGCAAGAGCGGGGTCAATCTCGCCAACCCGATCAACCGCGCCGCCTACGCGGTCGCGTTCGGTGAGCCGCAGATCCTCTACTCGGGCGCCATCGGCGAGGGTTCGCGGATTCTGTACAACCGCACCCCCAAGGAGCGCGTGGAGGCGGTCGCCCCCTGGCTGACCATCGACGGGGACGCCTATCCGGCGGTCATCGACGGCCGGATCAAGTGGATCGTCGACGCCTACACCACGAGCAACGGCTATCCGTACGCCTCGCGCACCACGCTCGGCGACACCACCGCCGACTCGCTCACCGACGGTCAGCGGGCGGTCGTCGCCCAGCAGAACCAGGTCAATTACATCCGCAACTCGGTCAAGGCCACGGTCGATGCCTACGACGGCTCGGTCAAGCTCTACGAGTGGGACACCAAGGACCCGGTCCTGAAGACCTGGATGAAGTCCTTCCCCGGGACGGTCGAGAAGAAGAGTTCCATCGGCAAGTCCCTGATGGAGCACATGCGCTACCCGCAGGACCTCTTCAAGGTGCAGCGCCAGCTGCTGACGACGTACCACGTCACCGACCCGAACACCTTCTACACGGGCAGCGAGCGCTGGCAGGTCCCGAACGACCCGACGAACAAGTCGGGCAACTCGGTGCCGCCGTACTACCAGAGCCTGAAGATGCCGGACCAGAAGGCCCAGACCTTCGCGCTCACCACGACATTCACACCCAACAAGCGCGACAACCTGGGTGCGTTCATGGCGGTCGACGCCAACGCCAACAGCGGTGACTACGGCAAGATCAGAGTGCTCAAACTGCCGTCCCAGACACCGGTGCCGGGCCCCCAGCAGGTGCAGTCGAAGTTCAACTCCGATCCAAAAATCGCCAATGAGCTGAACATCCTGAAGAAACTCGGTGACTCCGAGATCGAGTACGGCAACCTGCTGACGGTTCCGATGAACGGCGGCCTGCTGTACGTGGAGCCGGTCTACCTGCGCGGCGCGGGCACCAACTACCCGCTGCTGAAGAAGGTGCTGGTCAGTTACGGCGAGAACGACCCCGTCCTGGGCAACAACCTGGCCGAGGCGCTCGACGTCGTCTTCGGCAAGAAGCCACCGGGCTCCGGCACGCAGCAGCCGCCGTCCGACGGCGGTGACACGGGCAAGCAGCCGCCGGCCGACCAGACGGTCCAACAGGCCCTCGACGACGCGGTGAAGGCGTACGACGAGGGTGAGAAGGCCCGCAAGGAAGGCGACTGGGCCGGCTACGGCGAGGCGCAGAAGAAGCTGAAGGCGGCGCTGGACCGGGCGGCCGAGGCGGAGAAGAAGTCCGCACAGAAGGGTGACGCCGGCAAGAACGGCGGTACCGGCGGAGGCTGATTCCGCGGCCCGGCCCCCGGGCGCTGACCGGCGGGTCGGGCACCACCTCCGCGCCGTGGTACCTTGGATACACAACGGCGCGGGGTGGAGCAGCTCGGTAGCTCGCTGGGCTCATAACCCAGAGGTCGCAGGTTCAAATCCTGTCCCCGCTACTGAAGAACGAAGGCCCGGATCCTTGGGATCCGGGCCTTCGTCATGTGTGGCGCGACACGCCCGGACGGGCGCGCCTTTTCCAGATGTGAACGGAAGTGGAGGAGAACGGAGTTTGGCATGTCTCTGTATCGGGAAGTCGACAAAACGCTGTAGTGACCTCACTGGCTGCGGTATACCAGGTGTACGCGGGTTGCGGGTGGTGCGACGATGGCCCTCATGGGGGACAAGGCAAGGTTGTTGGAGACAGGCCGGTTTGTGCACGCGCCCGACGACGGGCGCGAATCCAGGACGCCGGACGGACGGGACGCCGTGCTTCCGGACCAGCGTGACGCCGACATGCCGCTGGACGTGATCGAGGCCGACGCCGCCGCCGAGGCGTCCGAAGCCGTGACCGAAGCCCACCACCGCCGCGCCGCCGAGGCCGGCGACACCGCAGCCATGAGCGTGCTGGGCGCGACGCTGCTGCGCCGCGGCGACCTGGACGGCGCCGAACCGTACCTGCGCTCCGCCACCGCCGCGGGCGACCGCGCGGCGGCCAACAACCTGGGCGTCCTCCTGCACCAGCGCGGGTACGCGGACGAGGCGGCGGGCTGGTGGCGGGTCGCCGCCGTCGCCGGATCCGCCGCGGCCGCCCACGCGCTGGGCCGCTTCTACCGTGAGCGCGGCGACGAGCCCGCCGCCGAGTACTGGCTGCGCCAGTCCGCCGAGTCGGGCCACTGCCTCGGCGCGTACGCCCTCGCCGACCTGCTGGAGCACCGCGGCGACGTGGGCGCCGAACGCTGGTTCCGCGCCGCCGCCGAGCGCGGGCACCGCGAAGCCGCGTACCGCCTCGCCCGCCTGCTGGACGACCGCGCCAACACCGTGGGCGGCGAAGGCACTCCGGACGCCGAGGCCGAGCAGTGGTACCGCCAGGCCGCCGCGCGCGGGCACCGCCGTGCCGCCCTGCACCTGGGCACGCTCCTGGAGGAGCGCGGCGACACCCAGGAGGCCGGTCGCTGGTACCTGACCGCCGCCAAGGGCGGCGAGGCACGGGCCGCCTGCGCCCTCGGCTTCCTGCTGCGCGACGCGGGCGACGAGGAGAGCGCCGCCGAGTGGTGGCGCCGCGCCGCCCAGGACGGCGACGGCAACGCCGCCAACGCGCTGGGCGCGCTGCACGCCGACCGCGGCGAGACGCAGACCGCCGAGCGCTGGTACCGCGCCGCACTGGACGCCGGCGATGTGAACGGCGCGTACAACATCGGCCTGCTCTGCGCCGAGCAGGGCCGGGAAGGCCGCGGCGAGCAGTGGTACCGCCGCGCCGCCTACGCGGGGCACCGCGAGGCCGCCAACGCGCTCGCCATCATGCTGCTCCAGCGCGGCGACTCGGCCGGCGCCGAGCCGTGGTTCTCCAAGGCCGCCGAGGCGGGCAGCGTGGACGCCGCCTTCAACCTCGGCATCCTGTACGCCGAGCGCGGCGCGGAGCGGATGGCTCACGAGTGGTACGAGCGTGCCGCGGCGGCCGGCCACACCGAGGCAGCCCTCCAGGTCGCCATCGTCCAACTGCGCGACGGTGACACGGACGCCGCCGAGCGGAATCTGCGCTGCGCGGCGGAGGGCGGCAGCGCCGAGGCGGCGTTCCGACTCGCCGATCTGCTGGACCGCCGTGACGGTGGTGCGGTCGAGCGGCGGCAGGACGACGAGTGCACCCGGTGGTACGAGCACGCCGCCCAGCAGGGGCACCGACGCGCGCAGGTCCGGGTTGGCATGTTCGCGGCGGCGCGGGGCGATGTGGTGGAGGCCGCGCGCTGGTACCGCGCCGCGGCCGAGGCGGGCAGCCGCAACGGCGCCTTCAACCTCGGCCTGCTGCTGGCCCGCGAGGGCAGCCTGCCCGAGGCTGCCCTGTGGTGGACTCGCGCGGCCGAGGACGGGCACGGACGCGCCGCCCTGCGGCTGGCCCTGCTCGCCGCCCGGCGCGGAGCGCTCGCCGAGGGCCACCAGTGGTGCCGACGGGCCGTGGAGCTGGGACCGCCGGAGGTCGCGGAGCGCGCGGCGCGGCTGCGCGAGGCGCTTCAGGAGGAGCTGAGCGCGTAGGCCGCCCGCCCGGTGCGAGACATGCCGTACGGGGTGGCGTCGGCTGCCCCGTACGGCGCGGCCATGGGCCGTCCGGCCGTACGGATGCCGCTGGCCCCAGGGCAACGGAACGTGATTTGCGCTGGTCGTCGCGGTGAGGTTACAGTAGACACACAACGGCGCGGGGTGGAGCAGCTCGGTAGCTCGCTGGGCTCATAACCCAGAGGTCGCAGGTTCAAATCCTGTCCCCGCTACTGAAGACGAAGGCCCGGATTCTCAGGAATCCGGGCCTTCGCCATATGGGCGCACGGGACTCCGGTGCGTCAGCCGCCGGTGCGTTCGCCCTTCGGGCCCCGGGGCGTACCGGAGGTGTTGTGGGAGGGGCGGGCACGACGAAGAGCCCGCGCCGGTCGGAGCGGGCTCGGGCTCTTCGGATGGCTGGTGCGGTCGGCGGTGATGCGGCCGCCGCCCGGGCTCAGCTGTGGGAGTGGCAGTTCGGGCAGATGCCCCGGTACGTCACCGACACCTCGGAGACCTGGAAGCCGAACCGTTCCGGCACCGGCAGCGCGGCGAGCGGGTCGCTGTCCAGGTGGACGTCCTTTATCGTCCCGCACCGCGAACACACCAGGTGCTGGTGGTCGTGGTGGGCGTTGGGGTCGTACCGCTTGGCGCGGCCGTCCGTGCTGACCTCCAGCACCTCGCCGAGCGAGACCAGCTCGCCCAGCGTGTTGTACACGGTCGCGCGCGAGATCTCCGGCAGGCGCTCGGTCGCCCGCGCGTGCACTTCGTCAGCGGTGTAGTGGACGTGGTCCCCGTCGAGGACCTCGGCGACGACGCGTCGCTGCGCGGTCAGCCGCCAGCCGCGTCCCCGGAGTCGTTCCAGCAGGTCACTCATGCCAATCACCTATCAGTCAGATAAGGCCAGGGTAGCAGTGGCTCGTCCATCACCGGATTCGGTACGAGTTTCGGGTTCTTCTTGACTTAGACATTGTCCAATGTAGGATCGGATGCGGCGCAAGCCAAGGGCAGGTTCATGACTCAGGAGGCGCACGTGTCGGTACAGAGCAGCACCGGACCGCTGACCACGGAGGCCGGGGCTCCGGTCGCGGACAACCAGAACAGCGAGACGGCCGGCATCGGCGGTCCCGGACTCATCCAGGACCAGCTCCTGATGGAGAAGCTCGCGCACTTCAACCGCGAGCGCATCCCGGAGCGCGTGGTGCACGCCCGCGGCGCCGGCGCCTACGGCACCTTCACGGCCACCGCCGACATGTCGCGCTACACCCGCGCCAGGTTCCTCTCCGAGGCCGGCAAGCAGACCGAGACCTTCCTGCGGTTCTCCACCGTCGCCGGCAACCTCGGCTCCGCCGACGCGGTGCGCGACCCGCGCGGCTTCGCGCTGAAGTTCTACACCGAAGACGGCAACTACGACCTCGTCGGCAACAACACCCCGGTGTTCTTCATCAAGGACGCCATCAAGTTCCCCGACTTCATCCACACCCAGAAGCGCGACCCGTACACGGGCTCGCAGGAGGCGGACAACGTCTGGGACTTCTGGGGTCTGTCGCCCGAGTCCACCCACCAGGTGACCTGGCTGTTCGGTGACCGCGGCATCCCGGCGTCCTACCGCCACATGGACGGTTTCGGCTCGCACACCTACCAGTGGAACAACGAGGCCGGCGAGGTCTTCTGGGTCAAGTACCACTTCAAGACCGACCAGGGCATCAAGTCCCTGACCCAGCCCGAGGCCGACAAGCTCGCCGGTGAGGACCCGGACAGCCACCAGCGCGACCTGCGCGAGTCCATCGAGCGCGGCGAGTTCCCGAGCTGGACCGTCCAGGTGCAGATCATGCCGGCCGCCGACGCGGCGACGTACCGCTTCAACCCGTTCGACCTGACCAAGGTCTGGCCGCACGCGGACTACCCGCCGATCGAGATCGGCAAGCTGGAGCTCAACCGCAACCCGGAGAACGTCTTCGCCGAGGTCGAGCAGTCGATCTTCTCCCCGCACCACTTCGTGCCGGGCATCGGCCCCTCGCCCGACAAGATGCTCCAGGGCCGGCTGTTCGCCTACGGCGACGCCCACCGCTACCGCGTCGGCATCAACGCCGACCACCTGCCGGTCAACCGCCCGCACGCCACCGAGGCCCGCTCGCACGGCCGCGACGGCGCGCTCTACGACGGCCGGCACGGCGGCGCGAAGAACTACGAGCCGAACAGCTTCGGCGGCCCGGTGGAGACCGGCCGTCCGATGTGGCAGCCGATCGCGGTGAGCGGCACGACCGGCGAGTCGGAGGCGCCCTCGCACGCCGAGGACAACGACTTCGTGCAGGCCGGCAACCTGTACCGCCTGATGACGGAAGAGGAGAAGGAGCGTCTGGTCGGCAACCTGGCCGGCTTCATCTCCAAGGTCTCGCGCGATGACATAGCCCAGCGCGCGATCGAGAACTTCCGCAAGGCGGACCCGGACTACGGCAAGCGGCTGGAGGCCGCGGTCCAGGCCCTGCGCGGCTGACCCTTCCCTTGCCGTAACACCGAAGAGGCCGGACGCCAGTGGGCTCCGGCCTCTTCGCGTACGCGTCGGCGGTCGCGGGGATTCACTCCCGCACGCGCGCGGTCATGCCGGTACGGCGTCGACCCGCTCCTCCCGCCGTGCCGCGGCGGAGGCCCGGCACCGGATGATGTCGCGGACCGACACGATCCCCACCGGTTCCCGGTCGTCGAGCACGATGAGATGCCGGAAGCCGCCGTGCACCATGGCGTCGGCGGCCTCGTCGAGCGTCCAGCCGGGAGCGGCGAAGACCACGTCCGAGGTCGTATGGGCCTGCGCGGTCTCCCGGTCCGGGTCCTCTCCCGCGCCCAGGGAGTTGAGAATGTCGCGCTCGGTGAGGATGCCGAGCCCGCTGGTGTCGGTGTCCAGGACGACGGCCGCGCCGACGCGCCGCGCGGCCATCAGATGGGCTGCCTGGCGCAGCGTGTGGGCGGGCCCGATGGTGAGGACCACCGTGCTCATGGCGTTGCGCACGTACATGGGCATGGAATGGAGCCACCTCCTTGTCGCTTGCGGGTGCACCGTGCGTGCACCTTGCGAATCGATTCACAAGTTCACAAGCTTCGGTGCTCTCATGTTCACATGCGTCCGGGGGTGCAACAAGGGGCGCGGAACGGGCGGTTGCCATTTCGCGCCCCCGGGTGTCCGCTCGTATGCGAGTTCGAGCCGGATGGAGTCTCAGCGGCGCCCGTCACCGATGTAGTTGAGCAACTCCTCGTGCAGCAGCCCGTTGGAGGCCGCGGCATTCCCGCTGTTCGGGCCCGGCACGCCGTCCAGACCGGTGAACCGGCCGCCCGACTCCTGTACGACGACGGCGCAGGCCGCCATGTCCCACAGCGACAGCTCCGGCTCGGCGCAGATGTCCACCGAGCCCTCGGCGACCATCATGTACGGCCAGAAGTCGCCGTAGCCGCGGGTGCGCCAGCAATCCCGGGACAGTTCGAGGAAGCCGGGCAGCCGGCCCTGCTCCTCCCAGCCGGTGAGCGAGGAGTACGCGAACGACGCGTCCTGGATACGGCTCACCTGCGAGGCCTGGAGCCGGCTGGCGGAGGTCAGGCTGCGGCCTGTGTACGCGCCGAGCCCCTCGGCCGCCCACCAGCGCCGGTTGAGCGCGGGCGCGGAGACGACGCCGACCACCGGGCGGTCGCCGCCCTCGCCGCGCTCCATCAGGGCGATCAGCGTGGCCCAGACCGGCACCCCGCGCACATAGTTCTTCGTGCCGTCGATGGGGTCGATGATCCAGCGGCGCGGGCCCGAGCCCTCGCTGCCGAACTCCTCGCCCAGGACGGCGTCGCGCGGGCGGGCGCGCTGCAGATGACCACGGATCAGTTCCTCGGCCGCCTTGTCGGCCTCGCTCACCGGAGTCATGTCCGGTTTGGTCTCGACCTTGAGGTCGAGTGCCTTGAACCGCTCCATGGTCGCGGCGTCGGCGGCGTCCGCCAGGACGTGGCCGAGGCGGAGGTCATCGTGATAGTCGGGCATGTGCGAACAGTATCGACTGGTCTCCGGCACGAGCCACATGACCACGGTTGCCCGGCGCGTACGGACCCTTGACAGCCCCTGGCGGCGAGTCAATTCTGTGCGGCACACCGGCCATCTGGGCCGGCGGCCTGGGAGGCGACCATGCCTACAGCGCGAGAATCCCTGCTGGACGCCGCCTACGCGGCGCTCGCGGCCAGGCCGTGGGCGGGCGTCCGGATGGTCGATGTGGCGGCCGAGGCCGGGGTGTCCCGGCAGACCCTCTACAACGAGTTCGGCAGCAAGGAGGGCCTGGCCCGGGCCCTGGTACGGCGGGAGACCGAGGGCTATATGGCCGGGGTGGCCCGGGCCCTCGCGGAACCGGGACCGGGCCCGGACGCGGGCCCCGGAGCGGCGGGCGACGACGTGGAGGCCCGGGTCGTGGCCGCCGCCGCGTGGACCGTACGCGCCGCGCGGACCAATCCGCTGGTGCGCGCGGCGCTGACGGGCTGCTGGAGTGAGCGCCTGCCGGCGCCGGCGGGTGGAGTGCCGGGCCAGCGCGGGACGTACTCCGGGGGCGCGAGTACGCACCCGGGGGCGCGCGCCGAAGGAACCCCGCCGGGTCCGACCGATCTGGTGGGCCGGTTCTGCGACTGCGCGATGGCCGCGCTGGAGGCCGACTGGCCCAAGGAGGACCTTCCCGCGCTGGGCACCGCCTGTGCCACGGCGGCCCGCCTCACCCTCTCGTACGTGGTGGCCCCCGCCGAACCGGAAGACCTCACCCGCCAGCTCCACCGGGCCTTCGCCCACGCCGCCCACCGCACCTGACCGCCACCGCACCGAGCTAGTGAGCCGAGCCCGACAACTGGAGGCCGATGACGCCGACGATGACGAAGGCGATCGAGACGAGCTTCAGGGTGGAGACGAGGTCGCCGAGGAAGACCATGCCGTAGATGGCGGTGCCGGCGGCGCCGATGCCGGTCCACACCGCGTACGCCGGGCCCACGTCCAGCTTCTTCAGCGAGAGGGTGAGCAGGCCGAAGCTGCCGAGGGCGAAGCAGGCGAAGGCGATGGTGGGCCAGAGCCGGGTGAAGCCGTGGGAGAGCTTGAGGCAGACCGCGAAACCGGTCTCCAGGAGCCCCGCCACCACGACGAGCAGCCACGCCATGTCCATGCCTCCGTACGGTCTGTGACCGCTTCGCCAGCCTTGGTGTGATTATGCATTCACCGCGGCGGCGGGGCAGCAAACTTGAGCGATCAGTCCCCTTCGCGTCGCTCCCGGGTGGCCAGCAGACGGCGTAGTGAGTACAGCCGGGCCGGGTCCGCGTGGCCGTCGGCCACCCACTGGTCCAGGGCGCAGTCCGGCTCGTCGTGGCTGCACGCGCGCGGGCAGTCGGCGGTGCCGGGGACCAGGTCGGGGAAGGCGAGGATGACCCGGGCCGGGTCCACGTGGTGCAGGCCGAAGGAGCGGATGCCGGGGGTGTCGATGACCCAGCCCGTGTCGCCCGGCAGCGGGAGCGCGAGCGCGGAGGTCGTGGTGTGCCGGCCGCGTCCGGTCACCGCGTTGACGTGGCCGGTGGCCCGTGCGCGGTCCGGCACCAGCGCGTTGACGAGCGTGGTCTTGCCGACGCCGGAGTGCCCGACGAAAGCGGTCATGTGGCCGTGCAGCCGCTCGCGCACCCGCTCGGCGGCGGTGCCGTCGGTGAGTTCGTCGCGGTTGGTGACGACGTACGGGACGCCGATCGTGCCGTACGACTCCAGGAGGGAGTCGGGGGAGGCCAGGTCGGACTTGGTCAGGACCAGCAGCGGGTCCAGTCCCGCGTCGAACGCGGCGACCAGGCAGCGGTCGATCAGCCGCGGCCGCGGCTCCGGGTCGGCGAGCGCGGTGACGATCGCGAGCTGGTCGGCGTTGGCGACGACCACCCGCTCGAACGGGTCGTCGTCGTCCGCCGTACGCCGCAGGGTGGAGCTGCGCGGCTCGACCCGGACGATCCGCGCGAGGGTGTCCTTCGCGCCGGACAGGTCGCCGACGACCGCGACCCGGTCACCGACGACGACGGACTTGCGGCCCAGTTCGCGGGCCTTCATCGCGATGACCTTGCGGTCCTCGATGAGGCAGGTGGTCCGGCCCCGGTCGACGGTCAGGACCAGGCCCTCGCTGGCGTCCTCGTGCTTGGGCCGGATGTTCGTACGAGGGCGGTTGCCCTTGCGGTTGGGACGGACGCGGATGTCGTCCTCGTCGGGGTTCTTGCCGTAGCGCCGCATGGTCGAAGGAGCCTCAGCCTCTCCGCGCGGGGGCCGTGGCCTCGCCGAGCATTCCGGTCCACAGGGCGGGGAAGTCGGGCAGCGTCTTGGCGGTCGTCGCCACGTTCTCGACCTGTACGCCCGGTACGGCCAGGCCGATGATCGCGGCGGCGGTGGCCAGCCGGTGGTCCTCGTATGTGTGGAAGATGCCGCCGTGCAGCGGGCGCGGCCGGATGTGCAGGCCGTCCTCGGTCTCCGTGACGTCGCCGCCCAGCTCGTTGATCTCCTTGGTGAGCGCCGCCAGCCGGTCGGTCTCGTGGAGGCGCAGATGGGCGACGCCGCGCAGAGTGGAGGGGGAGTCGGCGAGGGCGGCCACCGCGGCGATGCCCGGGGTCAGCTCGCCGACCTCGCTCAGGTCGACGTCGATGCCGTGGACGCGGCCGGTGCCGGTGAAGGTCAGGCCGCGCTCGGTCAGCTCGCAGGAACCGCCCATGTCGGTGAAGATCTCGCGCAGCGCGTCGCCGGGCTGGGTGGTGCGCTCGGGCCAGTCGGGGATGGTGACCCGGCCGCCGGTGACCAGCGCCGCCGCCAGGAACGGCTGGGCGTTGGACAGGTCCGGCTCGACGATCAGGTCGCGGCCCAGCAGGGCGCCGGGGGTGACCCGCCAGACGTTCGGCTCGCCGCCGGACTCGGGGGTGTCCACCTGCGCGCCGACGCTGCGCAGCATGTCGACGGTCATCCGGATGTGCGGCATCGAGGGCAGCGCCGACCCGACGTGCCGTACCTCGACGCCCTGGTTGAAGCGCGGCGCGGACAGCAGCAGGGCGCTGACGAACTGGGACGAGGAGGAGGCGTCGATCTCCACGGCACCGCCGTCCAGGGCCCCGCCGCCGAAGACCGTCATGGGCAGCGCGCCGCGGCCGTCGTCGTCGATACGGGCGCCGAGCGAGCGCAGCGCGTTGATCACGCCGTCCAGCGGGCGCTCGTAGGAGCGGGGGTCGCCGTCGAAGCGGATCGGGCCGTCGGCGAGGGCCGCGACCGGGGGCAGGAAGCGCATGACCGTACCGGCGTTGCCGACGTCGACAGTGGCCGGGCCGTGCAGACCGGCCGGGATCACCCGCCACGACTCGCCGCCGCCACCGTCCGCGCCGGCCGTCGCGGCGGCGCTGGAGGGGGCGGTCTCCTCGATGCCGACGCCCATCGTGCGCAGTGCCTCGGCCATCAGCAGGGTGTCCCGGGAGCGCAGCGGACGGCGCAGCCAGCCGGGTTCGGAGGACAGGGCGGCGAGGACGAGGCCACGGTTGGTGACCGATTTGGAGCCGGGCACGGTGACGGTGGCGTCGACCGCTCCGGCAGCGACGGGGGCGGGCCAGAGGGCGGGATGCGCGGGGCTCTCGGTCATGTCCCTCACTTTAATGGCTGGGCGGGGGTGCAGATCTTGATCAAAAGTGGCGCAACCTGCAGGAAACACGGCACTGATAGTGCAGGCCGGGTCACTGTCCGGCGCCATGCTCCCGCTGCCGCGCTCCGGGGTGCGTACCTGCGGGCGCGGGCGCACCGTCCGTACCGGCTCACAGGTCCAGCAGCCAGCGCCCGCCACCGGCCAGCGAGCACAGCGTCACCAGGTGGAAGAGGCCCAGCCAGACGGCCGCCGGTACGCGGGTGAGCCGGGCCAGCTGGTCGGGGTCGGAGTCCCCGGCCCGGCCGCGGCGCCGCTTGCCCTGCAGCTCGAAGGGCGGCCGTACGCCGCCGAGCAGCAGGAACCACACCACCGCGTACGCGAACGCCGCCTGCACGTCGGGGGCGGTCAGCCAGGAGACGAGGAAGAAGGCGGCCCCGGAGAGCACGACGGTCAGCACGCCGTACGCGTTACGGATCATCATCAGCATCGCGGCGAGCAGTGCGGTGGCGCCCCACAGCAGCGCCGTGATGTGCCCGGAGGCCAGCAGCCAGGCGCCCAGCAGCCCCAGCAGGGACGGCGTGATGTACCCGGCGGCCGCGGTGAGGATCATGCCGAGACCGGTCGGCCTGCCGCGCGAGACCGTCAGCCCCGAGGTGTCCGAGTGCAGCCGGATGCCGGACAGCCGGCGGCCGCTGAGCAGGGCGACCAGCCCGTGCCCGCCCTCGTGGGCGATGGTGATGGCGTTACGGGACAGCCGCCAGGCGCGGTACGGGGCGATGGCGCCGAGGGCGAGCACCGCGGTGACGATGACGAGCCAGGGCGGCGGGTCGGGCTGGATGCCGAAAACCCTGTCCCATACGTCGGTGATATGACCGGTGTCCATCTCTCCCCTTGGTGTGGCGTGGCACTGTGGCATACATGTGCGGACGGTATGGAAGCCGTTCAGGTAACACGACTCCCCTGCGTTACCAAACCCGCAGGTCATAGGCTTAGAGCCCCGGTTCACTCCGGGGCTCTTTGCGTACCCGTGCTGACTCCGTGCTGGGTTTGGTGGAGCCCGTTTCGGAGTGGTTGGGGGCACTGCGATGGTGTCGTGCTGACCAAGACGCTCTGACGGGGGAGGGCGGTTTCCTGTTCTCTCAACTGGCACACCTTGACCCGCTGTCACGCGCTCGGGAGCATCGGACACACAACCTCACACCAGGGGGAAGACATGCCCGCTAGGCGACTCGTCGGCGAATGCGAGGGCGGCACTTGCGCCACCCTGTACGCCGTTGACGGCACCGGTGACTTACTCGTCCAGGGGTACAACACCAGCGAGGCGGAGACGGCCGGAATCGACGTTCCGGCGGGGGAGTCCGTAGTCCGCATCCCCGCCTACATCATCGAGAGGTACGCCCGTGAATATCTCAACGGATGAGTTCGGGAAACTCTTCACCACGTTCGAGCGGGAAGCGTTCCGGCTGGAAGCGCTGGACGATTACAGCGGCTCATCCAACCCGGGAATGATCCGCGCTTTTCTGGCCGGGGAGCCCCAGCCTGCCGAGTACAACCAGCAGTGGGTTGACGACGTACGCGCAAACACCGAAGCGGGTAAGCGCATGTATCGCGTCCACGTGGTCTCGCGACCGCTTACGGATTACCTCCGATTCGAACTCGGATGGGGCTACGTCAAGAACCAGACGGCAGGCGAAGAGTTCTTCATCCTTGACACTACCGACCGGGATAATCCGGTTTCCGGCGTGCCGGATTTCTGGATGTTTGACGAATCTCAGATCGCCTCGATGAACTATGGCGAGAACGGGAAGTTCCTCGGAGCTGAACTACAGACCGACGCATCCCAATGGCTCGAAATTCGGAATGTCGCAATGCGGAATTCCGTGCCGTTCTCCGACTGGTGGGCACAGTACGGCGAGTGAACAATATCGACATCGGGCAGGCACTGCGGAAACTGCGAGAGGCCAGCGGGAAGCAGGCCAAAGTCGTGGCCCGTGGCGCTGCCATGTCGCCAAGCAAGCTCAGCAAGATTGAGAATGGGGTACTTGCGCCTAGCGTCATCGACGCAGAACGCATCTTGGCGGCGTTGGAAGTCTCCGGGGAGGCCAAGACCCGGCTAATGGAGATTGCCCGGCAGGTAGCCACGGAGGCCACCGCATGGCGCATCTACCGACGCTCGGGACTCCACAAGCATCAGGAAGAGATTAGGGCCATTGAGGCCAGTACCACGCTACTCAGGCTGTTTCAGCCGTCCTGCATCCCCGGACTACTCCAGACCCCCGAATATGTGAGGGGAATCCTGGAAGGCTGGAATCTTACCGAAGACGCACTAGAGAAGATGGTCGGTGCTCGACTCAAGCGCCATGATGTGCTGCACCATGAGGGGCGAAGCTTCCATTTTCTGATCACAGAATCAGTGCTCCGCTGGGAGATAATTGGGGTTCGGCCGATGGCAATGCAGTTGGACAAGATCATCAGCATGTCGAGATTCCCTAACATCACGATCGGCGTTATCCCGCAGCGGGGAGCCAAGCCAGGACTGCCCACATCGGCATTCGTCCTCTTTGATACCCGGCTAGCCACAATCGAAGTCCCGCACGCCGAGATCACCACTACTGAGATTCCCGACATCGACCTCTACCTGGACAAGTTCCGGAAGTTCGAGCGAGTGGCCGTTACCGGCGACGACATGCGGGACCTCGTGTCAGGCATTCGGGACGACTTCTTGAGGCAACAGGAAACGGACTAGAGGATTCGCCACGGCGGCCCGAGGATGTATCCATGCCGTCCGAACCGAAGAACCACAGGCAGAGCGTTCCGCAGGGTTGGCGGATGGACCCGATCCCGAGCCGCCGGGCTTACCGGGATGATGATGGGAACATTCGTGTCCCGATGTGGTTGACGAAGAACGGTCGGCACATGGCAGACACAGAAATGGTCCTGCTTCCGTCCGAGGTCGCTCTACTGGCCGAAAGCCTGGCCAATGCCATGCGGGACGGCCCCAGGTCGATGCTGGACGAACTCTTTCGGGAGTCCGCGACGGCTCTTGCACCCGGTGTCGTGTACGTGCAGAAGCCGGAGCAGTACCCGTTCTGAGCCTGCCCTTCACTGATCTATCAGGAAGGCACAGCCATGCCCCGAACCGACCTGTACAGCCTGCCCATCGACGGCGCCAAGTTCCTCACGGCGTGCGGGGGCAACACGCACCCGGACGGCGAATCCTGCGCCACGCTGGCGAAGATCGGCCCCGATGCGTGGGCCCTGGGTGACAGCAAGCGGCCCGGTGCGGAGCCGCTGAGGTTCACCACCGCCGAACTGAACGCGGCCGGTATCGACCCGGCCCGCTTCGGCCTCTCGGCCTGAACGGCCGCTCCCTGACCGGCGGCCTCCGTTCTCTGGGGAGTGCGGGGGCCGCCTTCAACTGCTCTGACAAGGATCACCAGTTGCACTACCACGGCTACCTGTGGACGGGCTCGAAGAAGCGGTTCGACGAGGAGGCATTGCGGCGGCCTCCCCACCCCGATCCGCCCCCGGCCCCGGCCGGTGACGACGACACCGAAGGAAAGCGGCTCGTCGAACGCTATCGGGTAGTGCGGGCGGAGTTCCCCGTCAGCGACCTGCCCCCGCTGGAAACGGCGCGCTGGCTCACCAAGCCCGGCACGTTGGTACGGGGCACCTGGGATGAGCCGAAGGAGGCCGCGCAGGGGCTCGGGGAACAGCTCGCCGCGTACGCGCCCCGGTTCGATTCCGAAGAGGACCGCGACACGACCCGGCTGGCCATACTCGTCAGCTCCGCCGCCGAACGGCTGGCATGGGGCGGCGACGTGTCGCACGGCTTCTATCTCGAACGCCCCTCGTTCCTGTCCCTGGCCCTGGTGTGCTGCTCCCCGAACCGCGCCATGCCGGACCGGGACTGCCCGCTGCGGTAGGCCCCTCAGTCACCCTCCGTGCTGGTCGGCGTGGCGCTCCGTGTGCTGACGTGTGCCAGGTACTCGTCCGTCGTCATGCCGAGGTACTGCTGGATCATGGCTGCTCTCGGTCTGCGTACCGGCGAAATGCCTGCGCTCTGGGAAGCGACTTCCTGGACGACCGCGTACGTGTCCGCAGGCAGGTGGCCCGGGGCAAGAAGGGGCAGGGCCCGTTTATCGGCCCTCTCAAGCACCGGCAGGTAGGTGATTGGCGAGACATTCCCCTGCCGACCCACCTGCGGGAGGCTGTAGCGGCTCACGTCGCCGCTTACGGCACCGGGCCGAACGGAGAGCTGTTCCAGACGCTCACGGGGACGCTGGTGGCCACCACGGACTACTCGACGGCGTTCCGGAAGGTCATCAAGACTCTCGGGTTCGACTGGTCGCCTCACGATCTCCGGCACTGGTTCGCCTCGACGGCGCTCAGCAGCGGTCTGCCATTGTTGGACGTGTCCAGGTGGCTCGGACACAAGTCCATCAACGAGACGGCCGACACGTACGGCCACCTCACGCCGGACTCGACCGGACGAGCCATCACGGTCATGGATGTGGCGATTACCCAGCACCGTGCTGACGTGGTGCTGACTATGGCGGCCTGACTCGGGGAATCCGCAGGTCAGAGGGGTGGTTGAAGATGTGCGGACGGTATGCAGCGAGTCGCGGCCCCGAGGACCTGGTGGGGCTCTTCGAGGTCGAGAAGTGGGAGCCGGAGGAGACCCTGGCGCCCGACTGGAACATCGCCCCGACGAAGGACGTCCACGCGGTGCTCGAACGTCCCCTTAAAGACGCGGAAGACCGCCGTCCGGTTCGCCAGCTGCGCAGACTGACCTGGGGATTGGTCCCGTCCTGGGCGAAATCACCCGATGTCGGGGTGAAGATGATCAACGCACGGGCGGAGACGGTGCACGAGAAGCCCTCGTTCCGGCGCCCGTTCGCGGCCCGCCGCTGCCTGCTGCCCGGCGACGGTTACTACGAGTGGGTCACGGCCGCGGCCGAACGCCGGCTGGAGGAGCAGGGCAAGAAGAAGCGCCCCCGCAAGCAGCCGTACTTCGTCACCCCGGCGGACGGCCAGGTGATGGCGCTGGCCGGGCTGTACGAGTTCTGGCGGGACCGTACGCTGCCCGACGACCACCCGCAGGCCTGGTGGGTGACCTGCACGGTCGTCACCACCGAGGCCGAGACCACCCCGCTGGCGAACGCGGACGGCGGCGAGGGCCCGCAGGCGCTCGCCGACATCCACCCCCGGATGCCGCTGGTCATGACGCCCGACAAGTGGGACGCCTGGCTCGACCCGGCCCGTACGGACGTGGCCGACCTGCTGCCGCTGCTCGCGCCGCCGCCCGCCGGGCTGATGCGCGCGTACCCGGTCCCGTCCGAGGTGAGCAACGTCCGCAACAACGGCCCGGAGCTGGTCAAGGAGCTGGCGGCGCCGGAGGCGGGCACGCTGTTCTGAGGTCTGCCGCCGGACCGGCGCGCGTCATGACGTCGCGCGCCTGCCGGTCCGCCGCGCGCCCCGGCGCCGCCACGGGTGGGCGGGACGGCAGGATGAGGGCGTGAGCGAAACAGTTGAGACCCCTGTGGGTGAGGCACGCATCACCTGGCATCCGGCGGAGGACGCGCGGGCCGTGCTCGCCGTCAGCCACGGCGCCGGCGGCGGCATCGAAGCGCGCGACCTGCGCGCGCTGGCGGCGGAGCTGCCCGCGCGCGGCTACACGGTGGCGCTGGTCGAGCAGCCGTGGCGGGTGGCCGGCAAGAAGCTGGCACCGGCCCCCAAGACGCTCGACACCGCCTGGACCGCGCTGTGGCCGGCCCTGGAGAAGCCGGGCCTGCCGGTCGTCGCGGGCGGACGCAGCGCGGGGGCGCGCGTGGCCTGCCGCACGGCGCGCGGCCTGGGCGCGCACGGCGTACTGGCGTTGAGCTTTCCGCTGCACCCGCCGGGCAAGCCGGAGAAATCCCGCGCGGACGAGCTGACCGGGGCCGGACTGCCGACGCTGGTGGTGCAGGGCGGCCGGGACCCGTTCGGGCGGCCGTCGGAGTTCCCGGAGGGCACCCGCGTCGTCGAGGTGCCGTACGGGGATCACGGATTCGCCGTACCGAAGAAGGCGGACTTCGACGAGCCGGCGGCGATGGCCGTGCTCACGGACGCGGCGGGGGAGTGGCTGGACGGCCTCTTCGGCTGACCGCCGCCCCCGGTCCCCGGCCCGTCCGCCCCTGGCCCGTCCGCCCCCATACGCCCCTCAGTCTTCATCCTTCCTGCCGCGCGGCCGGGCGCGTACGTGCATCCGTTCGCCCTGCCGCCCGAAGAGGCTGAGCACCTCCACCGGTTCGTCGCCCGCCGGGCCGAACCAGTGCGGCAGCCGGGTGTCGAACTCCGCGGCCTCGCCGGACCGCAGCACCACGTCCCGGTCCGCGAGGAGCAGGCGCAGCCGTCCGGAGAGCACGTACAGCCATTCGTACCCTTCGTGGGTGCGCGGCTCGGGCGGGCCCGCCACCGGATCGATGACCATCTTGTACGCCTGGAGCCCGCCGGGCTGCCGGGTCAGCGGCACGAAGGTCATGTGCGCCCGGCGCTGCGGCACCGCGCGCACCCGCGGATCGCCCACCTCGGGCGCGCCGACCAGCTCGTCCAGCGGTACCTGATGGGCCTGGGCGAGCGGCAGCAGCAGTTCGAGCGTGGCCCTGCGGCCGCCCGATTCGAGGCGGGAGAGGGTGCTCACCGAGATGCCCGTCGTCTCCGAGAGGGCGGTGAGCGTCACTCCTCTGTCCTGCCGCAGCCGCCGCAGCCGCGGTCCCACGTTCGTCAGCACCCGTTCGTACGCCTTGTCGTCCATGTCTTCATTGCTGAAGCGGCAAGCGCGTTTGTCAAGAGCTGCGCCGCCCTTCCGCCCGGTCCGCGGGGTGGCGTGACCATGCTCACGGGCCGGGTCCGCAGGGCGGGAATGACGTGCGGGGTGCGGCTGTTGTGCCGGTTGTAGGAACGCTGAGGGAATCTTCGAAGAAGTGGAGTCCGCCGCATGGGAATCGCTTGCCCAGCCCGCCCGCAGGCCGCTGACCTGCAGTGGTCACAGCTGAGGGGCGCCCAGGCCGCCATGGCTGGAGCGGCGGCGGCACCGGATCGTCGTCTATTCTCCGAATCGAGCGGGTCCGCGTCCGGATCCGTCACGGTGTTGGAGGAGGTGGGTCCGGTCACCGGTACCGACGCAGGGACCGACGGCACGGCAGAGGAACACGCTGGCAACGGGAAGCGGGAGACGGACGCCGAGCGCAACGCGCGCTTCGAGCGGGACGCGCTCACTTTCCTCGACCAGATGTATTCGGCCGCGCTGCGCATGACGCGCAATCCGGCCGATGCGGAGGACCTGGTTCAGGAGACGTACGCGAAGGCGTACGCGTCCTTCCACCAGTTCCGCGAGGGAACGAACCTCAAGGCGTGGCTGTACCGGATCCTCACGAACACCTTCATCAACTCCTACCGCAAGAAGCAGCGCGAACCCCAGCGCAGTGCCGCCGAGGAGATCGAGGACTGGCAGCTCGCGCGCGCCGAGTCGCACATGTCCACGGGTCTGCGGTCCGCCGAGTCCCAGGCGCTGGACCACCTGCCCGACTCCGACGTGAAGGCGGCCCTCCAGGCCATCCCGGAGGAATTCCGCATCGCGGTCTATCTCGCGGACGTCGAGGGCTTTGCCTACAAGGAGATCGCCGACATCATGGGTACACCCATCGGCACGGTGATGTCCCGTCTGCACCGCGGCCGGCGCCAACTGCGCGGCATGCTGGAGGATTACGCCCGCGAGCGTGGGCTGGTCCCCGCCGGGGCAGGGGCCGCGACGGCGCAGTCGTCGCAGCCGCACGATCGGAAAGGCTCGGGATCATGAGCTGCGGAGACCCGCACGAGACGGACTGCTCCGAGGTCCTCGACCACCTGTACGAGTACCTCGACCGCGAGATGCCGGCCGGTGAGTGCGAGAAGTTCCAGGAGCACTTCGACGAATGCTCGCCGTGCCTGGAGAAGTACGGCCTGGAGCAGGCCGTCAAGAAGCTGGTCAAGCGCTGCTGCGGCCATGACGACGTGCCCGTCGACCTCCGGTCGAAGGTCATGGGCCGGATCGACCTGATCCGCGCGGGCGAGGCGGTGCCCGAGCAGAGCGTGCTGGAACAGGCCAAGCAGGAGCAGGCCGCGGCCCGTGCCGCCGCGGCCGCCAAGGCCCCTGAGCAGGCGTCCGGGCCCGGCCCGGACAGCACGCTCGACGCGCGTGGTGAGACCGCGCGGGCCGAATAGCGCGACGTATCACCCCAAGGGGTGAGGGGCGGGACGGTTCGTCCCGCCCGGTCCACCGATCCGCCCTCCCGGCGTTCGCCCGCGGGGGCTCGCATCCCGCTCCTCGGGCCACCGTTCCCGTACGCCCCGCTTCCCGCCCGGCGCGGACCGCTGCCCCGGTTTCCGAGGGCGCATCCGGCCTGTGGCCCGGCCGCGTTGACGATGGCGGCCCCGTTCCGTACGCCGCCTCCCGGCGACCTGCTCCGGTACCCGCTGCCGTCAACCACTGTTCGCCGTCGGTACGTTGACGCGCCGACGGCCCCCGGGAAGAGCCGCCCGCCCGCCGCCGGCACCCCCGCCCAGATCCGCACAAAGGCCCGCGCAAGGTCACGGAACCGATGGGTAATGAGCGGCCCCGGAGATGGGCATGGTTGGATGCGAAGGAACCCCCACGAACGGGGATTCAGGGGGTCGGCGAAAGGCAAGGAGCCGGTGAGGGGGTCGGTGGCGGGCCGCGGGCGGCGCGGCAACCGGGCTGAGCCCGGCGGCAATCTGTGGCAGGTTGTCGAGTAGGCCCTCGAACGACCCCCGGCCTCCGTCCGGGGCGGCATCCAGGAAGCAACCGGCAGGCGGGAATCGTGAAGATCTTCGGCAAGGTACGGCACCGGCCCTCCGCCTCGTGGCGGCAGGCGACCGACCGCGCTTTCACGCTGATCGGTGACGGCCGTTACGAGGACGCGGGCGCACTGCTGACGCGGGCGGCCGACATGGAGCCGTGGCTGTCGGAGTCCTGGTTCAACCTCGCGCTGCTGCACAAGTTCCGGCACGACTGGGAGCAGGCGCGCGCCGCCGGACTGCGCGCGGTCGCCCTGCTGGACCGCGAGTCCGGGGCCCCCGACTGGTGGAACGTGGGCATCGCGGCCACCGCCCTCCAGGACTGGCCGCTGGCCCGGCGGGCCTGGCAGGCGTACGGCCTGAAGGTCCCCGGCGAGGGCTCACCGTCCGCCGAACCGGTCGGCATGGAGCTGGGCAGCGCCGCCGTACGCCTCTCGCCCGAGGGCGAGGCGGAGGTGGTCTGGGGCCGCCGCCTGGACCCGGCCCGTATCGAGGTGCTCTCCATCCCGCTGCCGTCCTCCGGGCGGCGCTGGGGCGAGGTGGTGCTGCACGACGGCGTGCCGAACGGCGAGCGCACGACCGCCGCCGGCCCGTCCTTCCCGGTGTTCGACGAGATCGAGCTGTGGGCGCCCTCCCCGGTGCCGACCTGGGTCGTGCTCCTGGAGGCCGCCACGGAGGCCGACCGGGACGCCCTGGAGCGGCTGGCCGCCGACGCGGGCTTCGCCGCCGAGGACTGGTCGTCGTCCGTACGCCTGCTGTGCCGTACGTGCTCGGAGAGCCGGATGCCCAGCGACGAGGGCGAGGGCGAGCACCTGGACCCGCACGACCACAGCGAACCGGGCCACCCGGGGCCGCTGGGCCACCGTACGGCGGGCTCCGGCTCGCTGTGGGTGCCGGAGCGCGAGTGCGGCATCGCGGCCCCCGCCGGGCTGGTGCGCGGCCTGCTGGACGGCTGGGTCGCGGACAGCCCGGACACTCGCGAGTGGCGGGACCTCGAAGAGGTCTGCTGACGGCCGGCGCCGGACGGACCGGCGCGTGCGACTGCCGGGCGGACCGGCGCGCGGAGACCGGACGGACCGGCGCCCGCACCGGCGCACGGCGCCCGGCACGCTCCCCACGTGCTCCCGGCGCCCGGCGTGCTCCCGCCGCGCTCCCGGTGTCCGGCCGGAACCGGACGCGGTCCCCGAGAGCCCGCAGGCCGCCCCGCGTAGGCTGGAGGGCGAATAATTCGGGTTTCCAGGAAGGCGTACGGCGGACATGGCGCAACAGCCTGTTTTTGATCACAACGAGGAGCGGGCGGCGGAGGGCTTCGTCGACGACGTCACCGGCGCGGCGGAGCGGGAGGAGGCACACCGCGAGCGCGGCACGTCCCGCCCGATCACCGTCGTCGGCAACCCGGTGCTGCACAAGGAGTGCAAGGACGTCACCGAGTTCGACGGCGAGCTCGCCCAGCTCATCGACGACATGTTCGCCAGCCAGCGCACGGCCGAGGGCGTGGGCCTGGCCGCCAACCAGATCGGCGTGGACCTGAAGGTCTTCGTCTACGACTGCATGGACGACGCGGGCGTACGGCACGTCGGCGCGGTCTGCAACCCGGTCCTGGACGAGCTGCCGCTCGAACGGCGGGTGCTGGACGACTCCAACGAGGGCTGCCTGTCGGTCCCCGGTGCCTACGCCGAGCTGGCCCGCCCGGACTACGCGGTCGTCCGCGGCCAGGACGCCGAGGGCAACCCGATCGTGGTCGAGGGCACCGGCTACTTCGCGCGCTGCCTCCAGCACGAGACCGACCACCTGTACGGCTACCTGTACATCGACCGGCTCTCCAAGCGGGACCGCAAGGACGCGCTGAAGCAGATGGCCGAGCGCGAGCCGCGCTACCCCGTCGTCGCCAACGACTGAGTCCGCGGACGACCGGACCCGCCGCCGATCGGGCCCGCCGGCTGAGCCTGCCGTCGGCCGGGCCCGCCGCCGACTGAGTCACGGCCCGGTCCGGTCCGGGCTCACTTCGCCGTCCCCGTGGCGTACGCGCCCCAGATCCGGGGCGGTATGCCGTTGCCGAACCGGGCGTCGCCGCCCACGCCCTCCATGGGCAGCAGCCGCGGCGCGCCCGGCTTGCTGCGGAAGACGGTGACGGCGGTGGTCAGCCCGCCGCCGGGCGCGCCGTCGTTGCCGATGAACCACGCCGACCTCATGCGGTCCTCCGGGCCGGTGCCGCCCGCCGTGATGCCGTTCGGCAGCTTCTCGGCGGCCTCCTGGGGCAGCGACTTCCAGGCGAAGGCCCGCAGCGCGAAGTTGACGCTGCGCGCTGCCTCCGGGGCCAGCACGCGGCGCGGTGCCGGCGGTTCCAGACCGGGCAGCGGCTTGCCTTCGTGTACGACCTTGGTCACCGAGTACGGCTCGGTGCGCTTGCCCTCGTTGCCGAACAGCGAGTACGCGCCGGCCAGCCGGATCGCGCTGGGTGTGGAGGTCCCGAGCGGGAACGTGGGCTCCAGGCGGGCCAGGCTCTCCTTGCGCAGGCCTGCCTCGATGGCCAGGTCCCGGATCTTCTCCAGGCCGACGCGCTTGCCCGCGCTGACGAACGGCGGATGGGCGGAGGTCACCAGGCCTTCGTACAGGGCGGGCGGCAGCGGGGCGGCCGACGACGGGCCGCCGGAGTCGGGAGCCGCCTCCACAGCCGCCGCGCGGCCCTCGTGCAGGGCGGCGGCCAGCACGAACGGCTTGAAGGCCGAGCCGGCCGGTACGCCCGCGGTGTCGGCGTTGTTCACGAAATGCCGCGTCGCGTCCGGGCCGCCGTAGAGCGCGACGAGCGCGCCGTCCCGGGGCCGTACCGACGCGGCACCGAATGCGGCGTACGCGTCGTCGGGGCGCTTCTTCGGGTCGAGGCTGCGGCGCCGCTCGTCCTCCACCGCTTTCGCCAGCCGTGCCACCTTGTCCTTCTCGAAGGTGGTGTGGACGCGGTATCCGCCGCGGGCCAGATCGCGGTCGGTCAGGTCCGTACGGCTGCGGAGGTATTTCTTCGCGGCGTCGATGAGATAGCCGGTCTGGCCTTTCTGGCTGGTCGGGGTGACCGGTTTCTTCGGCTCGGGGAACCGCGTGTAGCGGGCGCGCTCCTCCCGGCTCATCACTCCGGTTTCCACCTCGCGGTCCAGAATCCACTTCCAACGCTCCACGGCGCGCTTGTGGTTGGCCTCGCCGAGCGCCGGATCGTACTGCTCGGCGCCCTTGAGCAGGGCGGCCAGCGCCGCTCCCTGGCTGGGGTCCAGGCTCTTGGCGGGGATGCCGTAGTAAGCGTTCGCGGCGGCCTGGATGCCGAACGAATGGCGCCCGAAGTAACTGGTGTTGAGGTATCCCTGCAGGATCTCCGACTTCGACTTGCGGTTGTCCAGCTTCAGCGCGATGAAGAATTCCTTCACCTTGCGCTTGAGGGTCTGGTCCTGCGAGAGGTACGTGTTCTTCACGAACTGCTGGGTGATGGTGGAACCGCCCTGGGCTTCCTGGCCGCCGGCCATGTTCACCGCGGCGCGGGCGATGCCGGAGAGCGAGACGCCGGAATCGGAGTAGAAACTCGCGTTCTCGGCGGCGATGACGGCGTGTTCGACGGAGTCGGGCACCTGGGCGAGGGTGACGTTCTGCCGGTTGACGGCGCCTTCGCTCACCATCTGGCTGCCGTCCGCCCAGTAGTAGACGGTGGCTTCCTGGCGCGAGGCGGCGTTCTCGTCCGGGATGTCGACCTGTGCGTACACGAAGACGAAGAGCCCGGCGAGCCCGGCCGTGCCGACGGCGGCGGCGCCGAGCTGCTGTCTCCAGGACGGCAGCCAGCGGCGCCAGCCGCCGCGGCCCCTGCGGGGATAGTCGATGAACCGTTTCTTCGGCTGCTCGCTGCCCTTCATGCAAGGGGAGAGCAGGCGAGTACGGGCAGGGTTGCCGTCGCCCGCACGTTGTCATCGACTCATCAAATCCGGTCCGGATTCGTCGGACATCCGGCGGACATAAAGAAGCGGACGGTGCCGGTCCGCGAACGCGGGCCGGCACCGTCCGACTGCGCGGAACGCGCCGGATCAGAACTCGTCGTCGAAGGAGACCGAGCCCTCGACGGCGACCTGGTAGGCCGAGGCGCGCCGCTCGAAGAAGTTCGTCAGCTCCTGGACGTTCTGCAGCTCCATGAAGGAGAACGGGTTCTCCGAGCCGTACACCGGAGCGAAGCCCAGGCGCTGCAGACGCTGGTCGGCGACGCACTGGAGGTACTCGCGCATCGACTCGGTGTTCATGCCCGGCAGGCCGTCGCCGCACAGGTCACGGCCGAACTGGAGCTCCGCCTCGACGGCCTCCTTCAGCATGTCGGTGACCTGGCCCTCCAGCTCATCGTCGAAGAGCTCCGGCTCCTCCGCGCGCACCGTGTCCACGACCGAGAACGCGAATTCCATGTGCATGGTCTCGTCGCGGAAGACCCAGTTGGTGCCGGTCGCCAGGCCGTGCAGCAGGCCGCGCGAGCGGAACCAGTACACGTACGCGAAGGCACCGTAGAAGAACAGGCCCTCGATGCAGGCCGCGAAGCAGATCAGGTTCAGCAGGAAGCGGCGGCGGTCCGCCTTCGACTCCAGGCGGTCGATGGACTCGACCGAGTCCATCCACTTGAAGCAGAACTCGGCCTTCTCACGGATGGAGGGGATGTTCTCCACCGCGGCGAACGCGGCGGCGCGGTCCTCCGGGTCGGGCAGGTAGGTGTCCAGCAGCGTCAGATAGAACTGGACGTGCACGGCCTCCTCGAACAGCTGTCGGCTCAGGTACAGCCGCGCCTCGGGGGAGTTGATGTGCTTGTAGAGCGTCAGGACGAGGTTGTTCGCCACGATCGAGTCGCCGGTCGCGAAGAACGCGACGAGCCGGCCGATCATGTGCTGCTCACCGGGCGACAGCTTGGCGAGGTCGGCCACGTCGGAGTGGAGGTCGACCTCCTCCACCGTCCAGGTGTTCTTGATCGCGTCCCGGTAGCGGTCGTAGAAGTCCGGGTAGCGCATCGGGCGCAGGGTCAGCTCGAAGCCCGGGTCGAGGAGGTTCTTGCTGCCGGTGGTGGCGGTGTGCGAGGCGGCGGCGGACGTTTCGGGCGTGTTCTTCTCGGGTGCGGTAGTCATGATTACTGGCATGCCTCGCAGGACTCGGGGTTTTCCAGGGAGCAGGCGACGGCCTCGGGATCGGCCGCCTGAGCGGGGACGGGAGCGGTCTGCGCGCCCCCGCCCGTGCCGCGCGCGGACTGGGCGATACGGGTCGCCGGCCGCGAGCGGAGGTAGTACGTGGTCTTGATGCCGCGCTTCCAGGCGTACGCGTACATCGAGCTGAGCTTGCCGATGGTCGGGGACGCCATGAACAGGTTCAGCGACTGGCTCTGGTCGAGGTAGGGCGTACGGTCCGCCGCCATGTCGATCAGCGCGCGCTGCGGGATCTCCCAGGCCGTGCGGTATAGCTCGCGGGTCTCGGCGGGAATCCAGTCCAGCTCCTGCACTGAGCCGTTGGCCTCGCGCAGCGCGTCACGGGTGCGCGCGTCCCACAGGCCCAGCGCCTTCAGCTCCTCGATCAGGTACGCGTTGACCTGCAGGAACTCGCCCGACAGCGTCTCGCGCTTGAACAGGTTCGAGACCTGCGGCTCGATGCACTCGTACACGCCCGCGATGGACGCGATGGTGGCGGTCGGCGCGATGGCCAGCAGCAGCGAGTTGCGCATGCCGGTCGCCGCGATACGGGCGCGCAGCGCCGTCCACCGGTCGGCCCAGCGCGGCTCGGCGTTCGGGTAGTGGTCCGGGTGCAGCACGCCGCGGGCCGTACGGGTCGCGGACCAGGCCGGGTGCGGGCCGTGCCGCTCGGCGAGGTCGGCGGACGCCTCGTACGCCGCGAGCATGATCCGCTCGGAGATGCGGGTGGACAGCTCCCGCGCCTCGGGCGAGTCGAAGCCCAGCCGCAGCCGGAAGAAGACGTCCTGGAGGCCCATCAGGCCCAGGCCCACCGGGCGCCAGCGGGAGTTGGAGGTGCCGGCCTGCTCGGTCGGGTAGAAGTTGATGTCCACCACGCGGTCGAGGAAGGTCACCGCGGTACGGACCGTGGCGTCCAGTCGCTCCCAGTCCATCTCACCGTTGTCGCCGAGGTGGGCGGCGAGGTTGACCGAGCCGAGGTTGCAGACGGCGGTCTCGCCGTCGTCCGTGACCTCCAGGATCTCGGTGCACAGGTTGGAGGAGTGCACGACCTTGCCGGGCTCGGCGGTCTGGTTGGCGGTGCGGTTGGCGGCGTCCTTGAAGGTCATCCAGCCGTTGCCGGTCTGCGCGAGGGTGCGCATCATCCGCGAGTACAGGACGCGGGCCGGGACCTGCTTGACGTAGCGGCCCTCGGCCTCCGCCGTGCGGTACGCGGCGTCGAACTCGTCGCCGTACAGGTCCACCAGCTCGGGCGCGTCGCTGGGGGAGAACAGCGACCAGTCGGCGTCGGCCTCGACGCGGCGCATGAACTCGTCGGGGATCCAGTGCGCGATGTTCAGGTTGTGGGTGCGCCGGGCCTCCTCGCCAGTGTTGTCGCGCAGCTCCAGGAACTCCTCCAGGTCCGCGTGCCAGGTCTCCAGGTAGACGCAGGCGGCGCCCTTGCGCCGGCCGCCCTGGTTCACGGCCGCGACCGAGGCGTCCAGGGTGCGCAGGAACGGCACGATGCCGTTGGAGTGGCCGTTGGTGCCGCGGATCAGCGAGCCGCGGGCCCGGATCCGGGAGTACGACAGGCCGATGCCGCCCGCGTGTTTCGACAGGCGCGCCACCTGGTGGTAGCGGTCGTAGATCGAGTCCAGCTCGTCCAGCGGGGAGTCCAGCAGGTAGCAGGAGGACATCTGCGGGTGCCGGGTGCCGGAGTTGAACAGCGTCGGCGAGGACGGCAGGTACGACAGGGTGCTGGTCAGGCGGTACAGCTCGGCGACGTCGGCCACGGCCCGCTCGCTGTGGTCCTCGGCCAGGCCGCAGGCCACGCGCAGCAGGAAGTGCTGCGGGGTCTCGATGACCTGGCGGGTGATCGGGTGGCGCAGCAGGTAGCGGGAGTGCAGGGTGCGCAGGCCGAAGTAGCCGAAGCGGTCGTCCGCGCCGTCCGCCAGGGAGTTTTCGACCAGCGCGTCCAGGCGGACCGCGTGGGTGCGTACGAACTCCGCCGTGCCGTCGGCGATCAGGCCCTCGCGGTGGCCGGTGGCGACGGAGGCGGAGAAGGCGACCGCCCCCTCCGCGGCCGCCTCCTCCGCGATGGCGCGGGTCAGCAGGCGGGCGGCCAGCTTGGAGTACTGCGGCTCGTCGCCGATCAGGCCGGCCGCGGCCTCCATGGCCAGCGAGCGCAGTTCGGCCTCGTCGGAGCCGGGGTGGCGGCCGCGCAGCGCGGCGGCGGCGATCTTGCCCGGGTCGGTGGCGGGCAGGTCGGCGGTGAGGTCGGTCAGCGTGCGCAGCAGGGCGGTGCCGGGGCCGTCCGTGGCCTGGCCGCCGGTGCCCTGCTGGGGCCGCGTGCCCTTCGCGGGCTGCACGACCTGCTCGGCTGCTGGCTCCGTTGGCGCGATGGTCACGTGCTGCTCTCCCTCACTCGGCGGGGGCCTGGGGAGGGCAGGAGGGCGCGTGCGGGCGTGCGGCACCCCCGGCACGGCAAGGGGCGCGCGGGCACACCGCGCAGCGTCCACCGGTCCAACCCGCGAGACCCGGACGTATCGACGACCGCGCCGGTCCTGGCGCGGGCGTACTGTGGGCAGGTCTTCGGACTCACGAGTGCGGTTTGCGCACTTCGTACACCGTTGCGGGACAGTTCCGGATTCGCACCGGATTCCCCTGCGACGACAGCGAGCACGAGCATACATCTTGTGCCGCCTCGTGCACCCACCCCCATATCTTGTGTCGCGTTGGCGCGGGGTTGTCCGGAGCCGTGGTATTCGGCGGCTGATCCGGGCGCGTTCCCAGGGGTGTTCGGGGGCCTACGGGAGGGTGACACGAGGCCGCCGTGGAGCCGTTTCCGGGGTGTTCCGGGGCCGTTCCCGGGCCGTTCGGGGCGGCGTGGACGGGGGTTGATGCAGGGGGCGTATTGGTGGCGCGGAATGTCCCTGATGCGTTGACCGGGGCTCCTGAAACGTATTGGCTCCTTGTTTGCTCCGTCGGCCGGCGGGGCGGGTGGGGGCCTTGTGCGAGGGGGGAAGCATGCGAAGAAGCGGTACGGCGTGTGGCGCCGGGCGAGTCGTGGGGCTGATGGCGGGAGCGTGCGTGGTGGCGGGGGTGCTGCCGGTGTCGTCGGCGGCCGCCGCGGGGCGGGCGGCTCCGGCCACCGAGCGGGTCAGCGTCGCCGCGGACGGGACGCAGGGAAACGGTTTTTCAGGAGATCCACGACTCAGTGCGAACGGGCGGTTCGTGGCATTCACCTCGGAAGCCACCAACCTGGGACCCGCGGACGCCAACGGCGAACAGGACGTCTACGTCAAGGATTTACGGACGGGAAAGGTCGACCTGGTCAGCGTCGCCAGTGACGGCACCCGCGGCGACGCCCTCTCCGGCTCGCCCGAGATCAGCGCCGACGGGCGGTATGTGGCCTTCTACTCCAGCGCGACGAACCTGGTCCCCGGCGACACCAACGGCGAGGGCGACGTCTTCGTCCACGACCGCCGCACCGGGCGCACCGTGAGCCCCACCGCGGGCGCCGGGAAGTCCCCGTACGGATACGGGGTCCAGAACTTCGCCCTCAGCGGCGACGGCCACCGCCTCGCTTTCGGCTCCCACCGCCCGGACCTGGTGCCCGGCGACACCAACGAACGCCTGGACATCTTCGTCCACGATGTGCAGGCGGGAACGGTGAAACGGGTGAGTGTGGCGAGCGACGGCACCCAGGCGAACGCCCCGTCCGCCTTCCCGTCGATCAGCGCCGACGGCCGCCGGGTGGCGTTCACCTCGAAGGCGACGAATCTCACCCCCGCCGGGCCCGGCTTCCGCCGCCCGCCGCCGCAGGACCCCCTGTACGTCCACGACCTGGCCACCGGGCGGACCAGGGCGGCGAGCCTGAGCACCACGGATGCCGTGGTCGGCGTGTCACCGTTCCCCCGGCTCAGCCCCGACGGCCGGTACGCGGTCTTCTCCGCCGTGGCCGACGACGTGGTGCCGGACGACACCAACGGCACGTACGACCTCTTCGCCCGCGACCTGGAACAGGGCACCACCCGGCTGCTGTCCCGCGCCCACGACGGTGCCCAGGGCAACGGCTGGTCCTCCGACGGGCGGCTCAGCGCCGACAACCGGCGGCTCTTCTTCACCTCCGCGGCCGCCAACCTGGTGCCCGGCGACACCAACGGCCAGGTGGACGGCTTCGTCCGCGACCTGCGGAGCGGACGGGTCGAACGGATCAACGTCGGCGTGGACGGCACCCAGTCGGCGTCCTGGACGAACATCGCCGCGCCCGACGCCACCGGACGGCTGGCGGCCTTCGACTCGCGCGACGACGGGCTGGTGCCCGGCGACACGAACGGGACGGGCGACGTGTTCGTCCGGCGGCTGGAGCACTGACGTACCGCGCGCTGACGCAGCGGCGTACCCACGAGGAGGGGAACCCACCATGAGGACCACCCGTACCACCGCCCGAAGAATCGTCACCGTGACGGGCGTGTGCGCGCTCGCCGCGCTGCTGCCCGCGACGACGGCCGGCGCCCGGACCGCGCCGCCGTCCGGCACCGAGCGGGTCAGCGTCACCGCCGAGGGGGCGCAGGCCAACGACGGCTCGAACGGCCCGGCGGTCAGCGCCGACGGCCGGTACGTCGCCTTCGACTCCAGCGCGAGCGACCTGGTGCCCGGCGACACCAACGGGAGGTCGGACGTCTTCGTGAAGGACCTGCGGACGGGCGCCGTCCAGCGCGTCAACGTGGCGAGCGACGGCACCCAGGCCAACTCCTCTTCGTACACCCCCTCCATCAGCGCCGACGGCCGGTATGTCGCCTTCGCGTCCGACGCGGCCAATCTCGTGCCGGGCGACACCAACGCCGACACCGACATATTCGTCCACGACCGCCGGACCGGACGGACCGAGAGCGTCACCCTCGACGGGCGGCCCCCGCAGGGCAGGCAGGGCGCCCAGATGCCGATGATCAGCGCCAACGGCCGGTACGTGACGTTCGCCTCCAGCCGCGAAGACCTGGTGCCCGGCGACACCAACGGCGCCCAGGACATCTTCGTACGCGACCGGAAGACCGGCACCGTGACGCGGGTGAGCGTCTCCGTCACCGGCGGCGAGCAGGCCGCCGGCCCCTCCGCCAGCCCGGTGATCAGCTATGACGGCCGCAAGGTCGGCTTCATCTCCAAGGCGTCCAACATGCCCCCGAAGCCGGCCCGGGCCGCCCGCCAGGAGGCCGGCCAGCGCAGGCCGCACAGCTACCCGTTCTTCCTGCACGACCTGGACACCGGCCGCACGAGCGTGGCGAGCCTCAGCTCGGCCGGTGAGACGGTCGGCGCCTGGAACGCCTCGCTCAGCCCCGACGGCCGCTACGCGGTCTTCTCCAGCCAGTACGGCGAGGTGGTACCCGGCCATCCGACAGGCCGCCCGGACCTGTTCGTCCGCGACCTCGTCAAGGGCACCACGGAGCAGATGAGCCTCACCCACGACGGCAAACAGCCGCTGACCGGGTCCTCCGGCATGGGCGTGCTGTCCGCCGACAACCGCCGTCTGTACTTCCAGTCCTCGACCCCCGACCTGGTGCCGGGTGACACCAACGGCGCCCAGGACGTCTTCGTCCGCGACCTGCGGACCGGCGCCATCGAGCGGGTCAGCGTCGCCACCGACGGCACCCAGGCCCAGGGCTATTCCTCCAGCGCCTCCACCGACGCCACCGGCCGCCTCGTCGCCTTCGACTCCAACGCGGCCGACCTGGTCCCGGGCGACACGAACGGGGTCACGGACGTGTTCGTACGGCGGGTGGGGCCGTAGGGGAGCGGGCGCCGCACCGGTCGCCGAAGGCGTTGCCGGACAAGCTCCTCGGAGCGCGGGCAGGCGGACGAACCGCAGCAGGAAGGTCACCGGGGATGGACGAGCCCACACCACGGACCGAATCGGCAGACGCCGCACTTCAGCGCCGCGCCGAGCAGCTACGGCACCTCGACGAACTGGCTGAAGGGGCACTTCCCGACCTGAGCGATCAGGAGGTGAGGGCCGGGGCTTGGAGCTGATCCGGGGGCGCGCCGCTGCGGTCCCGCCTCATCCCGCGAGGTCGGCCCGGAACGCCCACAGCCGGACGCCCGGCACCGGCTCCCAGTCCCGCTCGGGTATGCGCGTGAACCCGGTGCGCTCGTACACACGGTGGGCCTTCTCGACGTGCGGCATCACCGAGAGCACCATGCGGGACAGGCCGAGGGAGCGGGCGCGGTCCATGCAGGCGCGCACCAGCGCTTCGCCGATGCCGCGCCCGCGGCCGTCGGGGGCGACGGCCAGCATTCGGAACTCGCCCTCGTCGGGACCGGCTATCTCGGCGTACGGGCTGCCGGGAGCGGCGAAGGTCACCACCCCCAGCAGCGCGCCGTCGGCGCCGGCCGCCGTCAGCACCTCGGCGTGTCCGGCCCGGTGCGCGACGTCGCGCAGCTTGTCCGTGTACGGGTCGTCGGCCCCGAACGCCAGCAGCCCGTCCGCCGCGTAGGCCGCCACGAGGAGTTCTCCGATCGCTTCGAACTCCTGCGGCCGCGCGGCCCTGATCGTGATGTCCATGAGGCAAGTGTGCACCGGGGGTCTGACAACAGGCCCCCGGCGCCGCAGCCGGCCCCTCAGTGCCCCGCCGGCGCCCCCGCCGTGGCCGGCGGCAGCTCGACCTGGACGCCCTTGTCGCCCGCGTCCGCCTTGTAGTCCTCCGGGGACGTCTCGTCGACGCCGTCCGGGGCCTTCGTGGCGCGCAGGACGACGGTCAGCACGACCGTCACAAGGACATTGAGGACGAACGCGGTCAGACCGATGTAGCCGATCTCGCCGATGCCGGGGATCTCCGCACTGGAGCCGCCGAAGTGCTTCTGCGTGGGGCTGGCCACCCCGTACGCCGCGACTGTGCCGTAGACCATGCCGACCGCCCAGCCGGCCAGCAGCGCCCACCGGTGGAACCAGCGGGTGAACAGGCCGCCGACCAGGGCCGGCATCGTCTGCAGGATCCAGATGCCGCCCAGCAGCTGGAAGTTGATCGCGACGGTCTTGTCCATCGTCAGGACGAAGACCAGCGCACCGACCTTCACCAGCAGTGACACCAGCTTGGCGACCTTGTGCTCCTGCGCGGGGGTGGCGCCGGGCTTGAGGAAGTCCTTGTAGATGTTGCGGGTGAACAGGTTCGCCGCGGCGATGGACATGATCGCGGCGGGGACGAGGGCGCCGATGCCGATCGCGGCGAAGGCCACGCCCGTGAACCAGTCGGGGAACATGTCCTCGAACAGCTGCGGGATGGCCAGCTGCCCGTTCTGCACCTTGATCCCGGCTGCCACCGCCATGAAGCCGAGCAGCGCGAGCAGTCCCAGCATCAGGGAGTACAGCGGCAGGATGGTGGTGTTGCGGCGGATCACGTTACGGCTGCGGGAGGACAGCGTCGCGGTGATCGAGTGCGGGTACATGAACAGTGCGAGTGCCGAGCCGAGGGCCAGCGTCGCGTACGCCCATTGCGCGTTCGGCCCGCTGGCCAGTTCGCCGCGCGGTTTGCCGGTCGCCGGATTCTTCTGCGCGAAGGTGTCCTCGGCCACCGCGAAGATGTGGTCGAAGCCGCCCAGCTTGATCGGGATGTAGATGATCGCGACGACGATGACCAGGTAGATCAGGCCGTCCTTGACGAACGCGATCAGCGCGGGCGCCCGCAGTCCGGACGAGTAGGTGTACGCGGCCAGCACGCCGAAGGCGATCAGCAGCGGCAAATCCTTGATGAACCAGTGGGTGTTCTCGCCACCGCCGACGCCCATCACGTCCAGTACGGCCTGGATGCCGACGAGTTGCAGCGCGATGTACGGCATCGTGGCGAGGATGCCGGTGAGCGCCACGGCCAGCGACAGGCCCTTGGAACCGAACCGGCCGCGTACGAAGTCGGAGGTGGTGACGTAGCCGTGCTTGTGCGAGACCGACCACAGGCGGGGCAGGAAGGTGAAGATCAGCGGGTAGACGAGGATCGTGTACGGGACCGCGAAGAACCCGGCGGCGCCCGCCGCGTAGATCGCCGCGGGCACCGCGACGAAGGTGTACGCGGTGTAGAGGTCGCCGCCCAGCAGGAACCAGGTCACCCAGGTGCCGAAGCTGCGGCCGCCCAGGCCCCATTCGTCGAGATTGTCGGACTGCGCGGCCTTGCGCCAGCGCGCCGCCAGGAAGCCCATGACCGTCACGGCCACGAAGAAGAAGATGAAGACGGCGAGCGCGACGCCGTTCACGCCGTCCTTCACCGGGACGCACCCCCCTTGAGCAGCCGCTTCTCACGCTGGACCAGCTTGTAGGCAATCATCGTGAGCGCGGTCGAGATCAGCACCCACAGCATCTGGTACCAGTAGAAGAACGGGATGCCGATGAGGGTCGGCTCCACCTTGGCGTACGAGCTCACCCACAGCATCGCCACGAAGGGCGCGACCAGGCACAGCCCGGCGATCACGCGCGTGGGCGTGACGACCGGGGCGGCTCTGCCCGCTGGTGTTCCGGCTGATTCGGACGGCTCTGGCATGGCCGTGGCTCCGTTCCCTGGCGGTCCCTTGGCGATCACGGGGGTAATGGGCAGGAAATCTAAGCCAGGGAAGTTGTACGCGTCACTACCTGTCCGCATATCGGTACGGCAACGAACCGGCGACCTCAGCAGCAGCGGAAACCGGAACGGGGGTCGTCCTCGCGTGCCGCGGCGCGCCGCCGCTCGAATTCCCGGCGACTGGGAATCGGCGCGTCCGGCGCCTCCCGCCGGATATGCGTGACGTAGTGCTCGTACGCGCTCTCACCGGTCATTTCCCGTACGTACCAACGGATCCAGCGCAGGGCGCGCCGTACCCCGCTCACGGCCCGCTCCGCTCCGCGGCCGCCAGCTCCGCCTTCTCCTCCTTGGAGGCCACCAGCCCGGCGGGCGCGACGATCGCCGACTTCACGTACGGCGCCTCGCTCAGCCGGGTGGCGGCCGGGTCGCGCAGATGGCGCACGCACACCCGGGCCGCGTCCGCGATCACCACCACGATCAGCAGGGCGAGCACCGCCGACAGCACGCCGTCCACCGTCGAGTTGGTGACCACCGTGTGCATGTCGCTCATGTTCTTGGCGGGCGGCAGCACCTTCCCGGCGTCGATGGCGTCCTGGTAGACCGCACGCTGAGTGAAGAAGCCGACCTTGGGGTCCCCGGAGAAGACCTTCTGCCAGCTCGCGGTGAGGGTCACGGTGGCGTCCCAGACGAGCGGGACGCCGGTGATCCACGCCCACTTCAGGCGGCCGGACTTGATCAGCAGCGTCGTGCAGACGGTCAGCGCGACCGCCGCCAGGAGCTGGTTGGCGATGCCGAAGACCGGGAAGAGCTGGTTGATGCCGCCGAGCGGCTCGTGCACGCCGACCCACAGGAAGTAGCCCCACAACGCCACCACGGCCGCGCTGCACAGCACCAGACCCGGTTTCCAACTCACCCTGCGGAACGGCTTGTAGACGTTGCCCAGCATGTCCTGGAGCATGAAACGGCCGACCCGGGTACCCGCGTCCAGCGCCGTGAGGATGAACAGCGCCTCGAACATGATGGCGAAGTGGTACCAGAACGCCTTCATTCCGGCACCGCCGAAGACCTGCGAGAAGATGTCCGCGACCCCCACGGCGAGGGTGGGCGCGCCGCCCGTACGGGACAGCAGGGTGTGCTCCTCCACGGCCTTGGCCGCGGCCGCCAACTGGTCGGGGGAGATGCTGTATCCGAAGTGCGCGACGGCCTGGGAGGCCGACTGGACGGTGTCGCCGATGACGCCGGCCGGCGCGTTCATCGCGAAGTACAGCCCCGGGTCGATGATCGACGCCGCCACCAGCGCCATCACCGCGACGAACGACTCCATGAGCATCGACCCGTAGCCGATCATGCGGATCTGGGTTTCCTTCTGCACCATTTTCGGTGTGGTGCCGGAGGAGATCAGGGCGTGGAAGCCGGAGAGCGCGCCGCAGGCGATGGTGATGAAGACGAACGGGAAGAGCGAGCCGGCGAAGACCGGTCCGTCGCCGCGCCCGGCGAAGTGGGTGACCGCGTCCATCTGCAGGGTGGGCAGCGTGACCAGCACGCCGACCGCCAGCAGCCCGATCGTGCCGATCTTCATGAAGGTGGAGAGGTAGTCGCGGGGCGCCAGCAGCGTCCACACCGGCAGTACGGACGCGATGAACCCGTACGCCACCAGCCAGATCACCAGCGTCTTCGGCTCCAGCGTGAAGGTGCCGGCCCAGGACGAGTCGGCCACCCAGCGGCCCGCGACCAGCGCGAGCACCAGCAGTGCCACCCCGATCAGGGAGACCTCGGTGACCCGGCCGGGGCGCAGTACCCGCAGGTAGAAGCCCATCAGCAGGGCGATCGGGATCGTCATGCCGATGGAGAAGGTGCCCCAGGGGGACTGCGCCAGCGCGTTGACGATGATCAGTGCCAGTACGCCCAGCAGGATGATCATGATGGCGAAGGCGGCCAGCAGTGCGGCGGCCCCGCCGACCACGCCGATCTCCTCGCGCGCCAGCTGTCCCAGCGACCGGCCGTCGCGCCGGGTGGAGAAGAACAGCACCACCATGTCCTGGACCGCGCCCGCGAAGACCACGCCGACGATGATCCAGATGGTGCCGGGAAGATAGCCCATCTGGGCGGCGAGCACCGGCCCGACCAGCGGCCCGGCGCCCGCGATCGCCGCGAAGTGGTGCCCGAGCAGCACTCGCCGGTCGGTGGGGTGGAAGTCGACGCCGTCGTTCAGCCGCTCGGCGGGCGTGGCGCGGGTCCGGTCGAACTTCAGTACGCGGGTGGCGATGAAGCGCGCGTAGAAGCGGTAACCGATGGCGTACGAACCGAGGGCGGCGGCCACCATCCAGGCGGCCGAGACCTGCTCGCCGCGGGACAGCGCGAGCAGTGTCCAGCCGGCGGCGCCGACCAGCGCCACGGCCGTCCACAAGGCGATCTTCCGGGGGTTGGCGGCGCTGCGCGGCCGGCCTGCTGGGCGCACGTGTACGTCCTCCCGTCGACGCGACGACGGAAGGACCGTAGAGGCAGGAGGGCGGCTCGCGCCATACCCCGGGAGGCGGTGCGTCGGGCCCGGGGCGTACGGCCGCGGGTTCCGCACCGTACGGCCGCGGGCCCGGCTCCCGTCAGTCGGCCGGGCGCCGCAGCCGGGCCACGAACTTGTAGCGGTCGCCGCGGTAGACCGAGCGCACCCACTCCACCGGCGCGCCCTGGGCGTCGAGGGAGTGCCGGGAGAGCATCAGCATGGGCAGGCCCACGTCCGTGCCGAGCAGCCCGGCCTCGCGCGGTGTGGCCAGCGATGTCTCGATGGTCTCCTCGGCCTCGGCGGGCCGGACGTCGTAGACCTCGGACAGCGCCGTGTAGAGCGAGGTGTACTTGACGAGATTGCGGCGCAGCGCGGGGAAGCGCTTCGCGGACAGATGGGTGGTCTCGATGGCCATCGGCTCGCCGCTGGCCAGCCGCAGCCGCTCGATGCGCAGCACCCGGCCGCCGGCCGCTATGTCCAGCAGCCCGGCCAGCCGGTCGTCGGCGGTGACATAGCCGATGTCCAGCAGCTGCGAGGCCGGCTCCAGGCCCTGGGCCCGCATGTCCTCGGTGTAGGAGGTCAGTTGCAGGGCCTGCGAGACCTTGGGCTTGGCGACGAACGTGCCCTTGCCC
This sequence comes from Streptomyces sp. NPDC033221, assembly GCF_055577005.1. Lineage (NCBI taxonomy): Bacteria > Bacillati > Actinomycetota > Actinomycetes > Kitasatosporales > Streptomycetaceae > Streptomyces > Streptomyces sp. NPDC033221. The sequence continues at coordinate 19,752 of NZ_JBVIQN010000001.1, read as the reverse complement.
TGGATGCGTTCCAGCCGGCCTTCGACGACCAGTTCCTGGAGGGCCTGGCGTACTGTCGTACGGGATGTGTCGAACTCCGCCGCGAGGGTCCGCTCCGGCGGTACCGGCGTGCCCGGGGGCAGCGTCTCGGTGATCTCCAGCAAGTGGCGCTTGAGGCGGTAGTACTTGGGCACACGGGCGGTGCGTGCGCCGCCGCCGTTGTCCGCACTGCCCCCGTCGGTCTCCATGACCCGCCTCTCCGACTCCTGTCGCGCTGCCGTCACCGGCTCCTCCGTACGTAGCGGCTCATCGTGGCACGGGTGGGGTCCCGATGCTCCCTTGCTGGTCCGTGCCCGCTCGCTGGGCCTGACGCCAACGTAGCGTCTGCCCTGCGGACGGACGCCGCCGCAGCGGCGACAGGCCCCAGATGTCGGTCCGGTAACGGACCTGACAGCGACTCTTATACACCCTTGACACCCCAAAAGGTCTAGGCCAAGCTGCGGGCACTGGTCTAAACCATTAAAGACCACTCACGGCCTTTAGGGGAGAGCGCAATGAAGCGTGGACTCATAGCGGCGACGGCAGTCGCGGGAATGTTGGTCAGTGTCGCTGCCTGTGGGTCCGGCGACGGCAAGACGGCGGGAGCCTCGGACTTCAAGGGCAAGAAGCTCATCGTCTGGGTCATGGACGGCTCCAACCCGGCCCAGTGGACCAAACAGGTCTCCGAGGACTTCAAGAAGAAGACCGGCGCCACGGTCGAATTCCGCGTCCAGCAGTGGAACGGCATCCAGCAGAAGCTGACCACCGCCCTCTCCGAGGACAGCCCGCCCGACGTCGTCGAGATCGGCAACACCCAGACCGCCGCGTACGCCAAGGCCGGCGCACTCGCGGAACTGGGCGACCTGAAGAAGGAGATCGGCGCCGACTGGAACGACTCCTTCAACAAGGCGGCCATGGCCGACGGCAAGCAGTACGCCCTCCCCTGGTACGCGGGCAACCGCGTGGTGATGTACAACAAGAAGATCTGGGCCGCGGCCGGCATCAAGGAACTGCCCAAGACCCGCACCGAACTCTTCAAGGCGTTCGACACCATCAAGCAGAAGACCGACGCCGAGCCGCTCTACCTCCCCGGCCAGAACTGGTACTTCTTCGACGGCCTGACCATCGGGACCGGCGCCGACCTCGTCAAGAAGGACGGCGGCAAGTGGGTCTCCAACCTCGGTGACCCCAAGGTCTCCAAGGCCATGGACATCTACAAGCAGTACCAGGCGTTCAGCACCGCCCCGAAGAACAAGGACGAAGCCACCCCGCAGCAGGCGGAGATCTTCTCCAAGGGCAAGACCGGCGCCATCATCGCCATGGGCTACGAAGCCCCCACCGCCGTCAAGGCCAACCCGGCCATCAAGGACGACATCGGCTTCTTCCCCATCCCGGGCGAGACCGCCGACAAGCCCGAAGGCGTCTTCCTCGGCGGCTCCAACTTCGCCGTCGCCGGCGGCGGCCAGAACCAGGAACTGGCCAAGGAGTTCCTGAAGGTCGCCCTGTCCAAGAAGAACGACGGACAGATGGTCAAGGAGGTCGGCTGGAGCCCGAAGTCCCCCGACCTCGCGGACGCCGCCAAGGGCAACCCGGCCGCCGAGGCCGCCGCGCCCGGCGCCGCCAAGTCCAGCGGCACCACCCCGCTGATCCCCGAATGGGCCCAGGTCGAGAACACCCCGAACCCGATCAAGAGCTACATGACCGCGGTGCTCAACGGCAAGGCCCCCGCGGACGCCGCCAAGGACGTCGAGAGCGAAATCAACAAGCGGCTCTCGCAGAAGCAGTGACCGCGGGCGCGCCCGGCGGACCGGCCCGGCCGGCTCCGCACGGCACGCCTCGGCACCAGTGACCGCGGTCCCCGCGGCGGCGCCAGCCGCGGGGGCCGCACCGTACGGGTTCCGTACGGGAGCCGGCCGTCCCGGCCCCCGTACGGAACCGACCAGCATGAGCACGACCAGGTGATGGGGAGCGGGACATGTCAGTGCAGATCGAGGACGCGGTGCGAGACCCCGCGCCGCGGATCGGCAAAGGCGGCGCCCCGCCGCCCCGGCGCGGCCGCAAGACCGGCCGGACCGCCGGAAAGGCCCCCTACCTGCTGCTGATCCCGGCCCTGGCCGCCACCGCGGTCTTCCTGGGCTGGCCCATGGTGCGGAACCTGATCCTCTCGTTCCAGAACCTGAACATGAAGCAGCTGATCCAGCACCTCACCGAGTGGCGCGGATTCGGCAACTACGCCGAGATCCTCGGCGGCGAACAGTTCTGGCGGGTCACCCTCCGCACCATCGTCTTCACCGCCGTCAACGTCACCCTGATCATGGTGCTGGGCGTGCTCATCGGCCTCCTGCTGGCCAGGCTCGGCAAGAAGATGCGCCTGACGCTCTCCGTCGCACTCGTCCTGACCTGGGCGATGCCCGCCATCGCCACCACCACCGTCTTCCAGTGGCTGTTCGACGCCCGCTACGGCATCGTCAACTGGGTACTGGACGCACTGGGCTGGCACTCCATGGCGCGCTACGACTGGGTCGGCAGCCAGCTGTCCACCTTCTTCGTCATCACCGTACTGATCGTCTGGCAGTCGCTGCCGTTCGTCGCCCTGAACCTCTACGCCGCGACCACGACCATCCCCAAGGAACTGTACGAAGCGGCCCGGATGGACGGCGCCGGCACCTGGAAGGTCTTCACCAGCGTCACCTTCCCCTTCCTCAAGCCGTTCTTCCTCGCGACGACGTTCCTGGAGGTCATCTGGGTCTTCAAGGCGTTCCCGCAGATCTTCGCGATCAACGAAGGCGGCCCCGACCGGCTCACCGAGACGCTGCCGATCTACGCCTTCACCGAAGGCGTCGGCAACCTCCACTTCGGCATGGGCGCGGCCATCTCGCTGCTGACCATCATCGTGCTGCTCGCCATGACCGCGTACTACCTGCGACTGACCCTGAAGCAAGAGGAGGACGAGCTGTGAACCGCTCACTGCTCGGCCGCATCTGGCCCAACGCGACGGCGATCGTGCTCGCCCTCGGATTCGTCTTCCCCGTGTACTGGATGTTCACCACGGCCTTCAAGCCGAACAGCGACATCATCACCGAGGACCCGGTGTGGTTCCCGCTGCACGGCACCTTCGAACACTTCTCGACCGCCGTGAACGCCCCGAACTTCTGGACCCTGGTGGGCAACTCCGTCACCGTCACCGTGCTGGCGGTCGGAATCTCCCTGCTGATCGCCCTGTGCGGAGCCTTCGCCATCGCCCGGATGCGCTTCAAGGGCCGCAAAAGCATCATCCTGACCTTCATGGTCGCCCAGATGGCGCCCTGGGAGGTCCTGGTCATCTCGGTCTACATGATCGTGCGCGACGCCGACATGCTGAACAGCCTGGTGCCGCTGACCTTCTTCTACATGCTCATGGTGCTCCCCTTCACCCTCCTGACACTGCGCGGCTACGTCGCCGCCGTACCCAAGGAGCTGGAGGAGTCCGCGATGGTCGACGGCTGCACCCGCCGGCAGGCCTTCGTGAAGGTCATCTTCCCGCTGCTGGCCCCCGGCCTGATGGCCACCTCACTGTTCGGCTTCATCACCGCCTGGAACGAATTCCCGCTGGTGCTGGTTCTCAACAAGGAGCCGGACAAGGGCACCCTGCCGCTGTGGCTCTCCCAGTTCCAGAGCCAGTTCGGCGACGACTGGGGCGCCACCATGGCCGCCGCCTCCATCTTCGCCGTACCGATCCTGGTCCTGTTCCTGTTCCTGCAACGCAAGGCGGTCGGCGGACTGACCGCCGGCGCAGTGAAGGGATGACGCGCGCCATGACGACACTCCTGCACCCGGCCGATACCCTCACCCGCGACGCGCTCACCGTCCTCCAGCCCGGCTTCACCGGCACCTCCGCCCCCGACTGGCTGCTGCGCCGCCTCGGCGAGGGCCTCGCCTCGGTGGGCCTGTTCGGACGCAACGTCGCCTCACCCGACCAGCTCGCCGCGCTTACCGCCCAGCTGCGCGCCGAACGCGAGGACCTCCTCGTCGCCATCGACGAGGAGGGCGGCGACGTCACCCGCCTCGAAGTACGCGGCGGCTCCTCCTTCCCCGGCAACCTCGCCCTGGGCGCCGTCGACGACACCCGGCTCACCCACGACGTGGCCCGCGAACTCGGCCGCCGCCTCGCCGAGTGCGGCGTCAACCTCAACTGGGCGCCGTCCGCCGACGTCAACTCCAACCCGTCCAACCCGGTCATCGGCGTACGCTCCTTCGGCGCCGACCCCCTCCTGGTCGCCCGGCACACCGCCGCGTACGTCGAAGGACTCCAGTCCGCCGGCGTCGCCGCCTGCGCCAAGCACTTCCCCGGCCACGGCGACACCGCCGTCGACTCCCACCACGACGTACCGCACATCGCCGCCGAACTGCGCACCCTCCAGGAACGCGAACTGGTCCCCTTCCGGGCCGCCATCGCCGCCGGCACCAAAGCCGTCATGAGCGCGCACATCCTGCTCCCCGCCCTGGACGGCACGCTGCCCGCCACCCTGAGCCGCAACGTGCTCACCGGTCTGCTGCGCGCCCCCGCCTCCGAAGGCGGCCTCGGCTTCGACGGCCTGATCGTCACCGACGGCATGGAGATGCAGGCCATCTCCGCGACGTACGGCATCGAACGGGGCAGCGTCCTGGCCATCGCCGCCGGCGCGGACGCCATCTGCGTCGGCGGCGGACTGGCCGACGAAGCCACCGTGCTGCGGCTGCGCGACGCCCTGGTACGGGCGGTACGCGACGGCGAGCTGTCGGAGAAGCGGCTCGCCGACGCCGCGGCACGGGTCCGCGCCCTGGCGCGGTGGACCCGGAGTGCGGGCGCGACACAGGGGGCCCTCCCCGGGGAGCGAGGGGCCGCGCCCGCACCCGAGGCCGGCCTCGTCGCGGCCCGCCGCGCCCTGCGCATCACCCGCAACGGCCCGTACGAACCGCTCACCGCGCCCGCCTACGTCGCCGCCTTCACCCCCGTCGCCAACATCGCCGTCGGCGACGAGACCCCCTGGGGCGTCGCCGCCGAACTGGCCCGGCTGGTGCCCGGGACGGAGACGGGGACGTACGGGAACAGCGGCGCTGCCGGGCCGCCCGCCCAGATCGCGGAGGTGCTGCGGGCGGCGGGGGAGCGGCGGATCGTCGCCGTCGTACGCGACGCACACCGGCACACCTGGATGACCGACGCCCTCGACGCCCTGCTCGACGCCCGCCCGGACACGGTGGTCGTCGAAATGGGCCTCCCGCAGGCAGCCCCGCGCGGAGCCCTGCACATCGCCACCCACGGCGCGGCCCGCGTCTGCGGCCTCGCCGCCGCGGAGGTCATCGCGGGCGACTGAACCCCCGCCGGGCCGCGGAAGGGGAGCCGCGGTCCGGCGGGATGACCGGCGTACGACGCGACTCGGCCGGGGCGCCCATGCGGGTGCCCCGGCCGAGTCGCGTGCGGCGGTGGTTCGTGTGCGGTGGCGGTTCGTGTGCTGCGGTGCGGCGGCGGTCCGCTCTGGCCGCGTTCCGTCCGCCTACAGCCCCTGCCACTCCGGCTTGGCGGCGTACGTGGCGCGGAAATAATCGGCCAGCTTGAGCTTGGACGCGGCGGCCTCGTCGACCACGACCGTCGCGTGCGGGTGCAGCTGGAGCGCGGAGGCCGGCACCAGCGCCGAGACCGGTCCCTCGACGGACTGCGCGACGGCGTCCGCCTTGCCCTCGCCGGTGGCCAGCAGCACCAGGTGACGGGCCTCCAGGATGGTGCCGATGCCCTGGGTGATGACGTGGTGCGGCACCTCCTCCAGGCTGTCGAAGAACCGGGCGTTGTCCTCCCGGGTCTGCTGCGTCAGCGTCTTGATACGGGTACGGGACGCGAGCGAGGAGCACGGCTCGTTGAAGCCGATGTGCCCGTCGGTGCCGATGCCCAGCAGCTGGAGGTCCACGCCGCCGGCCTCGCCCAGCGCACGGTCGTACGCCGCACAGGCCGCCTGCACGTCCTCGGCGGTGCCGTCGGGCCCCATGAACGCGTCCTCGCCGAGCCCCAGCGGCTCGACGACCTCGCGCAGCACCACGGAACGGTACGACTCGGGGTGCCCGGCCGGCAGCCCGACGTACTCGTCGAGCTGGCAGACACGGGCACGCGAGACATCCACGCCACCGTCGCGGACCGTGGCCGCCAGCGCTTCGTAGACGGGCAGCGGAGTCGATCCAGTGGCCACACCCAACAGCGCCTCGGGCTTACGGCGCACCAGGGCGGCGATGGCCTCCGCGATCAGCTCGCCGCCTGCCTTGGCGTCCGGGACGATGACAACTTCCACGCTGTGCCTGCCGATCTGGAGAATGGACTCATGTGGTATAGACCAATCTACCAGAGCCCGCCCCGCCGGCCCCGGAGACATCAGGCGACCGCCTGCTGAACGGACGGCGAAGCGGGGACCGGCGGGACGGGGCGCCTGGCGGCCGGGGCGGGCGTTGGGATGTGCCGGGTCGTCGGGGTACGGGGCCGGTGTCGGGGCGGGGCCGGTCGTCGGGCGGGGCCCGGAGGCTGGGCGTGCGTGGTGGCGAGGGTGGGGGCGGGCGTGGTCGACTGGGTGCGGCCGGGCGGACCGGCGGGAGACCCCGGGGCGCGGGGGCGCGGGGCGTTCCGCCGTACGACGGCCACTTCAGGTGACGACGTGACGGGTGCGCGGCGGACGCGCACAGGCGCTCCGGCCGGGCGCCGCGAGAACGGTGAGCGGTACGCGGGCACGGTCGGTCCTCGGGAGGCGGTCAGCATGTCCGGCACGGTGAACCCCACACGGCACGACACGTCCGACGAACGGCCCGGCCGCCACATGGCCGCCGAGATGGCGGAACAGCCCGACGTCCTGCGTCGCATCCTCGCCGAGGGCGCGACGCGCATCCGTACGGTCGCCGAGCAGGTCGCCGCCCGTCAGCCGCGGTTCGTCCTGTTCACCGCGCGCGGTACGTCGGACAACGCGGCGCTGTACGCCAAGTACCTGTTCGAAGTGCAACTGGGCAAACCCTGCGGCCTCACCTCCATGTCCACGACCACCGCCTACGGTGCACGGCCCGATCTCAGGGACTGCCTGGTCGTCACGGTCAGCCAGTCCGGCGGGTCACCGGACCTCGTCGCCTCCACCAGGGCCGCCCGCGAGGCCGGTGCGATCACCCTCGCGGTGACCAACAACGCCGGATCGGCGCTGGCCGGCGTCAGCGAGTTCCACATCGACGTACTGGCCGGCCCGGAACGCGCCCTGCCCGCCACGAAGACGTACACCGCCGAACTCCTCGCCCTCTACCTCTTCGTCGACGGCCTGCGCGACAGCTGGGGCCATCCCGGCCCGCGAGCCGCGGGCGACCTGGCCGCGAAGGCGCTGCCGGACCTCGCCGAGTCCGTCCTCGACCGCCACGACGAGGTCAAGGCCCTCGCCGCCCGCTACCGCTTCGCGGAACGCATGGTGCTCACCTCACGTGGTTACGGCTATCCGACCGCCAAGGAAGCGGCCCTGAAGCTCATGGAGACCAGCTACATCCCGGCTCTCTCCTACTCCGGCGCGGACCTCCTGCACGGCCCGCTCGCCATGGTCGACAACATCTCCCCGGTGATCGCGATCGTCACCGACGGCAGGGGCGGCGAGGCGCTGCGGCCCGTACTGGAGCGGCTGCGCGACCGGGGCGCCGACCTGGTCGTCATCGGCAGCCACGCCGAGGTCGCCCGGGCCGCGGCCGGCTTCGCGCTGCCGACCGACGGCGTGGCCGAGGAACTCCAGCCGATCCTGGAAATCCTCCCCCTCCAGATGCTCGCCTACGAGGTGACCCTCGCCCGAGGCCAGGACCCCGACGCCCCCCGCTCCCTCGCCAAGGTCACGGAGACCCACTGACTCCCGGCTCCGGCGCTCGGTGGTTCCCGGCCCTGGCGCCTGGTGGCTCCCGGCTCCGGCAGCCGGTGACTCCCGGCTTTGACAGGCCCACCGACGCGTTGCCGTCAGGAAGGCGGTCGGCTTGCCTGGCCGACGACTGTCCGCCACCACGGCCCGCTGGTGGGCTGCACGGCCGTCGGCTGGCCACCGGCGGATCGCCGGCTGGCTGCCTGGCCGTCGGCTGGTCACCAACGGCCCACCGATTGGCCTGCCCGGCCGTCGGCCGTCCTCCCGCCGGTCTCGGGGCGGCCATATTGTTGCCCGCCCGCAGCCCCCCGCACCTACCGGGTTCGGATCGCCCCGCCCCCGCCCCCGCCCCCGCCCCCGCCCTACCGGCTTGCCGACCTGCTGGCCTGCCGGTCCGCGTCGGCAGTGCGAAAGCGGGTGGGCTCTTGTCTTGACCTCCCTCATCGGGTATGGCAGGCGTATGTGGACGCGGAGCCTTGACCTGTGGGTGGAGCGATGGGTGGAAGCACTCCTCCCTGGCGTTGTGCGGCGCGTCCTGGCGGGGGCGGAGCCGCAGCCGCGATGGGTGCCGCGGCGGTTGCTGGTGGTGGTGTCGGTCGATGTCGACACCACGGACGGTGTCGGTGCGGTCTGGATCGAGTGGCGCCCGAAGTCCGCAGGGGCGCGGGAGCACACTGTGCTCCTTGAGTGGCATGAAGGGCAGTGGAGGTACCTGAGTGGCGGGTATGGCTCGGCGGATGAGCCTGTCGACGTCGACGTGCTCGACGTCAGAGCCGGCGGGGGTGCGCTCAGCCTCGCCTGCCCCCGTGACTCGTTGCACTCCACGGCCACAGCTCCGTGGATCAGCTGCGCCGAGATCCACATAGGGCGGGAGGTCAGCCACCTTCTCGTCGGCGACCGCCGGATCGACGCACCCGACCAGCGCAGACTCGTCGTCGCCTGGACGGCCTCCCGCTCCGGATGGGGAACGCGCCCTCTCATCGTGGCTCTCGGGCGCGGCGGCGCGGAACTCTCCCGCCTCGGCCCCCAGGACAGCCTGGACACGCACACCTGGGCGCGGCTGAGAGAGGAGGGAGAGGAGAGGGAGGAGGGAGAGGGGGAGCGGTGAAAGATGAACAACGCCCGGCTGACCGTTGTCGCCTCCCTGTACCCGCGGCCTGGCCCCCTGCACCCGGCCCGGGCCCCTGCTCCTGGTCCGCCTCCCTGCTCCGAATCCCCGGCCCCGGTACCGACCCCAGTCACTCCCCCCCTCGTCAGAGCAGCGCACCCCCCGCCGCGTCGATCCACTGTCCTGTGACCCAGCGGCTGTCGTCCGAGGCGAGGAAGGCGACGATGTCGCCGATGTCGTGGGGCTCGCCGACCCGGCCCAGCGGGGATATCCCCTCGGACGCCCGCCACGCTTCGGGATCGTCGCGCAGCCAGCCCGCGTTCATGTCGGTGTCGACCACGCCGGGGGCGACCGCGTTGACCGTGATGCCGCGGGGGCCCAGGTCCTTGGCGAGTGTGGAGGTGAAGACGTCGATCGCGCCCTTGGTCATCGCGTAGGCGATCAGCTCGGGAGAGGCGGCGCCGTGGGTGAGGGCCGTCGAGATGTTGATGATGCGGCCGCCGTCGCGCAGGCGCGGCAGACCCTGTTGGGTGACGAAGAACGGGGCCTTCGTGTTGACCGCGAAGACGCGGTCGAAATCTTCCTCGGTCACGTCTGACAGGGAGTCGCGGCGACCGGTGATGCCGGCGTTGTTGACCAGGATGTCCAGGCCGTCGGCCCGGGCGTCGAACGCGGACCACAGTGCCGCCGCGTCGCCTGGCACGCCCAGCTCCGCCTGGAGGGTGAAGGCCCGGCCGCCCGCCTCCTCGATCGCCGTCACCGTCTCCTTCGCGGCGGCCTCGTCGCGTCCGTAATGCACGGCGACCAGTGCGCCGTCCCGTCCCAGCCGCTCGGCGATCGCCCGGCCGATGCCCCTGCTGCCGCCCGTGACGAGCGCCGTCCTGCCCGTGAGCACGCCCATGACCGCGCCCCCCCTTTCTGTATCGGTTGCTATAGAAAGAACGGTAGCAGGGTTTCCGTAGCGAGCGCTATAGAATTGGGGGCATGGCGACGAAACAGCGCGCACAGCGCGGGCGGCCCCGGTCCTTCGACCGCGAGACGGCCCTGGAACAGGCGATGCGGGCCTTCTGGGAGCACGGCTACGAAGCGGTCTCCATCGCCGACCTCACCCAGGCCATGGGCATCAAGGCGCCGAGCCTGTACGCGGCGTTCGGGGACAAGCGGACGCTCTTCGAGGAGACGGTCGAGGCGTACGTCCGGGATTTCGGCGCCTTCTCCGGCCGCGCCCTCACCGAGGAGCCGACCGCGCGCCGGGCCGTGGCGCGGATGCTGCACGAGGCGGCGGCCTTCCACACCCTGCCGGGCTACCCCCGCGGCTGCATGATCATCACGGCCGCCACCAACTGCACGGTGCAGTCCGAAGACGTCGTACAGAGCCTCCAGGAGCGCCGCGCCCAGACCGTGGAGCTGCTCAAGGAGCGGATCCGGAGCGACATCGAGAGCGGTGAGCTGCCCGCCGGCACCGACGCCCACGCGCTGGCGGCCTACGGCACGACCGTGCTCCAGGGCATGTCGCAGCAGGCGAGGGACGGCGCGGACCGTACGACCCTGGAGCGGGTCGCCGACCTGGCGATGGCCGCCTGGCCCTCCGGGCGAAGCGAGAGGGCGAGCGGGGGATCGTCGTCCGCGCCCGCCTGAAAACACCCGCGGGCCGCGGCGCCGGGACAGGACCCTCAACCTGTCCGGCACCGCAGCCCGGAGCTTCATCGGCCGGCCCGGCGGCGGGAGGGGCCCCACGTGCGGTAGGGACGCGCGCCCGCCCAGAGGCCGGTCGACCGGAGGCCGTCACGCAGTCAGGGCAGAGAGCGTTCGGGCCTCTAATCCACTCTCCTGTGCGGGGAGAGCGGAGGTTCTTTCGAGAAGTTCTCGGAGTCTTGGTGCCCGTACCGCGGGGCCCGGGGGCCGCCCCGCATGGGGGTGCGGTACCAGCTTATTGTGGACTAGACCATTCAGATCTGTCCATGCCCTTGCGAGGGCAACACCTACACCGTACGCCGGTAGGCTCCAAGGCGTGCCCTCCATGAACGATCTCGTACGCCAGCACACCGCCCTCAGTGACTCCGACCTGGAGTGGCTGCACCTGCTGGTGTCGGAGTGGCAGTTGCTCTCCGACCTGTCCTTCGCCGACCTGGTGCTGTGGGTCCCCACCCTCGACGGCACACGGTACGTGTCCGTTGCCCAGATGCGGCCCAACACGGGACCGACCTCCTACCAGGACGACATGGTCGGCCACCTCGTTCCGCGGGGCCGCCGTCCGATGCTCGACTCCGCCCTGGACGAGGGACGGATCGTACGTGAGGGCGACCCCGAGTGGCGCGAGGAAGTGCCGGTCCGGGTCGAGTCGATCCCGGTGCGCCGCGAGGGCCGGGTGCTGGGCGTGATCGCCCGTAACACCAACCTGCTGACGGTGCGGACGCCGAGCCGGCTGGAGCTCACTTACCTCCAGAGCGCCTCGGACCTCGCCCAGATGATCGCCGCAGGATCTTTTCCCTTCCCCGGTCAGCAGGTCGACATGGACGCCTCGCCGCGGGCCGGCGACGGGCTGATCCGGCTCGACGCGGACGGCGTCGTCCAGTACGCCAGCCCGAACGCACTGTCGGCCTATCACCGCCTCGGCCTCGCCGCCGACCTCGTGGGACACCACCTCGGCCAGGCCACCGCCGAACTGGCGCCCGCCCGCGGCCCCGTCGACGAGGCCCTGGTCAAGCTGGCCAGCGGCTGGGCGCCCCGGGAGTTCGAGGTGGAGGGCGAGGACGGGGTGATCCAGCTGCGCGCCATCCCGCTCAAGCCCAAGGGCACGCACATCGGTTCCCTGGTCCTGCTGCGCGACGTCACCGAACTCCGGCGCCGCGAACGGGAGCTGATCACCAAGGACGCCACCATCCGGGAGATCCACCACCGGGTGAAGAACAACCTGCAGACCGTGGCCGCCCTGCTGCGCCTCCAGTCCCGCCGGATGGACTCCGAGCAGGGGCGCGAGGCGCTCAACGAGGCCGTACGCAGGGTCGGTTCGATCGCGATCGTGCACGAGACGCTGTCCCAGAACCTCGACGAGCGCGTCGAGTTCGACGAGATCGCCGACCGGGTGCTGGCGATGGTCGCCGAGATCGCGCCGGGTGCCGTGACCACCCGCCGTACGGGCCGCTTCGGCATACTCGACGCCGAGGTCGCCACCCCGCTGTCCATGGTCCTCACGGAGGTCCTGCAGAATGCCCTCGAACACGCCTTCGTGCCGGGTGATCAGGGGTCCGTCGAGGTGGGCGCGGTACGCGGCGGCAGCCGTACGGAGCCCCGCCTGCTGGTCACGGTCCAGGACAACGGTCGTGGCCTGCCGGACGGGTTCGATCCGCACCGGGCCGGGAATCTCGGGCTGCAGATCGTACGCACACTCGTGGAGGGTGAGTTGGGCGGAAAGTTCGACATGGTGCCCGGCGCCGAGCGCGGCACTCAGGTGATTCTCGACATTCCCGTACGGGCGGAGAAGCACTGATGAGGAAGTCGCTCATCAAGTGAGCGGCCGCTGCGCGGAATTCGGGAAATCCCGGGAAAAGTCCGTGTGGCGATCCCGGCCCGCCGAATGGCCGTACAGCAGATCGACGTAACGGAAGAGTGACGGCGCGGGCGGCGAATGGACGACGGTGGGACGGGGTAAGTCACTGGGGTCGCCCGGGAGATGAAGGTCCGGACCTTTTCGCCGGAAGGTGTGCGTCCCCTGGGAAGGTGTGCGCCCCTCGGGAGGGTGGGTGCCCCCTCCGGGGTGGACGGGCTCCGGGGTGGCGGGCGTCCTTCGGGGAGGTGCCGGGTGGGGCGGTGGCGCGGTCCCCGAGGTGCCGCAGGTGGCGGGCTTCGGGAGGAACGGGTTCTGGGCAGCAGTAAGCCCCGGACCCATCTGGTCCGGGGCTCAAAGCTCACATTGCGTGGGGAGCTCCCAGGCGCCGGGGGCGCTGGGGGAGCATCGGGGGTACTGCGCGCTGCGGCTCGGGGGCCACGGGGGCGTCTGGCGGTCAGGCGCTGGCGTTGCGCGCCCGGTTGCGAGCTGCACGGCGCTTCATGGCGCGGCGCTCGTCTTCGCTGAGACCACCCCAGACGCCGGAGTCCTGGCCGGACTCAAGCGCCCACTGCAGGCACTGCTCCATGACGGGGCAGCGGCGGCAGACGGCCTTGGCTTCCTCGATCTGCAGCAGCGCAGGACCGGTGTTGCCGATGGGGAAGAAGAGCTCGGGGTCTTCCTCGCGGCAAACGGCGCGGTGACGCCAGTCCATGGCTGCTCCATCTCCTCGTATGACGGGATCGTTGCTTGTGAATGTGAACGCTTTCACGAATCCCTCCACAAGGGAAGGGCCGAACCCCAGTTGAGAACTGGTGCGGTCCTGAAGAATGAGGAGGAGGATTCGGGCTCTCAAGGGGGCCGGTAGAAACGGCCGTCCCGATCGCCATGAAGAGACTCGCAAACCTCGGCGGCGGATACAACCCCTTCCGGAAACTTTTTTTTGATTCCTTGGTGTCGCCTAGGTCACAGCCGTACTTCTAGGGGGTGGAAGTCAGCCTAAACGTTCGACTGAAAGGACTTTAGGCCCTACTGCTCACACAATCACACGCAGTGCACGGCGAACGCCTGTGAACGTCACGCTCGTACGGAGTCCCAGGTGGTCACCGTCCATCTGGAAGGGCAGTGGCGCCTGCGAATGCAAGGTGAAGTCCGTCAAGTCATGGAGCGAGACCACATGCTTGCCCCGGGGGCCTCGCTCCGGTGTTGACGCCAGGAGCTGGGTCGCGTAGCGGGTCACCGCGGATGCGGACAGTTTGGACAGGGCGAACACGTCCAGCGCCGTGTCGAAGGACGCCGCCGGAGCCGGGTAGACCGGGCGATTGCCCAGGTAGGTCCAGGGAGCGGTGTTGCAGATTATCGACATGACCAGCTGCTCCACCGGGTCCTCGCCCGGTCGCTCCAGCGTGATCGTGCCGTGCCGGCGGTTCGACTCGCCGACGTACTGGCGCAGCACCTGCCGCATGTAGAGCGAATGCGTCGAACGCTTGCCGCGCTCCCGCTGCTGTTCGACCCGGCCGACCACACCGGCGTCGAAGCCGAAGCCCGCGCAGAACGTGAACCAGCGGGCCGGCACCCCCTCGTCCTCCGTACCCGGCGTGCCGGCGGCCAGGCCCAGGCCGACCGTGCGTTCGCTGCCGTCACGCAGCGCGTCCAGAAGGGCGCCGGTCGCCTCGACCACGTCGTTGGGCAGGCCGAGGGCACGGGCGAAGACGTTGGTGGAGCCGCCGGGGACGACGGCCAGGCGTGGGAGGGAGTCGGGGGCGGGACCGTGCGTCAGCAGACCGTTGACGACCTCGTTCACCGTGCCGTCACCACCGAGAGCGACGACCAGCTCGATCTGGCCGCCCTCGGCCGCCTGCCGGGCCAGGTCGCGGGCGTGGCCCCGGTAGCGGGTTTCGGCGACCTCCAGCTTCAGATCGCTGGCCAGCGCGTGGGTGAGCACTTCACGCGTACGCGCACTGGTGGTGGTAGCTGCGGGATTGACCACGAGAAGTGCGCGCATGTGGAGCAGGGTACCTACCTGCCGGTACTCGACCCACTCCCTGCCCGCCGTGCGGAGGAGGGTCCGGGGCTACCCTGCTGGGGTGAGCAGTAAGCAGAAGCGGCCCGCGGCCGAGGCGGCCAAGCCCTCCCGGCCGGCCGAGGCGACGCAGGGCGGCAAGCCGGACGGGGAGAACGTACGGGCCGGAGGCGCGAGGGCCGGTTCGGGCGGAAAGCCCGCGAAGTCCGGGAAGTCCGCAAAGGCCGGAGACGCCGGAGAGGCCGGTTCGCGGGGTGAGTCCGGCAAGGGCTCCTCGTCCGCCAGAAGGACTCCGGCGGGCAGCGGCGGCAAGGCGGGCAAGAGCGGCAAGGCGGGTGGTTCCGCGGCTCCCGAGCCGAGCGGTCCGCGGCCGGCCCGGCTCAGCGTCGCCGCGGTGCTCACCGCCGTCGAAGGTGTGGCGCTGGCCGCCCTCGGTGTCTACATGCTCGTCGACGGGCTGACCGGCTCGCCCGACAGCGCCCGCCAGGCGGAGACGGGCGGCCTGACCGTGCTTGCGCTGGCGGTGCTGCCGCTGGTCGCGGCGCGCGGGCTGTGGCTGCGGCGCCGCTGGAGCCGAGGGCCCGCACTGATCACCCAGATCGTGGCGTTCCCGGTCGCCTGGACGCTGATCAACGGCGGCGGCGCGCTGATCGCGGCCGGTATCGGCCTGGCGGTGGTCGCGATCGCGGTCCTCGGGCTGCTGGTCAATCCGACGGCCACCGAGGCGCTGGGGATCGCACCCCGGGACTGAGGCGCGCTGTGTGCGCCGGTGACAGGCACAGCCGGCGGCGCGTACGCAGGTGCCCCGGGCTCGGACACCGAGGCCGGGGCGGTGGCGTGTGCGGGCGGAGGCCTCCGGGCTACTCCTCCACCAGGAGCTTGTCGCGGAGCTGGGCCAGGGTGCGGGCCAGCAGGCGGGAGACGTGCATCTGGGAGATGCCGACCTCCTGGGCGATCTGCGACTGGGTCATGTTGCCGAAGAAGCGCAGCAGCAGGATCTTCTTCTCCCGCGGCGGCAGATCCTCCAGCAGCGGCTTGAGGGACTCGCGGTACTCGACGCCCTCCAGCGCCTCGTCCTCGGCGCCCAGGGTGTCGGCGACGGCCGGTGACTCGTCGTCGGTGTCCGGGACGTCCAGGGACAGCGTGCTGTACGCGTTCGCCGACTCCAGACCCTCCAGGACCTCCTCCTCGGAGATCGCGAGGTGCTCGGCCAGCTCGTGGACCGTGGGGGAGCGGCCGTGCCGTTGCGACAGCTCGGCGGTCGCGGTGGTCAGCGACAGCCGCAGCTCCTGGAGGCGGCGGGGCACCCGGACCGCCCAGCCCTTGTCGCGGAAGTGCCGCTTGATCTCGCCGACGACCGTGGGCGTGGCGTACGTGGAGAATTCCACCCCACGGTCCGGGTCGAAGCGGTCAACGGATTTGATCAGACCGATGGTGGCGACCTGGGTCAGGTCGTCCAGCGGCTCGCCGCGGTTGCGGAAGCGCCGGGCCAGGTGCTCGACGAGCGGCAGGTGCATCCGTACGAGCGTGTTGCGCAGCTCGGCTCGCTCCGCCGATCCGTCGGGCAGCTTGCGGAGCTCGTAGAACATCGCCCGCGCGCCGCTGCGGTCATGGGGGTCGTGAGGGTGGTGCGGGGTGTGCGGATCGCGTTCGTTCCGCTTGTTCTCGCTCTGGTCCATGTGGTCCGCCCGCTCTGCCTGCTCCGCCGCGTCCAAACGGCCGCCGTGGTCATCCGCGCCCACCGGTTGCGGCCGGGCATGATGCTGCTCGGGGATGGCCACACCAGGCGCCATCCGCGTGCCGCTTTCAAGATCCTTCACGGGGCCCCCTGTTCGGTCATGACGGTCCGGGACCGGCGCCGCGCTCCTTGTACAGGCTGATGGTGACCGTACGGTCCTCCGCGACGGTGGAGTCGACCTTGCCGGCCAGCGCGGAGAGCACCGTCCAGGCGAAGGTGTCGCGCTCGGGGGCGCGGCCGTCGGTTGTCGGGGCCGAGACGGTCACCTGCAGCGCGTCGTCGATCAGGCGGAAGACGCAGCTCAGTACGGAGCCGGGCACGGCCTGTTGCAGAAGAATCGCGCACGCCTCGTCCACGGCGATACGCAGATCCTCGATCTCGTCGAGGGTGAAGTCCAAGCGGGCTGCGAGTCCGGCCGTGGCCGTACGCAGCACCGACAGGTAGGCACCCGCAGCGGGCAGCCGGACTTCCACGAAGTCCTGGGTCCCGGGCTCGCCTGCGATCTGGGACACCCTCACCTCCAAGGTGACACAAGCTGGTTGAGCTGATATTCGCGCCGGTCGCGGCCCCCTCTCGTGTACAAGAGGACAACGATCCGGCGCGGCACATGGTTCGCCTGCGACGCTATCGCGATCTGCGGGGCGATGTCGCCCGGAAGAGGCAGCGCCGGCTTCCGGCATGGCGGTTGGTCTCGCAGTGCCCCGCAGCCCTACGACTGTCACTCATTGTAAGCCTACGGGTACGGACAGTGGCTAGGGGTCTGCACTGCCAAATCGGAACTAGTTACGCTGCGTTGACGTTCGAGACGCCCGCGAGATTGTGCAGCGCATCTCCAGTGAGCCGGAAGACGGTCCATCCGTCCATGGGTTCGGCGCCGATCGACCGGTAAAAACCGATGGACGGTTCGTTCCAATCCAGAACTGACCACTCGAAACGCTCGTAACCGCGCTCCAGGCAGATCTCCGCGAGGGCCGCGAGGAGCGCCTTGCCGTGGCCGCCGCCGCGGGCCTCGGGGCGGACGTAGAGATCCTCCAGATAGACACCGTGCGTGCCCGTCCACGTCGAGAAGTTGCGGAACCACAGGGCGAACCCGACGGGACCCTCCGCGTCCTCGGCTATGAGCGCGAACGCCGCCGGATGCTCACCGAAGAGGGCCTCGCGCAGCTGTGTCTCGGTGGCCCTCGCGGATTCCGGGGCACGCTCGTACGCGGCCAGCTCGCGGATCATCGTGTGGATGACGGGTACGTCGTCGACCGTCGCGGTGCGGATCATGCCTGAAGGCTAGCGGGCGGCACTGACATTCGGTCCAGGGGTCCGGAATACCCGGCTCAGGGGGTGGGGGGACCCGGCCGTGGGACAGGGAATCCGCCCGCCCGCGCGCCGACCGCTCAGACGATGGTCTCGTCGACGAAGCACCACCGCCAGCTCTCACCCTGTTCGTACGAGCGCATGACCGCGTGGCCGGTCGCTGCGAAGTGGCCCGTCGCGTGCCGGTACGGGGAGGAGTCGCAGCAGCCGACGTGTCCGCACACCAGGCACAGCCGCAGCTGTACGGGGTGGCTGCCGACCGCCTCGCACTCGGGGCAGGTGGCGGTCAGCGCGGCGGGTTCGGGGCGCGGCAGTTCAGGCACATGCGGGCACTCGCTCATGATTGCCAGGTTAGATCGCAGGAGCGGGCGTGGCACGGGCGGCCGCGCGGTGACCGGGGCGGCACGGGCCGGCCACGGTGGAACGGGACAGGACGGGCGAGGCCGATGGACGTGATGCCACTACTGCTGCTGGTCGCGGGTAGCGCGGCGGTCGCCGGGGCCGCCCGGCGCACGCCCGTACCGGGGCCGCTGCTGCTCGTCGCCACCGGCCTGGTGGCGGCGTACATCCCGGGCGTACCGGACTACACGCTCGATCCGCACATCGTGCTGCCGCTGCTGCTGCCCCCGCTGCTGCACACCGCGGCACTGGAGAGCTCCTACCTCGACCTGCGGGCCAACCTGCGGCCGGTGGCGCTGCTGTCGGTCGGCTACGTGCTCTTCGCGACGGTCGCCGTCGGATACGTGGCGTACCTGGTCATCCCGGACCTGCCGCTGGCGGCGGCGCTCGTCCTCGGCGCGGTGGTCGCGCCGCCGGACGCCGTGGCCGCCACCGCCATCGCCCGCCGGCTGCGCCTGCCGAACCGGATCACGACGATCCTCCAGGGCGAGTCGCTGGTCAACGACGCCACCGCGATCACCGCGTACAAGGTGGCGGTGGCCGCCGCCGCGGGGGTGGGCGCGACCTGGACCGACGGCCTCCGCGAGTTCGCGGTCGCGGCGCTCGGCGGCATCGGCGTCGGGGTGGTGCTGATGATCCCGCTGCACTGGCTGCGCTGCCGGCTGCGGGACGCGCCGCTGCTGGAGAACACCCTGTCGCTGCTCATCCCGTTCGTGGCCTACCAGGTCGCCGAGGAGTTCGGGGCGTCCGGTGTGCTGGCGGTCGTCGTGGTCGCGCTCTACCTCGGGCACCGCTCCTGGCAGGTCGACTTCGAGACGCGGCTCCAGGAGGAGGCGGTGTGGAAGATGGTCTCCTTCGTACTGGAGTCGACGGTGTTCGCGCTGATCGGTCTCCAGCTGCCGGTCGTCCTGCGCGGGCTCGGGGAGTTCAGCGGCGCGCAGGCCGCCTGGTACGCGGTCGTGGTCTTCCTGGTGGTGGTGCTCGCGCGCTTCGTGTGGGTCTTCCCCGCGACGTTCCTGCCGCGGGTGCTGTCGGAACGTATCCGCGCACGCGAGCCCGGTACGGACTGGAAGGCGCCCGTGCTCGTCGGGTGGGCCGGGATGCGCGGTGTGGTGTCGCTGGCCATCGCCTTCTCGATCCCGGTGACCGTCCAGGACTCCGGCGACGGGTTCCCCGCGCGCAACCTGGTGCTCTTCCTGACCTTCACGACCGTCATCGGCACGCTCGCCGTACAGGGCCTGACGCTGCCGCCCCTGATCCGCGCGCTGCGGCTGCCGGCGCGGGACGTACGGGGCGAGACGCTCGCCGAGGCGCAGGCGCAGAACGAGGCGTCGCGGGCCGCTGAGCAGCGGCTGACCGAGCTGCTGGAGGACGGGCGCAACGCGCTCCCCGGGCCGCTGGCCGACCGGCTGCGTACGGTCATGGAGCGGCGGCGCAACGCGGTGTGGGAGCGGCTGGGCACGGTCGACGAGGTGACGGGGGAGTCGGCGGACGACACGTACCGGCGGCTGGCGCGGGAAATGATCGACGCGGAGCGCAAGGTGTTCGTACGGCTGCGGGACGAGCGGCGGATCGACGACGAGATGATGCGGGTGCTCTTGAAGCGGCTGGACCTGGAGGAGGCCGCGGCGTACAGGGAGGGGGCCGACTAGGGCGTTTCTGATGGATCTCCGTGGGGGACGGAGCGGCGTTCGGTGCGTGCGCTTGGGGGTCCCCCCTGCTCGAAGAGCTAGGGGGAGTGCG